>JAPLON010000011.1 GCA_026400695.1 Pseudomonadota bacterium
GATAACTTCTATCTACTGCTTTTCCTCAAATATCGCAACTCACTGCGTAAGGTGAGTTAGGCATAAAGACAACATAAACGTGTGAAAGAATCCCAGCATTTTTACCTACCTTCTTCTATAAAGTACCAGCTCTCTGTTACTTTTTCGCATGGCTATTATTTTTAGTCCACGAGAATTTTTGGGGTAAATTCTCCAGATCGGATAGATGGTGTGTAAAATTGTCGTTTTTCAAAGCGGAGTTCAATTTTGTCATAGGCGAGTTCACTAAATGTTGTTTTGATCAAAGTGAAGTTAAATTTATGTGAACACATTTGGCCACATCACGCTCTAGATATTCTTTGGCAATACCAACCAAAGCAAAGCAGTACCTAAAGCAGCTTGGCGTGCGGTAATCTCTGCAGTAAAATCTGTCCTAACTGTTATTTACTCTCATTTTCATACCACAGGAAGTCGGAAAGAGACGTTGTTTATCCTAGTTATCTTGGGCATCATCCCCCTTTATTTTTTTTTAAGTTATATAAACACCTAGCAATACTATCAAGCACATCTTCGAGTGATTCTTTTTCCATAGCTGGACCTACTGTTTCAACGTTTACCTCATATGGGGCCAAAACTTTTTTTGCAACCGCGTCATGCATACAAATATAAGGATTGCTAGAGATAAGTAAAAAGCTTTCACCTTTTGTAATTTTTGCGTTACTAACCATTACCATTAAAGCATCGCACAAGGTTGGACTAAGGCCGCCTAAGCTCTTAATCGCCTTATATAGCTTAATCGGGAATATTTTAAGTGACTCGGGCATAGGCGTTTGTTGCCACAAGTACTCAATCATTGCGACTTCTTCTAAGGCAATATTTTTTTGCTTTAGCAAAGGGATAAGTTTTTTTTCTTCATCAGCACCACTTCTTAAACTACGATCGCACCCCAACAAGTAAAATTTATCAAAAGTAATTCCTTGCTCATATAGTTTAACTAAAAAAGCAATGCGCATTTTGGCAACTTCAGACCAAGCACCACAAAGTATCACTGTATCGTAGTGTTTGTGTTTTGGCAGCTTTTCCCTGGTGAAAAAAGAATCTTTAATTAATTTTTCGAGGTCTCGTTTTTGCCCCCTATCTAAAAAGCGATAATGATGCCATTGTTGCATAAGCTTTGGCCTAAGCCACCTAAACTGAGTTTGTTGAATGGCGTTTTTAAGACTACCATTATTTTTTATTTTGGTAATTTCAAAGATATCTTTTAACAGCTGAGTTGGACCGGAATCATTTTCAGCTCCAGTTTTCCAGATAGCGTCACAGCCAAATGAATTGTGTTGAGTTAGCAGGAGCAGTAGTAGTAACAATTTTTTCATAAAAGTATATACCTCAGTTTTTTATAAATACCAGGACTGCGCTACCATGTGTTTTCGTAGAAGATGCCATTAGTATAAATCCACAACAACCTCTAGAAAGATCATATCCCCATTGTGGGGGGGTACGGAGGATTACTTACGGAATACAGTAGAGCAGTGGATGGCAGATGATCAAGGTGAAAAAAATAATATTTTTCACAAATCTAGCTGCACGCAGTGTACAAGTTTTTGATGAAATGAGTTGCAATGCCATGGATGGTTGTTTAAATAAAGTTGCTTAAAACTTTAACTATTCTTATGCGCTATCATGACCCCCTCCCTGGCTTTAGAGTTCTTGGTCTCATGAAAACTTGCACATTGCGTTAGCTTAATATTTTCATAATCAAACTAGTGCTTACCAGTAAATGATTCAATATGTATAACATCACCGCTAACTAGTCTTTGGGGTGTTGATGTTTGCTGCCAGTGAATCTGATCAATTGTATTGCAACGGTTGCAAACTGGTTGCCAATTTGAAAAATTAGCTTGGCAATTATTACACTGCCATTCGTAATCGGATGAGATATTTGAAGCACGTTGCCACCACTCTCTTGCCAGCTCAAACTGCGCAGGATATTGCAGTTCCATTAGTTCTGCCATTAAGTTGCATCCGGTACGAGTGTAGCCATGAATTAGTAGGTGATCTAGGTGTTCTTTTGCCTGTCCCCAAAGTTGTGCTCTCATGGCGCTTGTTGCTAGGGAAATCAAACTTTCAGGATGTTTTTCCTGATTAGCAATTAATTTTTCCATAGTGCGGTAGCGATCTACAGGTTCCATTTCATTGAATACTGAGTCCCATAACAATCCTAGAACGCGGTGAGGATGATGCCTAAAAGCATCTAAAAGTATTTTTTGGGCTTTAGAGTATGCATGAATATGCAGGTAATATTCTACCAATTGTTGTATGTTGGCTATCAAATCTGGTGTTAACTCAAAAATTTTGATATGCAGTTTTTCTTTTTCACTAATACTTAGCAATTGATCACTCTGTATTTTAAGCCAATATAGTATTGCCTGGTGTCTTGTCCATTGTGTCTTGCTTATATATTTAGTAATCTTGCTTTTTTCTAATTTTGGGAATATTCCTTTTTGGGCAAGGTACACGGTATTTGAAAGGTACTCTTCTTGCACCCACGGGGAATCTGGGCGAAGTTGTAGTGCTTTGTTGATGTATTCTTGTGCTAGGCGATAGTCTTCTCTACCTTTTGCTTGCGCAATTAATCCTCTTAGTCCCAAAAAGTTTGTTCGTTTATCTTTAAGCATTAAAGTGTAATGCCTTATCGCCGCTTCTTCATCTCCTGTTGTGCAGGAGGCTTGAGCCGCAATAAACTGTGCCAGTGGATTTTCAGGTAATAGCTCACATGCAACGCTGATTACTTCTTTTGCTTCTTGATTTTGGCCAGCGGCGATTGCACTTAATCCGTCAATTAGTAAATTGTTTGCACGTTGTATTCTCTTTTTTTGCAAATTTTTAAGGTAGTTATGGGGTAAATTCCATAACCATTTCCACAAATTGATAAAGATATTTACCAATCCAAATATTACAAATGAGCATGCGATGAATAAACCTATTGGTAGTGATACGCTATAGCCTAGCCATTCGAATTTAACCTCACCGGGGTAGCTGATAATTAGTATGCCTATAATGCATACAATACTAAGGCTCAGAAAAAAGCGTAGACCTTTTATAAATGCCATTAAAGGTTATTCTCCTGCTTTGTGTTTTCTGGTTGTATTTGTGCTGTTTCAATAGCAGGTTGACTAGCCCAATCTTGTATTTTCTCAGCGAATAGGGAATATTCACTCTCTAGTAAAATACGCTCTTGGACTAAAGCTGTCCATAATTTAGTAGTTGGTAAATTAATATCTTTTGCTAAAGCTAGTGCCAATTTGAGATCTTGCATTTCAAGCGCTTCAAGCACTGGTAGCAGGGGATTAATTCTAATTTGATTTTGGTATTCAATTTTTATTTTTCCTCGAAAGAAAGAAGCTATTTTTTCTAACCACGATGGGAATTTAGCATCTTGTTTTGGTGGCGTATAATTTTTATAAATTTCATCAAAAGCTTTTTTTAATTGTGAAAAAGTTAAAGGCAATTTGGTTGAATATTTGTGTAGGCTTTGATAACCAGAAAAATTTATGCAATCTTTTGAAATGTTTGCAAGTAATCCTGCAAATGGTTCGTTTAACCTTATTTTTTCACCAATACGATCAAGTATTTCTAGAGTGTGCTGTTTAAACTGATTATTCTCAATTGCGTAGTTTCCATGCTTTTGTGAATTTTTTTCAGATTTTAACTCTTGTAAGATTTTTGAATTTTGGTCTTGTAAATCCAAAAATTTTTCATTTACATTTTTGATGTGAATTTCTAAATTCTTAATTTTTTTATTTTGCACCATCTCATTTTTAGTGGGTAATGAAGTGGGTACAGGCAAGATTCGCCTTAATAGCACAATAGAAACAATTATTAACGGTATTTGTGTTAATAGTAGTAGTGGCCAAAAATTCTTAATTGCATACCACATTCTTTTTAAATATTTTTCTGTGGTTGAATGAATCAACTTTTTAGTTTGCTGCGACATCAACATGAACCTGATCTACTTGCAAATTTGCCGGAATTTTTGCAGCACCTTTGAAGGTTAGCTGTTCCCCAGGTTGTAGTAAATCTTGTTTCCATTTATAGGTCCAAACTCGGATTTCACAAAGTCCTTGGGCGTTTGGCGTTTGACCTTCAGCACAGCTACCCCAAACAGCAATTTGAATATTGCGCAAAGGTATAGCAAGGGGGCCAGGGTTTTTAACATTGCCAGCCACAATAACTCTTTGTTGCTTGCTGTCAAATGATTTTACATCGAATTGTATGTCTTCAATAAGAATTTCGCCTGGTGTTATGGGGGCTCCTGCAGTAGTAATATCATGAATTAAATTTGATGAGCTACTAAGCTTCATAGTTACAAAAGCTAAACCTAGAGTTCCTCCAAAAATAACTGTACTCCATAGTGCGATTTTTATTCTTTTTTTCCAATTTGACTGTTTGTCTACTATGCTTTTGTTAGATGGCATAGGTGTTACAAACATTTGATCTTCTACTTTTGCAGTAAATCCTGGGCCAAAATTGGGTGTGGTAGAAGAAGGGCTGCGGTCATAATCATCATTTTGATAAGAATAATTTGCGTTTTGCCTTTGATATAATAAAGATATATCCGTTAAGTTACGAAATGGTTGTTCTGGAACTGCTGCACGCAATTCTGGCTGATTTGCATTTACAGATTCTTTTTTCAATTCCCACCATTGTTCATGGCAATTTGAGCATGCAAGCTGCACTCCAAGACCACTACTATCGGGTAAGCGCGCGTAATTCAGTCGACTAACGTCTAGTCTATATTGCTTATGGCATCTTGGACAGGAAACAATCACAGCTTTACTTGTTTTTATATTGTTATTCATATTCTAGTAGTTTTTGCTTTTATCTTCCACTTTAATTTGCTCTTTCCAAATTTCTGGCCAATTACTGTCATGACTAAAGCCAGGAACAGCAACTATTGTGACGTTGTCTGATCCTACTTTTTGTTTATAAATCTGCGCTAGTTCAGCAGTTGTGTTATCATCACTTTCTCCAACAAAATGAGTTTGAGAAATTTTTGCTAGCAAAGCTTTATTTTTTAATGGATCAAGCGATTCAAATAATGGCTGAGATTTATGGTATTTTGTCCAATTAACATGATCTAAATTGCCAGCAAAAGAAGTAATTTTTGTAAGGTTGTCAAATTTTGGGGCTAAAAGCAGTGCAACTGCAGCTCCACCAGAATAAGCAACTATTTCTATTGTTTCAAAGTTAAAACGAGCTTGGCAGGTTTTTATGACATCATGTATCGCTTGAATTACTTTATGGCTATAACGAGCTGTCGTCCAGTATCTAGAATCAGCATTTATTCTATTTGTGTAGTGAAATGGTCGGTTGATTACAATTTTACTAATTTCACGATTATCCACAGATGCAAGCTTTAAAGCCATTGGATCAGTAGGCGTGGGGTTCTGTGCTACTTCACCTCTTGTATTTATTACTAATCCGTCACCTTCTAGGTAAATAACCGCATGTTTACTTTTATAGTTTTTGTAAAAAATTTGGATTGGAAATTTGGCAGGAATAACTTCTGATGTAAACTCATATTGGTTGGCTGTGTCTAAAGCATAGTTAAGCCGAGATTGATCGCTTGAACAACCAATTAAAAAAAAGGCGGTGAAAACCACCGCCCTTTTTAGATTTAGTATATTCACTTAGACTAGAAGCCGTAGTGTAAACGGATACCAGTTACATACATTTTAAGTTTGCTACGTTGTAAGTAATCAAACTCAAGACTTCCGGACATAGCATCGTCACCTCTGTAGCTTATACCAGTTCCACCACCAAACGCTGAACGTCCTACTTCGTATTTCTTTCCGTTAGAGTAGCTAACACCTTCGTTTCTTTGCGCATCGTATTGTGCGTTCAAAACTACATATGGTGATACACTTGGAGTTAACTGGTAACCGGCTTTAATTTTACCTGTTACAGTTCCAACTTTAAACGTGTTAGAAGGTACTTTCTTTGCTTGGAAAGCATAGGTCGCATCTGCAGAAGTTTCATTATGCGCATTTAGCTTTTTCTGTGCCATCAAGTAACCAACTTGCAAGCCGTAATTCGCTTTGCCTGCTGTATTAATAAAGTTAGCAAAGATACCACCAAACACAGTGTTGCCTTTTGTTGAATAGTTAAATTTATTATCAATGTCACCACCCGCTACACCTTGAGCAACAAGTCTACGATCACCCTTTTCATTTGACCAGTTAGCACCAGCAACAACTTCTAGGTTGAAGTTTTTGTGTGGAACGATAACTAGGTATGGATTAATACCAAAAGTATCCTGTGTCATCGTACCTTTGTTAAATTCAGTTCTAGCATCAAAACGTGAATAGCTTAAACCTAAACCTGCACAGAACATGTTGTTAAAGCGATAGTCAGCACCAATCATCATTAGGTATGAATGACCATTCCATTCTTGATCTTTTACGGCGTTATCTATTGCACCATGGCTTGCGCGAACCCAAGCAGAAGCGCGGTGCTGTGAACCCGATGATCCAGCAAGTTTTACTCCACCACTTGAATCAGTTATATTTCCACCACCACGCATTGATTCAACAGCTTCTGCGGCAACGGCACTAACTAATCCCATAATTTTAGCAGTTTGCACGGCCATTACTGTAGGTGCAGTAACGACTGAGCTTGTAGATCTGCTAACGCCATCATATGCACTATCAGTAGATGTTGATTTATAGATAGCTAAATCTCCTGTTGCAGTACCAGCCGTAGTACCAGCAGAACCGGGTTTTTCTGGCCCTGCATACAAAGCGCCCATTGTTACAGTCAAAAGTGTCAAGACCTTTGCTGTTTTAAATTGTTTAAACATATAATCCTCTTGTTAATGTATTATTACAATTAAAACTATATAGTAAGCGTATCAACTTTTTTACTTTTTTAGGGTTTAAGTGTCGTATAAAATACAGGGTGTAACCCGCAGGCAACAAGAAATTAACAGATATGTTTGAAAAATTAACCTTTGATCGTAGCAATTTTTATATAATTTTAACCTTTTTACCATTTATTTCTGTTGCTTGGCCATGGGGAATTTTTTATGAATCAAACTGGTCGGTTTTTGGATTGTGGTTAGTTGCCGGTATTTGTCTTATTTCAAATACGAAGTCTGTTCAGGCAGGTATTTTGCCGATTGGTTTTTTTGCCTTAGGTGTACTTAGCCTTATTGGCATTATCCAAAATGGTTTAACTTCCGTTGTTGGTATTAATGAAATTCGCGAAGGTACTGCTACTTTTTTAAGCTTAGCAATTGTTTTAGTTACTGTACGCCCTAATCAGAATTATCCATTATGGTTATGTCCTGTAATTTATGGGGTTATAACAATATTGGGGTTTTATGGATGGATCAATTTAGGGTGGAAAACTTATGTTTTTTTGGACATTGCAGCTTTTGCTATGCTAGCAAGCATTCCTATGTATACGTCATTTCGCAGTTCAGTCGCTGCTTCACATAAAGGCTTATGGGATGGTTTATATGTAGCTTCTTTTTTCTATTTAATATATTACAGCGACAACGATGCTGCAGTTATCGCTTGTGCGTGTGCCGCAGTATTTGTATTTTTGTTACCTTTTGCAAAAAAGTATATCAAATTTTTACCAAAAAATGATGGTTTCTATATAGTTGTCGGACTAAGTACTATTGCATTATTAGTGCTCTATTCGTGGAATTTTTTTTCTTATTTGCCTTCACAGTTACAAAGTCGCGCGCTACTTGGAATTGTAACTGTTTTGCAGTATTTCGATAATTTTAGCTTTACTAAATTAATGCATATCCTTTTTGGTTATGGGTGGGGCAGTTTTCAGGAATTCCCATTATTAAATTTATTTAACATTGAGAATTTTAGCATTTATAGCAATGGCGATTACAAACCAAATTGGGAGTTTTTAGAACGTAACTTACTTCATACTCATAATTTTATTTTGGAAACAATGGTTTCATCTGGTTTGGTTGGGGTTGGTGTGTTGCTAACGTTTATTTGTAAATGGATACAAAATATTGAGTCTGCTGACTGGTCTGGCCGTTTTTTTGTGGTTAGCTATTTAATTCTCTTAAGTGCTTGGTTTCAAACGCCACCTGTTCTAGTGTTTTGCCTGTTAGCAATGATTTCGATAAAAGAAAAAGTTACTTATAAATTTGACGTGCCGCGCTTAGTTTCACTTACAGTTGGTGGGGCTTTAATATTTTTTGCATGCAGTGAATTTTGGGTTTCTTGCAGGCTTGACAGGTATAGGTTTAATGATCTGAAAAATTTTGAATCAGATACATTAGAATTTATTAATGATCCTGCTCATATTTACAACAAAATTAGCACCTATAAAGTGTCAAACAGAATTATTGAGCAGGCTATTTTAGCAGTAGGTAAGGCCAAGTCAGTATCACCTGAGATTGAAAAGGGTGTGATAAATCTTGTTGCAGATTACATGGATTCTTACCAAAAACGTAATGTGGTAAGTTCTGTCCATATTATAAATTTGTGCAATACATTTGTTAATATTGAGAATGTGAACATACGTACTAACTCAACAATTTTTAAATTATTTAAAGCTGTTTTACTTGAACATTTATCAAGATTTCCAGAACGTGCAGATATGACGATTGGTTATTTAAATTTCTGCTTTAATAAATTGCAAAATAATGCAGAGTTTGAATTTATGGTAGATGCTGTTTTGAAGGCGTGTCCTACGCATCCAGTTGGATTATGGTTTAAAGGTCTTGCTCAATTAAGCAAAGGAGTTGAGAAACAGCAGGCGCTAACAAATATGAGAAACGCTATAAAAGGCGGATTGCTAAGGTTTATGCCTGTTGAAACAGAAGTTTTAAAAGGCTTAGGAATTCAACAGTAAGCGGTCATTATCAACCGTATTACCAAATTGGTGCATTAAATCTTGTGGGGTAAGGCCACTTCTTTCTTCACCTTTTACATCGTAAATTAATCGTCCCTCGTGCAGCATAATTGTGCGTGAACCATATTGTAGAGCTTGGCTTAAACTATGGGTGACCATTAATGTCGTTAAACCTTTTTCTTTAACAATGCGGTTTGTTAATTCCATTACAAATTTACTAGTTTTAGGATCAAGTGCCGCTGTGTGTTCGTCAAGTAGTAGAATTTTTAAAGGGCTTAATGTGGCCATTAGCAAACTAACTGCTTGGCGTTGTCCTCCGGATAACATCGTCATTAATGTGTCTAATCGGTTTTCTAAGTCTAAATTTAAAGGTTTCAATAGCTCTTTAAATAAAATTTTTGACTCATTATTCACAGCTTTTTTTAATGAACGGCTTTTTCCACGACGTAAGGCTAATGCTAAATTTTCAGCTATTGTAAGGTTAGCGCAAGTTCCTGCGACTGGATCTTGAAAAACTCGTGCTACATGTTGTGCGCGTACATTGGTATTTTGATTGGTGACTATCTCATCGTCAATATGAATTGCACCAGAATCTGGAATTACTTCACCAGCAATAGTATTTAAAAGTGTTGATTTTCCAGCTCCGTTGCTTCCGATTACTGTTAGGAATTCTCCTTCTTGAATACGTAGATCCAAATTATTTAGAGCAACGCGGAAAGCTGCCGTGCCTTTGCTAAAACTTACATTAATTTTTTCTAAAAATATCATCTGCCTAACTCTGTATGGCTTTTTTTAGATCAGGCAAAAGCATTGCTACACCAACCAATATTGCAGTAACTAAATTTAAATCAGTCGACAACAAGAAAAATCCACCAGCATTAAGTGCAGTTGCAATAACAAATTTGTAAAATATGGCCCCGATAATGCAAGCAATAATCGCATGACTAATCTTTTTAATTGGTATAATTGCTTCGCCAACAATTACAGCTGCTAAACCATAAATAAGGGTACCAACACCCATAGTAATATCAGCAAAGCCATTTATTTGGGCAAATATAGCGCCTCCAAGCGCTACAAACGCATTTGATAAACAAAGCCCCAAGCCAATCATGCGCTTATCATTAATTCCTTGTGCACGTGCCATGCGGGCATTATTACCGGTGGCCCTTAAAGCTAATCCAACATCGGTTTTTAAAAACCTATTCAAAGCAAAGCCTAAAATTGTAACTAATATGAAAATCGGCATAATTCGCCAAAATGCCCCAAAAGGTACCTTTAGCGACAGGCAAAAAGTTTCAAATATGGTTGATTCACCAAGCAAAGGAATATTTGGCCGTCCCATAATTCGAAAATTTACCGAATAAAGAGCCGTCATTACCAAAATTCCAGAAAGTAAATTTATGAATCGTAAATGGGTAGAAAGCCAGGCAGTTATTAGACCAGCCATCCCACCTAAAATTACTGCAGCAATAGTTGCGTGTATTGGATTAAGCCCGGCAACTATTAGAGATGCACAAGTTGCTGCCCCCAAAGGAAATGTGCCATCAATACTTAGGTCAGGAAAATCAAGTATGCGCAAAGATAAGTAAACACCAATTGCCACAAGGCCATAAATCAAACCTTGTTCAATGGCGCCAAAAAATTGAAAACTGTTCATAAATCTATACCACCTACTGTTACAGCTTCATCTAAAAGGTCAGAATCTAGTTTTAAGCCAAGTTTGGCAATTGCATCCATATTCAAATGAAGTTGCGGATATAATTCTTCTAACAAATCTCTTCTTATGTTATTCGGGTCTTTAAAAAAACTGCTCGCAATTTCAGCGATACTGTGGGCAATTTCTTGGGTGTCAAAATCAAAACCACCTAATGCTCCTCCACGAATCAAACCAGCATGATTAGCAAATACAGGAATTTTATGGGCATTAAAATGTTCAAAAATAAGTTCTGATTCAGCCATTACAACAGGGCTGGCAACAATAATAGCGGAATTAATATTCTGCGCCTCTTCCTTAAGCACAGTTGCTATGTTGCGATTTGATTTAAGTGGGCACAATCTTAAATTAATATTTTTTATCTTTGCCAATTCTTGAAATTGCAAAATGTTTTGCTTTATTGAGTCAACGTTATCATCATAAATTAAAATGCAATTTATGTGTTGCTTAATAACAGACTCAATCAATTCTAGTAGTGGTTCTGTTTTGTCTTCAACAAAAACACCGACAACTTTTGAATTTTCTTCCTCAGAGTTATCATTTAAACGAATAGCTATTTTTAGGGATAAATCATTTTGAGTAATCGCCTCGTCAAACTGGCTTTGCTCGAAAAATATCTTAATGTTCGAATCATTAAGTGTTTCTTTGGGGTTTTCAATGATTTGATTACGTTTAATATCATACAGCTTTAAGGATTTGCGAATGAAACTAATATCTTCCTTTACTCCAGGTGTTTTTGAAGTATAAATATAAACTTTTTTTTCAGAAAATGGCTGAGAGCTAAAAAATTTTTTATACAAAACAACGCCACCAATACAGGTAGCGAACGCAATAGCTATTAAAAATAATCGTAATTTCATAACATATTCCTAAACACGCAGAAACTATAACCTGTTTTTTATAAAAACAAAATATCGTGAGTGGTTTCTTGTGGTCCGGTATTTAAGAAAATCTCAATAAAGCAACACAGAATAAAAAATCTCACCCAAAAAGTAAGGTATCTGTTTTTGTGCATTAACAGTAGATTAACGTGATATTAATGTTTCTCAGTAATAAATGAAAGGTGGATGATACTTATGTAATGCTCAGCAAATATGCCAGGTAAAAAATTATTTTTTTTTAAAAATTCAATAATTTTAGCAATAGTAATGATCTTTTCTTCTACTGAAGTTTTTGCAAAAATCAAAAGGCCACACGTTGGTAATCCTGCAAAAGCCATAAAAAATAAGGCAAAAAAAGCGGGGGGTAGCATCAAGAAAGGAGCTGCTAAAGCTGGAAAATCTTTAGCTGTGGGTGCCAAACTTATTAATAAAGGCTTAAAGATGGCTGGACTTCCAAATTATGATGACATCAAAAAAACTGCAAAGTGCATTGTTCCAACCCTTAAAGATGTTAATGCTTTACGCAAGAATCCAAAAAATGTCGCTCTCTTAAAAAAACTAAGGAAAAATCCATGTGTTGAGGAAGTAAAGGCTCTAAAAGCAGATTGCCAAGGGCCAGCAGCTTTTACCGCCCAAATGGTTCCAAATCTGGGTGGACCTGTTACGGCTATATGTAATAAAATTTCAATGGCGGATTCAGACATAACATCGGCCCTAGATAGAGCAGAACAAATTCAAGCTTTTGCGATGGATCCAGCCGGAGAAGCAGCTAAGGAACTAGCAGGAGAGGATGATTCCGAGCCTGAAGATGATTCTGATGGGTAGTAATGATTAAATAGAAGCATAACATTCCAAAATCACAAAATAATACAATGTTAAGAAATTATTAACTATTTACGACTAATATAAAAACATATTCCGAAAAAATAATGGAATATAAACCAAAAACATTTTGCACCATCAAAAAAGTTTTTGGGCGTCTCTTAATCGTAAATAAATAAGGAGAAAATGATGCTTGGCAAACAAAAATTACTTGCCCTGATGATTCCTCTGGCCCTTTTGTCCACGGGAAAGATAATAGCAGCGACTTCGCAAATACCAGACTCTTTATACTTGCCAACAAGAAGTGTTAGGTATGTCATGGCAAATGTCACGAATGCGTTGGGATTTCCGGTAACTGCAGGAAGCGATGCCTATGGTTGTTTTCCTAAGACAAATTTACGCTATATTGCTCCAAGCAGTAATCTCATAAAGCATATATACGTGCTACCAGAACCACTTACAACCATCAATAATGCATGTGATTCACTGGCAACTGTGCTCAAAAATAGCATGACAAAAACGACTGCGAACCTGCAGCCGGTTGTACAAAAATTTACAGATTTGAATACAAGTAACGCATCGCTGCAGAGTCAAGTTAATTCTATAAACGGTCAGATTACCGATATAAAAATGCATCAATCTGGATTATTCAGTGTGCAAAAAAACGAGGTGATGTGTCTTGCAGAACTTAATACTGTAACAAAATATAGAGACGATCTTACTGCACAATTGAATGATTTGCAGGCTAAAGTGCGTGTAAAGCCCACCGCTTTGACACCCCAACCTGTTGTGGATACTAACAACAACCAGGTTGTTGCAGCTTCAACAAGCTCCACTGCTATCTCAAAGCCAGAGCCAATAGTTGTCCCATCTAAACAACTCAAGATCTACAAAAAGAAAAAACATAGGCATAGAAAACATCATCATTGGTACGGAATGCATCATCATAATAAAAGAAAATAAAAACTTTCATTAAGCATTTAACTTATTGACATAAAGGAGATACCTATGATTAAAACACATTACTTGCTGACCTTTCTGCTGTCTGCTGCACTATTGGCTGCAAAGGCTAATGCGTCATCAGATTTAACAGACTTAATAATATCAGATAGAACCACCCAACAGACTGCGCTCAGTAACAGTAAGATCGCTCTCAGAGCGCTTGCGTCAGAAATGTTGCTTTCTCCAGTAGTGTACACTGACACAAATTACGATCCTTCTGTCATTAAAAGCAAATGCATAGCCCTTGCTCAAGCTTGCATCACTGCCAACCCTGATTATGATGCCGCTTTAAAAGCTCAGGCTGCTAATGCACTGAACCTAACACTTACAAGTAAGCTTGAGCAGCAAAAATTAACTTTAGCTAGTCTTCCTACAGTTGATTCAATAAATGAACTGGCTGGTATTTCTGCGCGGAACATTGGGTATTACCAAACGGAAACCGCTTCTATTAAAACAGAAATTCCATTGCTTCAACAGCAAATTAATGCTCTTAAAGCTCAGTTGAAACTTTAACGGCTCTTCTTTAATTACTCTCGTTTCTTTCCAAGAAACGAGAGGCTCCTTTTATATGGAAAGTTAATCTCTATTTTTAAGATAAAACGATTCACCAAACAGGAGTATCTAGCCCATTTTTCCTATAAATTTAAAGATTAACGTTACATAAAACTTTTTTTCTAATTAAAAATCTTGTATATTGTTAGCACTGTAAGCAGATGAGTGCTAACAACTAAAAATACAAGGAGAAAATTATGTCACGTGTAATTGGAATAGACTTAGGTACAACAAATTCATGTGTTGCCGTTATGGAAGGCAATACTGCGAAGGTTATTGAAAATACAGAAGGTGCGCGTACTACGCCTTCAATGGTTGCTTTCACTGAAGGTGGTGAACGCTTAGTTGGTCAACCAGCAAAACGCCAGGGAGTAACTAATCCTGAAAATACTTTATTTGCAATTAAGCGCCTAATTGGACGCACCTTTTCCGATCCAATGACTCAAAAAGATATTGGGCTTGTTCCATATAAAATTATTTCAGGCGAAAATAAAGATGCATGGGTGGAAACTCGTGGCGAAAAATATAGCCCTAGCCAAATTAGTGCTTTCATTTTGCAAAAAATGAAAGAAACTGCGGAAAATTATTTGGGTGAAAAAGTAACCCAGGCAGTAATTACGGTTCCAGCTCACTTTAATGATGCACAACGACAAGCAACTAAAGATGCTGGACGTATTGCGGGACTTGAAGTATTGCGCATTATCAACGAACCAACCGCCGCAGCTTTAGCCTATGGACTTGAGAAAAAAGCTAATGGAACCTTTGTGGTTTATGACTTAGGTGGAGGAACTTTTGACGTTTCAATTCTTGAAATTGGAGATGGTGTATTTGAAGTAAAATCAACCAATGGTGATACGTTCTTAGGTGGTGAAGACTTTGACCAACGCATCATGGATTTCATTATCGATGAGTTCAAAAAAGAATCAGGTGTCGATCTCAAACAAGACCAGTTAGCCCTACAACGATTAAAAGATGCCCAAAGCATTTAAACATTAAATTGACTCGAGCAAAATTTGAATCATTGGTGGATGAATTAGTGCAAAGAACAGTTGAGCCATGTAAGGCTGCTTTGCGTGATGCTGGTATCCAGCTCAACCAAATTGATGAAGTGATTTTGGTGGGCGGTATGAGCCGTATGCCAAAGATTATTGAAACAGTTAAACAGCTTTTTGGACGTGAACCTAACCGTGGGGTAAATCCTGATGAAGTTGTTGCTATTGGTGCTGCAATTCAAGGTGGAGTATTAAAGGGCGACGTTAAGGATGTGTTGTTACTTGATGTAACTCCTTTATCACTTGGTATTGAAACCCTGGGTGGGATTTTTACAAGACTCATAGAACGCAATACAACAATACCAACACGCAAAAGCCAAGTGTTTTCAACTGCTGATGACAACCAAACTGCAGTAACAATTCGAGTGTTCCAAGGAGAGCGCGAAATGGCAGCTGATAACAAAATATTGGGTCAGTTTGATTTGGTGGGTATTCCATCCGCACCACGCGGAATACCACAAATTGAAGTAACGTTTGATATTGATGCTAACGGAATCGTGCAAGTATCAGCGAAAGATAAGGCCACAAATAAGGAACAACAGATCCGTATTCAAGCGTCAGGTGGTTTGTCAGAGGCTGATATTCAACGCATGGTTAAGGAGGCAGAAGCGAATGCAGAGGAAGATAAAAAACGCAAAGAGCTAATTGAGATTAAAAATCATGGAGATGCTTTAGTGCACTCCACAGAAAAATCACTAACTGAATTTGGTTCAGCAGTTTCTGCTGAAGAAAAAAGCCAAATTGAGGCGGATTTGACTGCAGTTAAAGAAGCTTTAGCAACTGAAAATGTGGAAGATATTCAAGCTAAGATTCAAACCTTAGTGCAATCATCAATGAAGCTTGGTGAGGCAGCTTATAAAGCCTCTCAGGCAACTGCACAAACACCTGAAGGTGGTGAATCAAAAGGGCCAGAAGGCGAAGATATTATTGACGCTGAGTATGACCTAAAAGAAGATGAGCGCAAAAATGGCTAATAGCTAAAATTTGAGGGTATGTTGTTCGTTAAAAGTCATTCATACCCTCAATCAAAAAATTGACTAAATATGCAACTTACAATTTTAAAGCATTTTTCTGTAATTCAAATAATTCAGTAGCACCTTTTTGCGCAATCAAAAGCATTTCCATTAATTGATCTACTTCAAATGCTTGTTTTTCCGCGCACGCCTGTACTTCTATAATTTTGCCGCTAGCGGTAAGTACAAAGTTTGCATCAACCTCTGCCGAAGAATCTTCGTGGTAATTCAGATCAAGTAAAACACCCTGACTGCTGATTCCGCATGAAACCGCAGCAACCTGATCTATAAACGGTAAAGAAGAAATTTGTTTTTTAGAAATCATACGCTGTACAGCTTGATAAAGAGCTACATAAGCTCCGGTGATGCTCGCAGTACGGGTTCCACCATCAGCTTGTAAAACGTCGCAATCTATTCTTATTTGTCGTTCACCCAAAGACTTAAGGTCAACAACGGCACGCAAACTACGGCCAATTAAGCGTTGAATTTCTTGTGTTCTTCCTGATTGCTTACCTTTGGCCGCTTCGCGTTCCATTCTGTCATGAGTTGAACATGGCAACATACCGTATTCCGCAGTAATCCAGCCTGACCCTGTATTGCGTAAAAATGGTGGGACTTTATCTTCCACTGTGGCTGTGCATAAAACATGGGTATCACCAAATTTTACAAAGCATGAACCATGGGCGTGTTTAGCAAATCCAGGGCCTAAAAAAATGGGACGAAGTTCGTTGGCTAGTCGTTTATCAAGACGCATGGTGATAATAGATTATTAAGTTCTTCCTAAGACTACCTGGAAACATTGGTATTAGAAAAGCAAAAACACCTGCATATAAGTTTTTATACGCAGGTGTTTCTGTAAGCTTAAGTTTTATTTTGCTGCTATTTCAGCAGGAGCAGCGGCTTTTTCTTCTTTCTTAGCAGCAGCGGTATCTGTACCGCCAGCAGGCTTTTCTTCTTTCTTAGCAGCAGCGGCATCTGTACTGCCAGCGGCTTTTTCTTCTTTCTTAGCAGTGGTATCGGTGCTACCACCTACGGCAGCTGGTCTTTCTACAGTTAACGGTGTGCTACTGGGCGAATTTAAGGTTTGAGTAGTAGTAATAACCACTTCTCCCTTCCCATTCATAGCCAATTTTGCATCTAATGTAACACCTTTTGGTTCTGCATCAGGGGTTGGCAATACTGTTACAGTCGCTGTTGGTACAACAGGTGCTGGAATTGCTTCAGCCACAATTGTAGGTGTTGTTGTCAACACCCCAGACTGTTGAGCTTTTAGGGTTTCTATTTCCGCTTTCGCCTTAGCTAACTCAGCTTCAGCTAAAGCATTTGCAGGAGTTTCCAATACTGGAGCTGGAGTTGGCTCTGCAAATAAGTCAACCGGCGGTAATGCATCTTCTGCAGATGCAGCAGCAACTGGCTGTTGTTTACTTGCTTTCATTGCTGCTATTTCTGCTTGCGCCTTAACTAAAGCTTCTGTTTGTTCTTGTGTCAGCGGAGCACTTTGTGCTTGTGCTGATTTTGCAGCTTTTAAAGCGGCAATACTTTCTGCTGATAAACCAGCTTTTGGTGCTTTTTTATCTTTAGCAGTTGGTGCTGCTGGAACATTAGCTGGATTTGCTGCTGCTTCAGCACGACGTTTTGCTTTTTCTGCTTTTAGTGCTTCCACTGCTAGCAAAGCATTAGTTTCTTCTGGTGTTAATGTTCTACCTGTTGCTTGTGCATCTTTTGCTGATGCTAAAGCAAGAGCTTGCTCAGGCGTTAATGTTGGTTTTGCTTTCTTAACTGGCGCCAAAGGAGCGACTGCTTCAACTGGTACAACAGTAGCAGTTACATCACTACCTGTTAGAGGTACGGCATTTTGTTGAGTGTCACTTGTACCCAACTTATTAGCTACAAGAGCTGCCACTAAATCTTCTGCTCTTTTAGTAGGCACAGCATCCACAACTTCTTTTACAGTTTGACTTTCCACATTTGCAGAGATAGCTGCAGTCGTTGTTGGTAGAGTTGATGTAACACCAACTGGTGCTGTAAGCACTTGTGTTCCAGTGTGTGTAGCATCTAGAGCAACAGGTACACTATTAACTGCTGGTGTTGTAGCGAAAGCATTTACATCATGTTGTTGCAATGGAGTTGTAGCTACTAGAGTAGTTGCTGGTAGAGTTGATGTAACACCAACTGGTGTTGTAGGAAGTAGTTGTGGTGCAATAGGAGCTGTTGTAGTAACCTGACCACCTGCAACTGGTGTCTCAAACAAATTAGGCATTACATGCTCTTCTACACTAGCAACCACTGGTTGACTTTGTTTAGCTAATTTCCTTGCTGCTGCATCTGCTTTTCGTTTTTCTATTTCTTCTGGTGATAGTTTTTGTTTTTTACCATTATCTACAGCTGTAACGGGCGCAGTTAATGGGTTTACCAAAACTGGAGTTTGCACAACAGTGCCGGCTGCGACTAACGAAGAGCTAAACATACATGCTGATGCTACGCTCAAAAATAGTGAATATTTAAGTGACTTCATAATTAAAACCTATTTAATGATTACTACCTAATATCTGTTTTAGGCTAAAAACATTAATTTTTAGTTAAATCATCATTTTTATTTATGAAATAGCAAAAAATTTTTACTAAATCAGAAAATTAAAGAATTAAAAGAAAATATAGTTTTTATGAAATTATTAACTAATTATAAATAATAAAATTATAAAATGTATATATAAAATATATAAACGCATGTGAATGGTATATACAGAAAACCATACGTTTTTAACAAAAACACAAGAAAGTGAGCTAATTGCCAATTGGCAAGAATCTTACAACCCTAAGTATTGTGAAGATTTATTATTGGCCTTTAAACCATTGGTACTAAGTGTTGTCAAAAAATATAAAAATTACGGAATCACCCATGAGGATTTAATACAAGAAGCATGGCTTGGCATATGCATGGCTCTAGAAAAGTATGATTCCAGCCGAGAAGTGCGGTTCTGTAGCTACGCAAAATGGTGGATGAACGCCTACTGTCAAGATTACGTTATGCGCAATTGGTCTATTGTAAGGGTTGGCACTACTAGGATTCATAAAAAATTATTTTTTCAACTGCGTTATTACAAAAATAAACTGGAAAACGATAATGACACATATTTCAGTATTCAAACCGCAACTGTAATAGCTAAAAATTTGCAAACTACAACTACTGAAGTACTTTTTATGAACGATAGGCTAACGCAAAAAGATAAATATCTTGATCAAAAAATTAATAATAATTTTGAAACAACTTTTATCGATATGCTAATAGATGAAAATTCTTCAATAGAAAATATATTAATTAGTGGGCAAAGACAAAATGCTTATGCAGCTATTCAACAAAAATTTTATGAATTTCTAGAAGAAAAAGAGCTAGATATTTTAATTAAGCACCGCGTTCAAAATCCCGCACAAACCTTAGAGGAAATAAGTTCACATTACGGAATTACCAAGGAAAAGATTCGTCAAATAGAAAAAAGGGCCTTAAGAAAGCTGCAAAAAGCTTTGATGAAATACGGTATTAGAACACTAGAAGATTGCTAAATTGCGACAAATAAACAAAGCAAACATGGAGGCCGGGACCGGAATCGAACCGACATTCAAGGATTTGCAATCCTCTGCATAACCATTCTGCCACCCGGCCATTTTGCTTTTTGTCAAAGGGCTATTGACTTGTATATAATGAATACACAAGTTTACAGCAAAAGGTCAAGAGATGCGTGTTCATAGGTTAAATCCAATTCAAAATGCGCGCACTAATATGGTGCTTTCTCAATTAAAGCCAAATGGCGTTATTGACCGCACAATTCTTAACGTTTTGAACAATGTACCTAGGGAAAATTTTATTCCTGTTAATTCATTTTCCATTGCCTACGCAGATGCACCAATATTTTATGATATTCCTGGGCGTTATATTTTTGCACCACAAACCCTTGGATTATTTTTGCAAAATCTAAATTTGGCCACAAATGATAAAGTTTTAGTTGTTGGGGGAAACTATGGTTATACTGCCACAGTACTATTTGAGCTGGGTTGCCAAGTTTTTGTAACCGAACCTCAGCCAATTTTTTTGTCTAAATGTCGAGAAAAGTTAAAAAAACATAATACGATTATTGAGCCTAGACAGTTGAATTTGGGATTACCAGAACATGGACCTTATCAAGCAATTATTATTGAAGTTGGCTTAAAGGAAATACCTGCAGCAATGAGCGATCAACTTGCTAATAATGGTAGAATCGCCATATGTATTGCTAATGATGAATCAAAACTAAGCAAAGGATGTGTCTTTGAAAAAAACTTAGAAGACCTGAATTTGGTTACAACATTTGAAGCCAGCATGCCCCTATGCCCCGATATTGAAGAGCTTGAAAAATTTAAATTTTAACCATACTAGTTTGCTACAACAAAGAAGCTATAGGGTGCTTTTCCCTCTTGCAACAAGGCTTTGACGCTGTCTACAATGTTGATGGTGGATAGATGCATAGAGTGGGGATTTTTCCTTTTTGTGCCTCTTTATTAAATCAAGGTAAATATGAAATATAAAATTATTTTTCTGTCAGCTTCGCTGCTATTTTCAACTTCATATTCTTTAACTGTTCGTGATGCTTTAATTGCGGCTTATAAAAACAACAAAGAACTGTTGTCGACTCGTCAAGCAATTATTGCAAAGCATGAAGCTATTGTGCAGGCAAAAGGTGGATTTAGGCCGCAGATTAACGCAAAACTAACCAGTTCAATTTCAAAAAATATGCCAAATCAAAACACAGAAGGTGTTCATCGATATAACTTTGACAGAAATAAGGGTGGCTCTATTACGGCTAGTCAAAATCTTTTTAGAGGTGGTTCTGATTTAGCTGGTGTTAAAAAGGCAGAACACGATATTTCGAATTATTGGGCACAGCTACAAGACAAAGAGCAAGAAATTTTTCTAAACGTAATTAAGGCATACCTAAGTTTATATGCTAAATTTGCGTCTGTTGAAGTGTATAAAGCAAACTTAGCCTTTACTAAACAGCAGTTTGATTCGGCAAGTGCTAAGCGTGCAATTGGCGAGGAAACCGTTACACAAGAATCTGCAGCAGAAGCAAAGTTTAGGGATGCTCAATCTAAGCTTGAAAATGGTATAGCAGAATTAGAGGCAGCCAAAGCAGGTTTTGAGCAATTAACTGGTATGGTGGCGCCGGAATATGTGGACCACCCTAAAGAATTAATTGAGGTTCCTGCATCTGCCGAGCTTTTGCAAGAAGTTGCCTTAAAAGAAAATCCCAAAATTACTCAAGCAGTTGAATTGTGGGCTTCTGCAAAACAAGACAAAAAGGTTCAAACTGGTGCTTTGCTACCTTCGCTTGATTTACAAGCCTCAACTTCTAAGAATATCACTAAAAGTAAGATATCTGCACAAGGTCAAAATGCTAAAGCAAATAACATGGCTTACGATAATCAGGTTGGCTTGACACTTACAGTGCCATTGTACGAGGCAGGAGTTAATCGTTCCAAAAGAAGGCAAGCTAGCGAAACTATTATTCAATACCGCCTTAGCGTTGAAAAAACTCAGCAAGATCTTGTAAGAGATTGTAAACAAGCATACCGTACATATGTGGCGGCAAAAACTAATATGGAAACTACAGCAAAACAAGTTAAGGCACAAGAAGTAGCAGTTGAAGGTACAACTCAGGAAATGAATGCAGGAACTAAAACTATGGTTGAAGTTTTATATGCTCAGTCTCAATTATTAGAGGCTAAGCTCGCTTTAATAACTGCTATACAAAACTATTATACATACTTGTACCAAATACTTTCATTGCAAGGTAAACTGACAGCTACAGGGCTAGAGTTGCCTGTAGAAGTCTTTAATCCTGAAACAAACTACAATGAAGTTAAGGGCTATTTTTAGTAGGTTAACAAATATCTAAGAGATGGCTTATGACTTTGCATAAAAAACTGTTAAAAACTTCTGTAAAGGCATTTTCTTTAATTGAAATGTCTATTGTTTTGGTGGTAATTGGCATTATAGCTGGGGCGGTTTTTAAGGGGCAGGAGCTGTTGGAAAGCGCTAAATTGCGTTCTGTTACTCAAGATTTTCAGCACTATGCATTATCTGTCAGTGTGTATCAAGAAACTTATCAGGCTCTACCAGGAGATGACCCTAAAGCAACTTCATACTTTGCAAATACTAAAGATGGTGACGGCAATGGACAAATTGGAGAAGCTGAGGCCGATCTGTTTTGGCAACATTTAGGTAAATCTTTAATTATTAATACTGACAAAGCGCCAAGCTCAAAATTAGGTGGTCGATATAAGGTGGTGTTTCAGCCATCTGCCGACATGCCTGGGCATTGGTTTATGCTTTCAAAAGAAGATGATTCTGGCTTACTTACCCCAAAACAAGCGCAATCTCTTAAGAATAAAATTGATCAAGGGAATAATTCAACTAACCCAAGCCAAGGGCAATTAATTGTGAAAGACGCAAAGAATGCTATGGGTCGCTGTATTAGTGGAGACCATTTGAATTTGGCAACTACAACGGCTGATTGCGTTGTATATTACAAATTTTAAAATATGTCACATGGTTGGTTAATTCTTGATAAGCCTGTTGGTATAACATCAACCCAAGCTGGTGGAGCAATTAAAAGGATATTTAAGCAAAAAAAAATTGGCCATGCGGGAACGCTTGATCCTTTTGCATGTGGAGTTCTACCGTTAGCTTTGGGCGAAGCCACTAAAACCATGCCATTTTTAATGAGCAATTCAAAAACCTATAAGTTCACCCTTGTGTTTGGCAGCCAAACTTCGTCAGGTGATACTGAAAGCGAAATAATAGCACAGTCTGATCATCGTCCTACTTTATTAGATTTACAACAGGCTTTACCTAATTTTACTGGCACCATTTGGCAAACTCCTGGCAAACTCCTCCAACATACTCTGCAATTAAAATTAAAGGAAAGCCAGCCTACGCAAGAACACGGGCTGGAGAAATTGTTACTATGCCACCAAGGCAAGTTGAAATTAAAAAGTTAACATTAGATAGCTACGATGGCGAAGTCGCAGTGCTAACTGTTGACTGTGGAACAGGAACTTATGTGCGCACATTGGGCCAAGACATTGCGATTTATCTTGGTACGGTAGGTCACTTATCTCAACTGCAGCGTACGCGGGTAGGATTATTCACAATCGACCATGCAATTTCACTGGAAAATATTCAAAAAATCAGCGATAATCCCAACCAAGGCGTTTTGTTGCCGATTGGAGCTGTTCTGGACGACATCCCGGCAGTATCTGTATCGCCTCAAGAGGCTGTGAAGATCCGGCAAGGTCAAGCAATTGGTGTTAATAAGGAAAATTCTTTAAGAGCCACTGCTTGGTGTAATGGTCAGATTACTGCGATTGGCAGTATTTGTGATCTCTTATTCTACCCGGATCGTGTGTTTAACATTTAAAAGTAAAGGAATGTCCGATGTCGATTAGTCCAGAACGCAAACAAGAAGTTATTAAAGAATTTGCAACTAAAGAGGGTGATACTGGATCACCGGAAGTACAAGTTGCCATTATCTCAGAGCGAATTAGAAATCTTTCAGAACATATGCAACAGCATAAGCATGATCTGCATTCACGTCGTGGATTGTTAATGCTAGTAGGTCAACGTCGTCGTTTACTTGATTATTTAAAGCGAATTGAAGATGATCGCTATCAGGTATTGATTAAACGTTTGAACATTCGTCGTTAAGTCTTTTGTGGTATTGATGAATTTTTCTGCAAATACTTACAAGTTACAACAGATGGAAGGGTATTTAGACTCTTCCATTTTTATTTTTTAACCCATAAGGAATTTTATGTTCAACATAGTACGCGAAGAAATTGAATGGGCTGGCCGCAAGCTAGTTCTTGAAACTGGAAAAATAGCTCGCCAGGCTGATGGAGCTGTGCTGGCAACTTATGGCGGAACCACAGTGCTGTGCACAGTTGTTGCGCGAAAAAAACCAAATGAAAATGCCAACTTTTTTCCTTTAACTGTTCATTACCAAGAAAAAACTTTCGCTACTGGTAAAATTCCAGGTGGATTTTTAAAACGAGAAGGCAAGCCAGCAGATTCAGAAGCTTTAAAATCTCGATTGATTGATAGGCCAATTCGTCCACTTTTTCCTGATGGTTTTTACAACGAAGTACAAATTATTTGCACAGTTTTAGCTTACGATTTTGAAAATGATACAGATATTACTGCTTTAGTTGGAGCTTCTGCCGCATTAGCTATTTCAGGTGTACCATTTGCAGGTCCTGTTGGTGCTGCTCGCATAGGGTACATTAACAATGAATTAGTACTTAATCCAAAATTTGAGGCTATGAAAAGTTCAGGATTAGATTTGGTAGTCGCTGGTACTAAAGAAGGCGTGCTTATGGTTGAATCAGAAGCTAAAGAATTATCAGAAGCGTTGATGCTTGAAGCAGTAGAGCTGGGTCATGAAGGCTTTCAGCCTGTAATTGATATGATTAAAAAACTTGCAAAAAAAGCGGGTAAACCAGAATGGGAAACTCCAAAGCCATCAGCAGAAGCAGCTGATATTACAAAAAAAGTTGCAAAAATTGCAGAAAAATCTTTACGTAAAGCTTATATCATCAAAATCAAGCAAGATCGCAATAATGCTATTGATGCTGCTAAACATGCAGTAAATGAAGGTTTGGCTGATTATGTACAAACTCATCCTGTTTTGGTAGAAGGCGCGTTTAAAAAATTACAGTCAGATATTTTGCGTGGTGACATTTTGTCAGATGCAAAACGTCTTGATGGCCGTAAGTTAGATGAAGTTCGCCAAATCGTTGCCGAAGTTGGCATTTTGCCACGCGCTCATGGTAGCGCATTATTTACCCGGGGTGAAACTCAAGCTTTAGTGGTTGCCACCCTTGGCACCGGTAAAGATGAACAAATGATTGATGCCTCTTGGCACAGGTAAAGATGAGCAAATGATTGATGCTTTAGAAGGCGAATACAAAGAACGCTTTTTATTGCATTATAACTTCCCTCCATATTCGGTTGGTGAAACCGGTCGTATGAGTGGAGTTGGACGTCGTGAAATTGGCCATGGAAAATTGGCTTGGAGAGCGATTAATCCGCTATTGCCAACCAAAGAACAATTCCCATATACAATTCGGGTAGTTTCAGAAATTACCGAATCAAATGGATCATCATCTATGGCAACTGTTTGTGGTACTTCTTTGGCACTTATGGATGCCGGGGCGCCTATGACAAAATCTATAGCAGGTATTGCCATGGGGTTGATTAAAGAAGGCAAACAGCATGCTGTACTTAGTGACATCTTAGGTGATGAAGATCACTTGGGGGATATGGACTTTAAAGTAGCAGGTACTATAGACGGTATTACCGCTTTGCAGATGGATATTAAAATCACCAGCATCACTCACCCAATAATGAAAGAAGCCCTAACTCAAGCTAAGCAAGGCAGATTACATATTTTAGGTGAGATGGCAAAAGCAATTGAGTACTCACGTAGTCAACTGAGTGATTATGCACCAAAAATGACAAGCTTTAAAATTAATCCAAATAAAATTCGTGAAGTAATTGGTTCTGGAGGAAAAGTAATTCGTGAAATCTGCGAAACCACAGGAGCTAAAGTCGACATTGAGGATGACGGTCAAGTTACTGTTGCAGGAATTACTCAAGAATCAATGGATGCGGCTGTAAAAATGATTCAAGCCATAGCATTAGATCCAGAAATTGGCGCTATCTACGAAGGTAAAGTTGTCAAAACCACTGACTTTGGTGCGTTTGTGAACTTTATGGGGCGTGATGGATTGGTACATATTAGTGAATTAGCCCAATCTAGGGTTAATAAAACTGAGGATGTAGTCAAGGTTGGTGACGTAGTGCAAGTAAAGGTGCTAGGTCTAGATGATCGCGGTAAAATTAAAC
>JAPLON010000125.1:0-3546 GCA_026400695.1 Pseudomonadota bacterium
GCCAATTCATGTATCTAATGTGGGGATTGTAAATTCTCAAACAGATAAAGTTGAAAAGGTTGGTATTCGTTTAAATGCCGAGGGGAAGCGTGAACGCTTTTTCAAAAAAACCGGCAATGTAGTTCCGAAGGTATAGTCATGAGTGCGTCAAAAAAATTGTATGAGACCCAAATAAAGCAATCTCTTCAAAAAGAGCTTGGGTATACAAATGTTATGCAAGTTCCAAAGCTTGATAAGATTGTTATTAACATGTGCGTTCCTGAAGCAACGCAAGATAGCAAGAAAGTTCAGGCTGCGTATGACGATTTGATAGCTATTGCAGGTCAAAAGCCAGTAATTACAAAAGCTAAAAAATCTATAGCAAGTTTTAAGGTTCGCGAGGGTATGAACCTTGGCGTTAAAGTTACCTTGCGTAAAGAACGTATGTATGAATTTATTGATCGTTTAATCAATATAGCTCTACCAAGAGTTCGTGACTTTAGAGGTCTATCAAGTAAGAGTTTCGATGGAAACGGTAATTATTCTTTAGGTCTTAAAGAGCAGCTAATATTCCCTGAAATTAACTATGATAAAGTTGATAAGGTTAGAGGTATGGATATTACAATTTGCTCTACTGCAAAGAATGACACAGATGCTTTAGCTTTGCTTAAGGCATTAAATTTTCCAATTCAAGGGTAGAAGAATGGCAAAGATTAGTTCAATTCAAAAAAACAAGCGCCGCATTGGGATGGCTAAGAATCAGCGCCCAGCTAGAGATGCTTTAAAGTTAACGATTAGTAATAAAGAATTACCGCTAGAAGATCGTATTCGAGCGACAATAAAACTTGCCATGAAGCCAAGAAATGCTTCTTTGACTCGTGTTAGAAATCGTTGCGAAATTAGTGGACGTCCTCATGGATTCTACCGTAAGTTCAAAATATCACGCATTGCATTGCGTGAACTAGGCAATCAAGGAATGATTCCTGGTTTAACTAAATCAAGTTGGTAAAAAATTATGACAATGACTGATCCTATTGCAGATTTATTAACTCGCATTCGTAATGGACAAAGAGCTAAAAAGCAATCTGTTCCATGTCCTTATTCTATGGAGAAAGAAGGACTTGTGAAAGTTCTTGAAGAAGAAGGTTATATTCGTACGTATCGAGTAGAAGACGCACCAAATGGCCATAGACAATTGCAGATTGAATTAAAGTATCATGAAAGCGCTCCAGTTATACGTACAATAGATCGTGTTTCTAAACCTGGGCGTCGTGTGTATTCATCAATTTCTACGCTTGCAAAAGTGGCAAATGGCTTGGGTATTTCTATTTTGTCAACGAATAAAGGTATAATCTCAGATGCAAAAGCTCGCGAACTTTCCGTAGGTGGCGAAATTTTGTGTAGAGTATTTTAGAAGGATTTGCTCATGTCACGTGTTGGAAAACATGAAGTTATTTTGCCTGCCGGGGTTACGTTATCTCAGGTTGGCAATGTTGTAACAATAAAAGGTAAGACTGCATCAAAAGATTATGTGGTTCCTGATTGCATTAACTGTGAAAAAACCGAAAAAGGTTTTTTAGTAACCCCTAGAGAAAAGACCCAAAGAGGTCGTTCTTTATGGGGAACAACACAGCGTAACCTTTCAAATATTGTAAAAGGTTTTGATAAAGGCTTTACATTAAACATCAACCTTGTAGGGGTTGGTTATCGTGCTGCAGTTGCTGGAAGTAAATTAACTTTGCAGCTTGGCTACAGGCATGATATTGTTTATGACATTCCACAGGGAATTGAAGTTAAGTGTGAAAAGCCAACCTCTATCGCTATAACTGGCTATGATAAGCAGCTAGTTGGTTCAGTTGGTGCACGACTACGTCAATTTAGAAAGCCGGAGCCTTATAAGGGCAAAGGCGTAATAAGGGAAACCGAGTTTATCATTCGTAAAGAAGGAAAGAAGAAGTAGCCATGTTAAGTTCAGCTCAGCTACAGCAGCGACGCAAACAACGCATCCGCACAAAATTAAATAAAGTATCAGTTGGTACTCCAAGATTGTGTGTTCATCGTACTAACCAACATACTTATGCTCAGATTGTTGATCAAGAAGGTTCAAGAAGCTTAGTGCTTGTTGGTACTGCAGGAAAGCCTGGAAGCTCTTTAAAGAGCGGTTCAAACATAGATGCTGCTAAGTTTATTGGCAAAAAAGTTGCCGAATTAGCTTTAGCTAAAGGCATTGATAAGGTAGTTTTTGATCGTTCTGGTTATTTATATCATGGGCGCATAAAAGCATTAGCAGATGCAGCTCGTGAAGCTGGTTTGAAGTTTTAAGGATAGGTTATGGCTAAGCAAACAAAAGGAACTAACGAACCTCGCTCAAAGGAGTCTCGTGGCAAAGGCGGCGATTCTCGTTCTAAAGCAGGCGGTGAAGCACGTGAACGTGACGAGCAAATTGTAGAAAAATTAGTAAACGTAAGACGTGTTACAAAAGTTGTTAAGGGCGGTAAGACTATGCGTTTTTCTGCTCTAGTAGTCGTTGGTGATGGCAAAGGACGTGTTGGTTATGCAACCGGTAAAGCACGTGAAGTTCCAGATGCTGTGAAGAAAGCTGTTGATAAGGCAAAGCGCTCTATGATCAGAGTCCCTCTTCGCGAAGGCCGCACTTTACACCATGACGTAAAAGCAAGATGTGGTGCAGGTATCGTTGTACTGCGTGCTGCTCCAGCTGGTACGGGTGTTATCGCTGGTGGGCCAATGCGTGCTGTTTTTGAAGCTTTGGGGATTCACGATGTTGTTAGTAAATCTAATGGTACTAATAACTACCACAATATGGTTCGTGCTACTTTTCAAGCACTTGAGAGTGTTTCGTCACCAAAAGTTATTGCCAGCAAGCTTGGTAAAAAAATATCTGATGTTTTAGTTCGCCGTGATGGCGCATCAGCAACAGCTAATCAATAGGTGCTGAAATGAAAAAAAAGATATCATCAACTACAGTAAAAGTGCAACAAGTTGGCAGCCCTATTCGTAGGGAAGGCAAGCAAAAGTTGCACCTTAAAGCATTAGGTTTGGGGAAAATAAATTCAACTAAAGAATTGGTTGATACTCCAGAAGTACAAGGATTAATTCGTAAAGTGCGCCACATGGTGCAGGTTATAAGTGAGTAGGTGAAGTATGACTTTTACTCTTAATAGTATACGTGATAACAAAGGGGCTCGCACTAAAGCAAAATTGCTAGGTCGTGGTATAGCTTCTGGTTTAGGAAAAACATCTGGTAAAGGTGGAAAAGGTCAGACAGCACGTTCAGGTGTGTCCTTAAATGGATTTGAAGGTGGTCAAAACCCAATATATCGTCGTTTACCAAAGCGTGGTTTTAATAACATTCACGCTACAAAGAAATATGAACTAGATTTTAACAAAGTGAATTTGTTACTTGAGAATGGCTTAATAAAAGCTGGAGGAAAAGTTGATAGAGAGCTATTGGTAAAAGTTGGTTATATGCCAAAATATTTGCATGAAATCTCATTGCTAGCGAACGGCAAGCCAAGTGCTAAATTTACCTATGCGGTAACAAAAGCA
>JAPLON010000125.1:3616-8062 GCA_026400695.1 Pseudomonadota bacterium
CAGAATAAAGGAAATAGAATGTCGTCAGCTATTGAGCAACTTGCTGCAAATGTAAACTTTGCTACTTTCGCAAAAGCAGAAGATCTGAAAAAACGCATATGGTTTACGCTAGTAGCTTTAGCTATTTATCGTTTAGGTACCTATATTCCTTTACCTGGAATTAACCCAGTGGTTATTAAAGAGTTTGTCAGCAGCAACGCTGGTGGAATTCTTGGTATCCTTGATATGTTTTCTGGTGGTTCAATTAGTCGTATGACTATTTTGGCCTTAAACATTATGCCGTATATTTCATCAAGTATTATCGTACAGTTGATGACGTCTATTTCTCCACATTTGGAAGCCTTGAAAAAAGAAGGTGAAGCAGGAAGACGTAAACTTAACCAATATACTCGTTATGGAACAGTTCTTCTGGCCATGATTCAGGCTTATGGTATTTCGGTTGGTCTAGAAAAAATGAGTGGTGCATCTGGGCCTGCAGTTCTTAATCCTGGCTTTATGTTTCATTTGTCTACAGTTGTTATTTTGACTGGTGGTACTTTATTTATTATGTGGCTTGGAGAACAGATTACTTCCAGGGGACTTGGTAACGGTATTTCATTAGTTATTTATGCAGGTATAGTGGCAAACCTTCCTCAGGCGGTATTTAGTACTTTTGAATTAGGTAGACAGGGTGCATTATCAGTTGTCGTGATTTTAGGAATATTATTCTTAGTAGCAGCGGTTATTGCTTATGTTGTCTTTATGGAAAGAGCGCAACGTCGAATTTTGATTCAGTATCCAAAGCGCCAAGTTGCAGTTAATATGCCAGCAGTGGCGCAGACATCGCATTTGCCTTTGAAGTTGAATAGTGCTGGTGTTATTCCTCCAATTTTTGCGTCATCACTATTGTTGTTACCTGCTACAATATCTGGCTTTGCAGGAGCAACATCTACAGATGGAGTTTTGGGCTATATTGGTTCTATATTTGCACATGGCCACCCCGTATATATGACTTGCTTTGCCTCGTTAATTATTTTCTTTGCATTCTTTTATACAGCATTGATGTTTAATCCAAATGAGACTTCTGAAAACCTTCGTAAGATGGGTAACTATATTCCGGGAGTACGTCCTGGTAAGCCTACAGCTGAGTATTTGGATTACGTTTTGACACGTTTGACTGTAGTTGGTGCATTGTTTCTTGCCTCTATATGCGTCTTGCCAGATTTTATCTATAGTCGCGTTTCTTTACCATTTTATTTTGGTGGTACCACAATTTTGATTGTGGTTAGCGTTACCATGGAAACGATTACACAGATACAATCTCATTTGATGGCTCATCAGTATGAGGGTCTTATTAAGAAGGCAAAGGCTAAAGGTAAGATGTAATGCATGTGGTTTTTTTAGGACCGCCTGCATGTGGAAAGGGTACTCAAGCAGAGGTCTTGGTGAAAAAATACGGTTTTCACCATTTATCTACGGGTGATCTGCTACGTAAAGAATCTGCTAGTGGATCAGAGTTGGGGAATCAGCTTAAACTAACTTTAGAAAATGGGGCTTTGGCACCAACTGAATTAGTTAATAAAGCAATAAAAAAAGACATTGAAAAATATAGTGAAAACAGTATATTGTTTGATGGGTATCCGCGGAAGATAGATCAGGCACTTTTTCTTGATCAAATTCTTGCAGAGAGTAATGGAAAAATAGAGAAAGTTTTTTATTTTGACATAGACGCTGGAGAGCTTTTACAAAGAATTTTAAACAGAATCACTTGTAAAGATTGTGGAGCCGTGTATAATCTGCAGACGAACCCTCCAAAAAAAGATGGGGTTTGTGACAATTGTGCAAGTACTAATTTAGTTAAGCGCAATGACGATAACGAGGCGATTTTGAAAAACCGCTTCAAGTATTTTTTAGAGGAAACATCCGTGCTTAAGGATTTTTACCAAAAACGAGGAATTCTAACGGTGCTAGATGCGCGTGCTCCGTTGGAAAAAGTAACAGAACAAATTGTAAACGCATTGTAAGGAGCTAACCGTGGCACGTATTGCTGGTGTAAACATTCCAACCCAAAAAAAAGTATGGATTGCTTTAACCTATATCTATGGAATTGGTAAAGACAAATCCACAAACATTATTGAAAAAGCAGGTGTGGATGGTGAAAAACGCGTTCATTCCTTGACAGATCAAGAAGTTTTAAGGATTCGTGAAGTAATTGATGCAAATCATAAAGTAGAAGGCGATTTGCGTCGTGAAGTAAGCATGAATATTAAGCGCTTGATGGATCTTGGTTGTTATCGTGGCTTAAGGCACCGTAAAGGGTTGCCTGTTCGCGGTCAGCGTACGCATACAAATGCTCGCACTCGCAAAGGTAAGGCTGTTGCCATTGCCGGTAAAAAAATGGTTGGTAAATAAACTTAAGGTATTATAAATTATGGCACAAAAATCTGTTGCTCGTGTTAAGCGTCGTGAAAGAAAAAATATCGTTAATGGTATTGTTTATGTTAACGCGACATTCAATAACACATTGGTAAGTGTGACTGACGAATCAGGTAATGTTATCTCGTGGTCTACGTCAGGCATGATGGGATTCAAAGGATCTCGTAAGTCAACTCCTTATGCAGCACAAATTGCAGCTGAAGATGCGGCTAAAAAAGCTCAAGAACATGGCATGAAAAATGTTAGAGTTATTGTGAAAGGCCCAGGGTCTGGTAGAGAAACTGCATTGCGTTCGTTGCAATCTGTTGGATTTAACATATCTTCTGTACGTGATGTTACTCCAGTTCCACACAATGGTGTGCGCCCACGTAAGCGCCGTCGTGTGTAGGACTTTGTTTTTATTATAAATGAATAAAGAAAGAGAATAATTGTGATTGAAAGAAATTGGCAATCGATGATTAAGCCTTCCAAGATTCAGGTAGAATATCTTACCTCAGATCTTAGGGAAGCCAGTGTAATAGCAGAACCACTAGAAAGAGGGTTTGGACTTACTTTAGGTAACGCTCTTCGCCGTGTTTTGCTATCCTCATTGCAAGGTTCTGCAGTTACCTCAATTAAAATTGATGGCGTTTTGCATGAATTTTCAACAATACCTGGTGTCCGTGAAGATGTTGCAGATATTATTTTGAATTTAAAGACACTTGGTGTTCGTTTAAATTCAGAAATGCCAAAGCGTATGCGTATTGACGTAAAAGGTCCTTGCGTTGTTACGGCAAGAGATATTCAGCATTCTTCTGAGATTGAAATCTTAGATCCTGATATGGTTATTTGTCATGTAGACGAAGGTGGCCATGTGGTTATGGAACTTACTGTGCAAAATGGTAAGGGATATATTCCAGCATCAGCACAACAAACTGAAGATAAAACAATTGGGTTGATTCCAATCGATGCAATTTTTAGTCCGATTAAACGTGTTATCTATAAAGTTGATCAAACTCGTGTAGGCCAACGTACAGACTATGATAAACTGACTTTGACTTTGACAACTGACGGTTCTATAACGCCAGATGACGCGATTGCCTATGCATCAAGAATTTTGCAAGACCAATTGCAACAGTTTATTAATTTTGAAGAGCCAAAACCAGTAGGTATGACAGAGCGTCGTGGTGAACCATTGCCGTTCAATCGTAATATGCTGAAGAAGGTTGATGAATTAGAACTTTCTGTTCGTTCTGCAAATTGCTTAAAAAATGAAAATATTTATTACATTGGTGATTTGGTGCAGCGTTCTGAACCAGAAATGTTGCGTACGCCAAACTTTGGTCGTAAGTCCTTAAATGAAATTAAAGAAGTGCTTTCAATGATGGGTCTTGGCTTTGGTATGAGTGTACCAAACTGGCCACCAGAGAATATAGATGAGTTAGCAAAATCTTTAGAAGATCCATTTAACTGAAATTTAGAAGAGAGAAATCCTCATGAGACACGGAATGTCAGGTCGCAAGTTTAACAGGACAAAAGAACATAGAAAAGCTATGTTCAAAAATCTTGCGCAAGCTTTAATTAAAAATGAACAAATTAAGACAACTTTGCCAAAGGCTAAAGATCTACGTCCAGTTGTGGAAAAGTTGATTACATTAGCTAAACGTGGCGGACTACATTGCCGTCGTCAGGCTGTTTCACAATTGCAAGATCAAGATGTGGTCAAGAAATTGATGGATGGCATGGGGCCTAGGTTTGCTAGTCGCCAAGGCGGGTATACTAGAATAGTAAGAGCTGGATTCCGTTATGGTGATAATGCACCAATGGCGATTATCGAATTTGTAGATTTTGATCCAACTCAAGTGGCTGCTGTTCAGGCCGAAGTTGCTTAAAGCTAGATTTTACTAAAATTAAAAGGGAGCATTCGTGCTCCTTTTTTTTATTTGTGGCGATCTTTACCGCAAAAGATTTTTTTGGTTTATATAATCTTAACTTGATAGTTTATTGATAGATTACAGTAAATTTTGTGCATACAGTTAATTTTTATTTACA
>JAPLON010000094.1 GCA_026400695.1 Pseudomonadota bacterium
ATGATGAACCCGAGAAGCCGAATAATAAGATGAACCAGCTACCGCATGGCTCCCGTACAAATGTTCTGCTGCATGTAATCTATTTTCAGCATGCACACGGCCACCAGCAACACCATGATGAACCCGAGAAGCTGAATAAACTGATGAACCAATTACTGCTACACCTACCAATAATTGCATACATAATTTTGATAACATAAAACTTTTCCCAAATCGCTTAAACATGGGAGTAGTTTATCAAGACATGGTTAATAATTAGTTAATTCCTAAATATAGTTAGACTGAAAATGCCACATTACGCAAATATAACTTTCCAAAACCAAGCGTTTAGTTGTTATTTTTTGCTAAAATTGAACTGTAGGTTTTCTTTTGCTCATCAGTCATTTTTAATTTTTTTAAAGCTTTGGTAATTTCTGCGATTTCTCCTTCGTTCTTTTGCCTTTTAGCAAAGCGTAAGCGTATTAATTGACAATCAACCTGGTGACCGCCATCTAATTCTCTCTGCAAGGCAGATTCACACACCACAGCAGCTTTTTCTAGCTCACCTTGCTTTTCAAGACAAAACGCCAAATGCACCAAAGCCTTTGCTGTAATAGGATCTTTCGGATAGGTTTTAATAATCCTACCAAAACTAGAAGCAGCAAGTTTGTAATTCTTTTTTTCATACTGCTCTAGCGCTAATTCATATTGAGCCATCGCTTCTGATTTTTGCTCTGGCAATTCCGGTGCAGTTGTCTCGGCATGTTTTGTAGCCTCTGCTTTTGCTTCAGTACTATGATCCTTAGCATGCATTTGTCTAGCAAGCTCTTCCTTTACAATTCTTCGTATTGTTGCTTCTGAATCGGTATCGTTTGAAGTACCATCTCCCTTTGTCTTAGGCTGTACTGATTGATCAACTGGTTGATCAGCAACTATTTCACCATCGCTACTTACAGCTACTGAAGCTTTTTTAGCTAAAAGTGCGTTCTGCTTTTCAATCATTCTATCCATAACTTTTTGCAAATCATCAGTTGAATCGCCTTTTGCCTGTGAAGCATCCAACTTATCTTGTAATGAATTAATTAAAACTTCATTGTCACGTATATCACTATCCACATCTGCATAAATTAAACAAACACCTGTAAGCAGCACAAACCCTAAATTTTTCAAAATAGTCATATTAAATTCCTTTAATTTTTGCAGAAAAACATTGCATTATTTCGCGTCTTGAGTATAGATATATATATTCTTTTTCGCAAAGGGAAGACATTTATTATGAAAAAAAATATACACCCAGACTACCACACCATTAAAGTTACTATGACTGATGGTACTTCTTTTGAAACCCGCAGCACTTGGGGTAAAGAAGGCGACAATATGCAATTGGATATTGATCCTAAATCACACCCTGCTTGGACAGGCGCTGGACATCGCTTAATGGATACAGCTGGACAGCTGAGCAAATTCAGCAAGCGTTTCCAAAATTTTGGATTGAATTGAGAGTTTAAATGAAATCTGCTGAAGCTAATTTGAATTTTGCTTCAGCTTATTCTTATCTTGATGCTTTGAATCCAAAGCAGCATCAGGCTGTTGTTTACGGTGAAGGCCCCCTGCTTATTTTAGCAGGTGCTGGCACTGGTAAGACTCGTGTTCTTACCACAAGAATCGCCCACATACTTGATAAGCATTTATGTGGTCCTTTGAATATTTTATCTGTTACCTTTACAAACAAAGCTGCCCAGGAAATGCGTGAACGCATTCAACATTTGCTTGGCCATGGTGTTGATGGTATGTGGCTTGGAACATTTCATTCTATATCAGTCAGAATTTTAAGACGTTATGCTGATTTGCTAGGCTATACATCAAATTTTACAATTATAGATTCTGATGACCAGTTAAGGTTAATCAAGCAAATCTTAAAAGCTGAAAATATAGATGATAAGCAAGTCCCTGCTAAAATGGTGGCAAGCATTATTAATCGCTGGAAAGACAAAGCCAAAACTTTTGATCGTGTTGGTGACTCTCAAGATTTACACGTCCAACTATATAGACAATACCAAGAGCGCCTAAAAATCTTAAATGCTATGGATTTTGGCGACCTACTTTTGAATTGCTTACAATTGTTTCAACAATCTCCTGAAATTTTAAAAAGCTACCAGCAACAGTTTTGCTATGTTTTGGTTGATGAATATCAAGACACCAACATCGCGCAATACTTATGGTTACGATTGCTTGCAGACGGCCATAAAAATTTATGTTGTGTAGGAGATGATGATCAATCAATCTATGGCTGGCGCGGTGCTGAAGTAGCAAACATCCTAAAATTTGAAAAAGACTATAATAATGCCTCAATAATTCGTCTTGAACAAAACTATCGCTCGACCAGTCACATTTTAGGAACCGCATCTGGACTAATCGCCCATAACCATGACCGTTTAGGTAAAGAGCTATGGACCGATAAAGGTGAGGGTGAGCCAGTATTAGTCAAAGGAAATTGGAATAGCGAAACTGAAGCACGCTTTGTAATTGATGAAGTTGAAGTAATGCAACGCCAAGGTAAACCGCTAAATTCCATGGCTATATTGGTAAGGGCAAGCTACCAAACTCGCGATTTTGAAGAACGTTGTATTAAAACTGGAACGCCGTACCGAGTTATTGGCGGATTGCGCTTTTACGAACGGCAAGAAATAAAAGATGCTATCGCCTATTTGCGAATTTTAGTACAGCCAGATGATGGACTAGCGTTTGAGCGAATTATTAATGTACCAAAACGCGGTCTTGGCCCAGGAGCAATGCAAAATATACACCACATAGCGCGCGAACAAAATATATCCCTTCCAAGGGCTGCTTTGATTTACGCTATGGATAATAATAAAGGCAGCGGAAAAGGCAATTTAAGAACATTCTTTGAAGACCTACAACGCTGGCGTTCTATGCTTGATAATACCCCACACGCCGATGTGGTTAAGAGTGTATTAGATGAATCTGGGTACACTGGCATGTGGCTTGAAGAAAAATCTCCTGATTCTGCTGGTCGCCTTGAAAACCTTAAAGAGTTTGTTAAAGCAATTGAAGAATTCGAATTTCTACCGGGATTTTTAGACCACGTTAGTTTGGTTACTGACAATAATAACCAGCCCAACAATGATTGCCTAAGTATGATGACACTACACGGAGCCAAAGGTCTTGAGTTTGATTATGTCTTTTTGCCAGGTTGGGAAGAAAACCTATTCCCACATCCACGCAGCCTGCAAGACAGCGGTAGCGCAGGACTAGAAGAAGAGCGCCGACTGGCCTATGTCGGTATCAGCCGAGCAAAAGTCAAAGCCGTAATTTCTTATGCGCTACAGCGCCGCACCTATCAGGGATGGCAAGTTGGTATGCCATCACGTTTTCTAAAGGAACTACCAACACGCCACGTAAAGCATATACCAGCAACAAATCAAGAAACACGACAGCAAGAATATAGTCGCAGACCTGCCACAATTGCTGATTACAAATCACACCACCTAGAAATTGGCGACAGAGTTTTTCACCAAAAATTTGGCTATGGAGATGTGATAGATACAGACCATGAACAGGCCACCGTAGAATTTGACATGACAGATGCAAAAAAAATCCACACCAGTTTCTTAAAAAAGCAGTGACGTTATAGAATCCATGAAAAAATTTTCTATTTTTTGCTTTTTTGCAGCTTCCTGTTTAGTATTACTAATATATTACGCCTGCCACCCGACCTACCTTCCAAACAACGACTCCAAATTGCAAAATTTTCTGCGTTTTATTAACTACACTTATCTGAAAGTAAAAATAGATCCTTTTTGCAACTCAGAAATACCAACCAGTAAAATACCAATAGATGTAATTATTCCCGTAATTGAAAAGGATGCTGTAACCTTACAGTTAACTATTGAGTCTGTGCGCGCAAACGTATTACAGCCAATTAAAAATATTTATTTTATCGCCCCTGAATCAGAGGTTTTGCGAAAAATCGCTATTGAAAAAAATTGTATATTTGTTTTAGAAGACAATGTTCTGCCAGTGTTTTCTAAAAATACTCAACGCAAAGGCTGGATAAAGCAACAGTACCTAAAGTTAAATGCTGACACAGTGGCTACATGTGAACACTTCCTAATAATTGATGCTGACACGCTGTTAATTAGACCTCAGATTTTTGTAACCAAAGATAAAGAAGTGTTAAATATTCTGCATGATTACTGGTTTAAACGAAAGCAAATGGTAAAAATTGCCCTTGGTTTTAATAAATTCCACAATCTTGATTTCACTAGCCATCACATGCTTTTTTCGAAGACAAAAATAGAGGCACTAAAACAACATTTGCAAAATATGCATGGTAAACCTTGGCAAGATGCCCTAGATTCGCTAGATATTCCAGAAGGAAGTTTTTCAGAATATGAACTGTACGGAAATTTTGTGGCCCAACGCTTTGAAGATCAAGTTGAACTTGTATTAGGTTGTAATATAATTTTTCCACGCAATGGCCTTAGCAATATAGACAAAGCACGAGATTACTTAAGTAACAAATATAAAAGCTTAACTATGCATAGCTTTTTAACCATTGAGGGAATGACAGAGTAAACGTATGAAACGTATTTTAATTTTTCTATCATTTGTAATTGCTATAATATTTCTGGGAAATTGGTCAATAAAATCCCCAGAAACTTTGCCAGAAAAAGACAATGCTTGGCATAGTTTCAAAAGAAAAACTTTTAATACTTTGCTTTCTTTAAAAAGGGATTTCTACTCCAATAACCACGTACCTTTATGTAAAAACAAAATCGACATTATAATTCTAGCCACCGAAGAAGATCTTCCTACTGTGCACAATGCGATTGACGCTGCAAAAGGTTTGGTAATGCACCCGATAAATAAAATTTATCTGGTTTGTGCTGATTCGAAAAAAATGCGTGATATTGCCTTAGAAAAAGGTGCTGAATTTGTGGACGAAAATGAAGTAAGTCCAACTAATCAAAAAGAACTATCGCAAAAACTAAAACAAGAATTTATCAAATTAAATATAGATGCGTTCACACAATCTGATTATTATCTAATAATTCATGCCAACACAATTCTTTTACAAACCCAAATTTTTTTAAGAAACGATAAGGCCGTATTATTTTCAACTGAAGACTACGCAATTGAACGCAAACATATGGTCGATTCATTTTTAAAACTTGGAAAATACCATAACCTTAGTTTCCATGGTCCCATTATGTTTTTCGATAAAGTGAAATTAAAGGGCTTGAAAAACCACTTAGAAAAACTTCATAATAGACCGTGGCATGAGGCATTAAATACAGCAGATATTTTCGAACAAAATTTTTCTGCATTTGAAATTTATGCTAACTTTGTTTTAACTTTTTTTCCTGAAAAAACGATGATAACTTGCGATAAAAATTCAAAAATTCCAGCCGAGCACGCCGAAGGCGTTGAATGGCAACGCGGATTTTTATCAAGAGACTCTAAATCACTAACCTTTCAACGATAAACCGATAGTTAATTATGTTTCAATTATTATTCCTTCATTTTCTTAGCGACTTTAAAATTTTTAATTTAATGCGCTATATAACCTTTCGTACTATGGGGGCTATTTTAACTGCATTAATCATTAGCTTTTGGCTAGGAAAACCGATTATCTCGTGGTTAAAATCAAAACAAAAACAAGGCCAACCAATTCGAAGCGACGGCCCAGAATCTCACTTAATCACTAAAAAAGGCACTCCAACCATGGGGGGGTGCTTAATTTTACTTGCCGTAAGCACAAGCACTTTATTTTGGGGAGATCTATCAAATCCATTTTTATGGATTGTTTTATTGGTAACCCTAGGATTCGGATTGCTAGGCGCAATGGATGATTACAGAAAACTCACCAAAAATTCCCACCACGGCATCTCAGTAAAATCAAAATTATTGGCCCAAGCAACTCTTGCATTGATAGCTGCTTATGCATCATCCCAATACACTGACCCTACACTTGCAAATGGTTTAACTTTACCATTTTTCAAAGATCTCATTATTAACCTAGGTTGGTTTTTCTATCCGTGGGCTATTTTAGTAATTGTTGGATCATCAAACGCAGTTAACTTAACTGATGGCTTAGATGGCTTGGCGATCGTTCCCGTTATGATTTGCGCTATTTGTTTTACTATTATCGCTTATTTAGTTGGCAACCATGTATTTGCCCATTACTTACAATTACATTACGTAGCAAATGTTGGTGAAATCGGAGTTTTCTTAGGAAGCTTTGTAGGAGCCGGCTTAGGCTTTTTATGGTTCAACGCTCCACCTGCCAAAGTATTTATGGGAGACACAGGTTCACTTGCAGCAGGAGGTGCCCTAGGTACTATTGCGCTTATTACAAAGCATGAACTAGTTTTGTGTATTATTGGCGGCCTATTTGTAATTGAAGCAATTTCCGTTATTCTCCAAGTCGGTTATTATAAAATGACTAAAAAAAGAATTTTCTTAATGGCACCCATTCACCACCATTTTGAAAAATTAGGGTGGGCAGAACCAACTGTTGTAATTCGCTTTTGGATTATTGCCACAATTCTTGCTATCATCGGGTTGTCAACTTTAAAAATACGCTAATGTTAGTTTCGCTAAATTCTGTAACCTATAGCGTTGACCGCAATAGAAACAAAAGAGTTCTATTGAAAGACATAAATTTTACCATTTCCCCAAACACCATAACCACAATTATTGGTCCCAATGGTGCAGGCAAAACAACTTTGGTTCGTTTAATTTTGAGTTTAATTAAACCAACCTCAGGTACAATTAATCGTAAAAAAAATATCGTTGTTGGTTACGTACCGCAAAAACTTAACGCTAACAAATTTATGCCCATGACAGTTGAGTCATTTATTGATTTATGCGGCACCCCTAAAATTAACTTCCCTTTTGATATAAGCAAACTAATGAATCAATCTATTCATGATCTATCAGGAGGAGAACTACAAAAAGTATTATTGAATGCTGCAGTTTTACAAAAGCCAGATTTGTTAATTCTTGATGAACCAACCCAGGGTATTGACGCCGACGGTCAAAGTACTTTTTACAAAAAATTACTTGAATTAAAACATGAATATAAGATGGCTATTGTAATTATTTCCCATGATTTGCACTTTGTTTTTGACTGCACAGATCACGTCATTTGCTTAAACCAACATATTTGTTGCCAAGGCAGCCCAGAAATGGTACGTAGCACTAAGGAAGTACAACATTTATTTCCAAGATTTAGTAAATACCAACATAACCACGACCATCAACATATATGATAGATTCATTTTTTATATCGATTATTATTGTCGCCCTAATGGCAAGTTTAATTACCGCCCCATTAGGTTGCATTGGGCTGTGGAATGGCTTGGCATTCTTTGGAGAAACCCTGGCTCATGCATCACTACTTGGTGTATGCATTAGTGTTCTACTGCACTTACCTTATGCCTATGGAGCAATAGCAGTATGTTTAGTTATTGCATACTTTATTGGCACAAATTATTCTGCTCAAAGCGACGTATCGCTTGCTGTAATTTCCTCAACTTGTCTTTCAGTTAGTATTTTAATTATTTCTGTGGTCCCTCAAGCACACCTAAGCCCAGATGCTTTATTATTTGGTGATTTACTTGGAACAAATCTTAACGATATTTGGTTACTCGCCAGTGCATTGCTAATTTTGACTATATTTTTAATTAAGTATTGGTCTGCAATTTTAATCACTAGTTTTGATGCTGACTTAGCACACGTACAAGGTTACCCTTCAAAAAAAGTAAGGTTGCTAATGTTATTTGCTTACGCCACCGCCATGGGAATTGTTATGAAGTTACTAGGAGCATTATTCGCACCAGCACTCACGATTATTCCAGCTGCAGCTGCATATTGCAAAGCAAATAGACCATCTCAAATGATTGCATATGCAATATTAATAAGTTGCTTTTCAAGCCTTTCTGGAATTGGTTTAAGCTTTTATTTTGATTTTCCCGTTGGCCCTACAATTATTTGTTTGTCTACAATAATACTAGTTATACTAAAAATAATAAAAAAATAATTTCCATTTATTTACTAAATATCAACACATTACTCCTAGATTAAAAATATATAGTCGTTTTTAATTTTACCTATGGAGTATTAAATGAGTATATTTTTCACAAGAAATTATACAGCATTAGTGGCTTGTTTTATTTTCGCATCTCTTTACGCTGCCGAAAAAAAAGAAGATAGCCTTGAATCTAATGATTTAAGGGTTTCTTTAATTATAACAAGTAAACAGCAAGACTGCTCACATGAATGCACAATTGAAAGAAGAGTTAGAGGAAATAATACCAGCTTAACAATAAAATCGAGAACTCCGATAGAAAGAACTGATCGCAAAAAATTAGTTAACACTATTCGTCATATAGATAAAATTACTGAAGATTTACTTGGAAAAGACTTAAATGACTATTCCGACGAAAAACCTGTGCTTACCTGTGAAAAATTTACGAGCACAGAAGATGATTCTGACTGCAAGAAACTAAGTACTACTCCATCCCCAAGGCCAGTACCTGATGAGGTAGCTGAGACACCAAAACAGTCTAGTTATTCTATATATAAATGGATAATTCCCATTGGTGGAACTATTGCTCTTATTGCACTCAATTGGGCTAAAATAATGAATTTAAGAAAATGCAGATAAAAAACACAAATATTCAAAGTAATATTTAAATAATAACTTGAGGTATTACTTAAAATTTATTTATGGTTAACTAATTGTTAATGCTTTTTTAATACAATTACAATTGGATCTAACGATCTTTTAACACATAAGTATGGAGAAATATATGAAAAGTTTTCTTGCAAAGAATTTAGTGCTAGCAGCAATCTGCCTTAGTACAACAGCAACAATATACTCAATGGATTTTAGAGGTAGCGATTCAGATAATGAAGATTGCATGCACAGCCGTGATGTTCAAAAAAAAGCTCGCCATGAAAGAAGACATCACGAGGAACGTTGTGATCCTAGAGTGAACGTTGACATAAGAATGTATAAAGACGGAAGTGTAGATTACACATGGAAAGATGCTATAGAAACACTTAAATTAAAAGTTAATTTAAGTGACCACAAGAACCCTCAAATGCTGAATGTTAGCGTATGCTTATTACCAGGATCGGTAGATGAAGGAACAACACCACATGATATGATAATGGACACAGTAGCTTATATTAAGAAACTTAGCAATGAAATAACCCTTAAGGATACTAATTGTGATAAACGTAGGGGGCGCCGCTAGTTTATAAAATATAGACCCGCTTTAGCGGGTCTATATAAAAAATACTAGAAAATAAATTAACGACAATAATATTAGAGGTTTAATATGTTTTTTTTATTTAATAAGTATATAGCAATAGTATTTTTATATTTAAGTGCTTGTTTATTACAAGCAATGGATTTGAAAGATAGTGATAGCGACATGGTGGATCATGGCCATGGCATGCCTCATTCAGATAGTTATTCTATTATATTTGAGAATCCTGATTATTCTATAAAAAGAACGTATAACAAGAACCATGTTCCAACAGAAACCAAAATAAGCTCAATTAAACCATTTTCTTGCAACACGACAAAGGAAGTTATACAAATAATTTCGTGGATTTTGGATCGTATTGAAACACAAAAAACACATGAATCTAGAGGCTTTATTCAGGAACACAAACCTATAGAACATATACATAGGCACGAACATCCTGAAGGGCTTATTCACGAGTTAGTAAATGAAGTTCGTGGTATTGGAAGGGATTGTATTGACGCTATGCCACAACCTATTGGTTATTTCCTAGGATTTTGGCCAATTAGACCAGTTTTAAATCGTGTTTTTCCTCATCACGAGCACAAACACCTTTAAAAATCTAGCTTACAGATTACTTTGTATAAATTTTTGGCCCACCAGAACCACCACAGTTTTTCTCCGGTCTTAACCGGAGGACTTGCTGACCATCTCCAAACAATTATATGCCAGCTCTTGGCAAGTAAATCCTTGCAGAGTATCATTCATCAAAGCAATAAAATAAAGTAAAAATCTGTGGAACGCTCACAAGCTGCGAAAGAGTTGGAACGACTCGCCAAACTTATCTCTCATCATGATTATCTCTATTTTACTATGGCAATCCCAGAAATAAGCGATATTCAATACGACGCTCTAATAAAGCAAAATCAAGAACTTGAAGCACAATTTCCAGATTTACGCAGATTAGATAGCCCAAGCCACCGAATTGGTTCTCCAGTTTCTTCTCAATTTGATAAAGTAAAACACCGAAAACCAATGCTTTCACTTGATAACGTTTTTAATGAAAGGGAATTTTTAGATTTTCAAAAAAAACTACGACGCTTCTTAAAAATGCCTGAAGATTTTCCTATACCCACAGTAGCTGAACCTAAAATTGATGGATTATCTGCAAGCTTGCACTATCAAGATGGTCAATTCGTTTTAGGCGCAACAAGGGGAGATGGGCAAACAGGAGAAAATGTTACAGCAAATTTAAGAACTGTTAGAGACATTCCGCTTCACTTGCTTGGGGATTCATTTCCAAAAAGCTTAGAAGTGAGAGGTGAAATTTACATGACACTTACAGACTTTGAAGAATTAAATAAAAGTCGCAAGCAACAAAACGAACCCGCTTTTGCAAACCCACGCAATGCCGCCGCTGGTTCCTTACGACAGCTAGATTCAACTATTACAGCTTCAAGACCTCTCCATTTTTTTGCATATTATGCGCAAAATCTTGAAGGCAATCTAACCAAAACTCACAATGAATTATTAGAAAAATTACAAATGTGGGGATTTACAGTAAATCCCTATCACAGACTATGTAATGAATTTGATGAAATGTTAGCCTACTACCAAGAAATGCAAGAAACCAGAGAGCAACTTAATTATGAGATTGATGGTTTGGTTTTTAAAGTTAATGACCTGTTATTACAAGAGCGCCTTGGTGTGGTTGGCAGAGCACCGCGCCATTCTATTGCCTTTAAATTTGCCGCCCAACAAGCAGAAACTGTTGTGGAAGATATTATTCTGCAGGTAGGAAGAACTGGTGTAATTACCCCTGTGGCAGTATTGCGCCCAGTAATCGTAGGCGGCGTTACAGTTAGCCGTGCCTCTTTGCATAATGAAGAAGAAATAAGACGTAAAGATATTCGTATTAATGACACAGTAATCGTGCAACGCGCAGGTGACGTTATTCCTCAAATTGTTAAGGTACTTGAAAACAAACGCCCAGATAATTCACAAATTTACAATTTCACAGATAACTGCCCCTGCTGCAATTCTAACCTACACAAAACTCCAGGACAAATCGCCAAACGCTGTTTAAATGGCTTTGGTTGTGAAGACCAAGCTATTCAAAGACTTATTCACTTTGTAAGCAGAGACGCACTAAACATTGATGGCTTGGGAGAAAAACACATGGCCAGATTTTATGGATTAAACCTAATAACATCACCTGTCGATATATTCACCCTAGAAGAGCGTAATCAATCATCCAAAGAACCAATTGAAAATTGGGAAGGATGGGGAAAACAATCAACCCAAAATCTTTGGGATGCCATAAATAAGGTACGCTCAATGCCTTTGGACCGCCTAATTTACGCTCTAGGAATTCCGCAAATTGGCCAAACTACAGCAAAATTGCTTGCTAAACATTACAAAACTTTTGAAAAATTTTTAGAAAACATTATTTCAGTAAACCAAAATGATACCAAGGCCTACAAAGAACTTACGGAAATTGAAGGCATTGGTCACGGTATGGCCAGAGACATTGTTGATTTTTTTCAACAAAAACATAACCTGCAAATGGTTGAAGGCCTTCTACAACACGTTAATGTACTTCCATGTGAAGTTTCAGATAATTTGCCATTAAGTGGGAAAACTATAGTGTTTACCGGATCCCTTGAAAACATAAGCCGCAGTGAAGCAAAGTCTCAGGCCGAAAAACTTGGAGCAAAAGTAGCAAGTGCCGTTTCTGCACAAACCACTTTTGTAGTAGCAGGGTCAGATGCTGGGCAAAAACTAAAAGCCGCCCACGGCTTAAATGTTACTGTGATTGATGAAGCAGGATGGCAGAAAATGGTGGAAGAAGCTGCTGCACAAAGTTAGAAATTAAACACAAGAAAGTTCTGCTTCGTCAAAATAAAGGTGATCCAAAATCCTACCATCCACGCAACTAAAAATGGTAGCTGCGGCTCTTTTATTTTACTTAACCCCAGTAAAATGACAGCAATTACCAAACAATAAACAGCAAAAAACTGTAGATTAAAATACCCCGCCCCAGTGCTAAAAATTGCAATATCAATAAATTGAATACGACCAGGACGCAAATGACAGTAAGCCAATAAAACACTAAGAACAATTATTGATAAATTTAAATTTTCAATTCCCAAAGCAAGTGCAATTAAACTTAGCAGCGCTATCCACAAGTTAACGCTGTTTGATCGCCAATCTTGAAAAGCTAACGCAAGTGTTAAGGGCACCAGCAAATAAAGCATTACGATTTCTGCATTCTTTTGGCACGCATCTTTTGCAAAATATCGTCCAAACGCCCCTTTAACTGCGACTGTATGACTATCTTAGATTCATCAGAAAAAGCAGACCAATTTTTAATTTCATCTATATTTCGGCCACAGCCAATACAAACCTTATCATCATTGAGTGTACAAATTCTTACACAGGGAGATTGCCCCATGATAATGCTCCTTTTTCTTGTAATACCCTTAAAATAGATCTATGCACTTCACGAGGATGCAGATTTGCGTCCACCAAGCTGCACCTTTTTGGGTTTTTTTTAGCTATCTCTAAAAAGCCAGCACGAATGCGTTCATGAAAGGCAATATCCATAGCCTCAAACCTACCCTCAACAACAGCATTTCCTGCCATGCGCGAATTTGCCCGATTAAGACCAACACTAACATCAAGATCAAAAACAAAGGTAAAATCAGGTTCGATATCCCCAACAATATGTAAATACAATAACTGCAAAAATCCTTTATTAACTCCACGACCATAACCTTGATAAGCAACTGTCGAATCAGCAAAACGGTCACACAATACCCATTTTCCAGCATCAAGAGCAGGCTTTATTGTATTTTGCCAATGATCAGCACGTGCCGCATACATTAGTAAAACTTCACTCATTGTTGACCAACGATCAACAGATCCTGTCACCAATAAATTGCGAATAAGCTCTGCACCTGGGCTGCCACCTGGCTCACGTGTAAGAACCACTTCAATTCCCGTTTTTTTTAAGGTATCGGCAAGAATTAAAGCCTGGGTGCTTTTTCCTGTACCCTCACCACCTTCAAAAGTAACAAACATATAATCTCCATTCTATTGATTTTATAGGTTTTGAGAAAATTATTCCAGATCAGTCAGGGTAAAAAATTTTACAGTTAATTTACGATATTTTAATACTTTCCGTATAGCCTTAAATTAAAGTCAAATAGGTATTCGTTTATGAAAAAATTTTATTTAGTTTTAGTAGCCATGCTTTTGCCATTTTTAGCAAATGATCTGTATGGTGCAACCTCGCAACGTAGTAAAAAAACTTCGACAGCTAAGAAAAAACCTGGCGCTAAAAACACCAGCGGTGGAAAAGCAACTGCTGCTAAGGGAGGCAAGGCACGCGGTGGTAGAGCTACTACTAAAACTGGCAACGCTTCTGCAAAAAAGAAACCTTCAGCAGGAGGAAGATCTTCTGGAGCACAAAGTTCGCCAAGCTCTGATGCAGAGATGAGAGCATTAGGCCAGATGGAACGTGACGAAAAAAATTTGATGCAAAGTGACGCTGGTTTGGCAAAAAGATTAGCCATGATAAGCAGTCAAATAAAACAACTAAGCAGTGAAGTAGAAGGGCTAGGCGCTATAAACGATACAGTAGCTACCATGAATGATAGCGTCGTTGCACTAGAACAGAAAGTAAACCAAGTTGATGCCAGTATCAATTTAACTTGCGGTGGCGGCGGTCAAGGCGGTAATTCACAAGGAATTGCTGATCCATACGCACAAGATAGCGGCGATAGTTTTGATGACCCGAATGCCTTCCAGGATGATGGTAGTGGTGGTGATTATCAACAATTCTAACTTTCGCAAAAATTACAATCTTTAGAAAAAGAAGGCCCTCCATAAAGGAGGGCTTTTTTGTGATCGACAGCTAACAAAATTTAGGCTAGAAATGTACAAAGGCGGGCGCCTAGCTCAGATGGTAGAGCAGCTGACTCTTAATCAGCGGGTCGTAGGTTCGATTCCTACGGCGCCCACCAAGCTCAGTAACGGTTTCAAGGTTTTTCTGTAATTACCAAAAATCACTCGGCGCTACTCTGGTGCTACTTTTTATTTTTTCTGCGATGTACAAAATTATAGTTTGTACTTTAAGCAATGCTCGCTCAGGCTCGGCCTGAAAATTAATCTGATCGCAGTGGTGCGCTGAATGGCAGAGTGGGGCCACCCAAGAAGGACTATGGATTTTAGCCACAAGTTAATCAAATTGCCTACAGTTTCAATATATCCCCAACCAGCTGTTGGTGTGGGGCCGATATGCTTTCATTTGGATGTATCTAGTGATTGGTTAAAAATCACAACCCAAACATCTGGAACCTTTGCACCCAAAGGATTTTCCTCTGCGTGTTGAATCCAGAACGCCACGAAAAATGAGCCAGGAAATTTTTCATTCTTCTAACCAATCTCGTAAATCTATAATACGGTAAAAATATTGGCTTTCAACCACACTATCACTCACTCCTCCCATATGCACCAGAACTGGAGCGACACCAAATCCCCGCGGAATCGATAGCCTTTTAACCTTTTCCTTAATTGCATCAATCACCTCATTTCCCACGTTACGATTTTGAAATTTAAATTCACATACAATAAGATTATTCGCTTTTGTTTGTATCAAATAATCAACCTGACAACCCCTATGCTGTTTTGTTTGCTTTTGTATATATGGATTTTCATTTACGATGTCCTGGGGAAGTACACCTATTTTTTTAAGTAAAGTTTGCCTGTTTTTTAAAATCAGATTTTCTACTTGGAGTCCCATTATGCTGTCCCACCCAAGTAAATCTGATAAAGGCAAATTTAAAAAAGTATTTTTATTAATTCTTCCTAAATTAGGCTCGATATATTTTATATAAAACCTCAAATAATTATCACTTAAACGATAAAGGCTTTGCTTTCCCTCTTTTTTGCTCTTGAATGACCATGTATTATCAACACTAATAAACCCTGCTTTAAATAAATCTTTGAGATATCTTCCTAATACCCCACCTTGCTTATATCCTAATGTGGTTCTCAATTCTGCCAGGGTCTTCATGCCATCTGAAAGTGCTTGAACTATTTTTTTATAAATTGCCCCCCGCACATCAAAAAGATCTGTAAAAATACGATCAAATTCATGTGTTAAAAGTCCTTCTTTCAAGAAGCAAAGATTTCGTATGTTTTCATCAGCCAATAACAAAGGAGAAACTTGCTCTAAATACCAAGGCACACCTCCTGTAACAGATAAAATCTTAAATACATCGTAATCAGACCCTTTAAAATTTAAATGTCGCAGAAATTCATAAGATTCTGCTATAGAGAGCTCTTCTAGATAAAGAAATAAAGAAATTCTTCCAAAAAGGGCTGTGCTGTTAATGATGTTTTCCTCAATCCAAATAGAAACTGAACCACATAAAATCAAGGTGAGGTTCGGATATTTTTGCAAGTGTAGATCCCACCAGTTTTTAAGCTTACCTACAAAAAGGAGATCTTCATTTCCCATCCAAGAAATTTCATCTAAAAGTATTACTGTAGGTTCTTGAGTAAGCCTGTCTGTAAGGTTAGCAAACGCATCACTCCAATTTTTAAAGGTAATCGGTGGCAATTTAAAATGAGAATAAAATTGTCTGGCAAATTCATCGAGTTGATCTTGTGCGGTAGTTCCTTCTTGAGGAGGCACACCAGAAAAAGATAAAAAAATCTTACCTTTTGCAAATTCTGCCGCAAGCCTACTTTTTCCAATACGGCGGCGCCCACGTAAAACAACCAAATTTGCTTTATGTCTTGGTTGTTCAGACAGCATTTGAAGTTCGTGTTGTCTTCCAATAAATTTTTCCATTATCTTATAATCTACATATGTGATATCAAGAACATGGTAATTCATATCACATAAATATGAAATATGTTTTTTGTGATATTTAATTATTTTAAAAGCGGATTCATTTCCTCTTCGCTTTTAAGGTTGTTGATGAATTCTTCAAAACTATCGGCGATTAAAAAGGCTGCTTTTTCATGATCTAAAAAATATATACTTCCATAACTATTCCCACTGATAGATAGCAGTATCATATTACCTCCTTGGTCATTACCAATAGGTATCATACATGAGGGAACTATATTTTTATATTTGTTATAGTGTTTTATTAAGCTATTGTAGTCATTGTCAGTAATACCAAGCAATATGTTAACTATAGTTCCATCATTATCAGAATCTTTAAACAAAAAATATTTCCTGAAAGGGATTCCTCCATTTGTTTGTTCTAAAAATAATCGATAATCTCTGGGGAGCTCTTTCTCTAAAAAATCTTCAAAAATTTTTATGGGATCAGATATTTTAGGATTCATTTCTTTCATTACATAAAGCATAATTATTCTGTCCCCTTAACCATCTTAACTATAGCAGCACCGCCCGTATGAGGAACAGCGGGTCTAGCGAATATCGCTTTCGCTTGGTACCAACACATAGTTCGACCATCATAATGGTGATGCCAAGTCATACCACTTGGTGTTTCTTTCCATCCCATGGTTTTATTTGCTGCTGAAAAATCTAACCAATTTTTCCCTGTCATCTGAATTCTTACTTTATGCAGTGCGTATCTTGAAAAATCTGCAAGACCACTACCTGTAAATTGCAAAGCAATCAGGTATTAAAAAAATAGGAGAAGGATAATGTTTGGGGCTGTACCAGATAACACGATAAAGTGTTATAAGGTGAATGATGAGAAAGAGCCGATTAAGTAAAGTTAAACAAGAACGCTTACTAGAGTATTTTGTAGCAGGAGTAACTGCGAGATGTGCTGCTAGTCTGATAG
>JAPLON010000143.1 GCA_026400695.1 Pseudomonadota bacterium
TTTTGTAGCTGGAATTGGTGCAGAAGCCTTGCGTGAAATGCTACGCAAAATTAATCCAAAAGTTGATAGTGAAGAACTTCGTGCAGAGTTATCAGGATGCTCTTCTGAAATTCGCCGTAAAAAGATTTTAAAACGCCTAAAATTATTAGAAGCATTTATTGAATCTAATACTCCGCCAGAATGTTTGGTTATGGAGGTAATCCCTGTAATTCCACCTGAGTTACGCCCTCTAGTTCCGTTAGATGGTGGTCGTTTTGCAACATCTGATCTAAATGATTTGTACAGACGTGTTATTAACCGAAATAATCGTTTAAAAAGATTGATTGAATTACGGGCTCCTGAGATTATTGTGCGCAACGAAAAGCGTATGTTACAAGAATCTGTTGATGCACTATTTGATAATGGTCGTCGTGGACGTGCAATTACAGGAACAAACAAGCGTCCATTAAAGTCTTTAGCAGACATGTTAAAAGGAAAACAAGGCCGTTTCCGTCAAAACTTGCTAGGTAAGCGAGTTGACTATTCTGGTCGTTCGGTAATTGTTGTTGGTCCTGAGTTAAAACTGCACCAGTGTGGCTTGCCAAAAAAGATGGCTTTGGAATTGTTCCGTCCTTTCATTTATGCGCGACTTGAGCGTTATGGTCTTGCTAGCACATTAAAAGCAGCTAAACGCATGGTTGAGAAAGAGCGCCCTGAAGTTTGGGATGTTCTTGAAGACGTTATCCGTGAACATCCAGTATTACTGAATCGTGCGCCAACTCTGCACCGTTTGGGTATTCAAGCGTTTGAACCAATATTAATTGAAGGTAAAGCTATTCAATTACATCCTTTGGTTTGTACTGCATTTAACGCCGACTTCGACGGTGACCAAATGGCTGTTCATGTGCCTTTATCTTTAGAAGCACAGCTTGAAGCACGCGTATTGATGATGTCTACAAACAATATTTTAAGCCCTTCAAGCGGAAAACCGATTGTAGTGCCATCAAAGGATATTGTATTAGGTCTTTATTACCTAAGTTTGATGAACTCAGGTATGCCAGGTGAAGGTAGTTTGATTTCTGATATTTCAGAATTGGAGCATGCAATTTCTCAAGGATATCTACACGTACACAGTAAAATTAAAGCTAAAGTTCCTGTGTACCATGAAGATGGAAGTATTAGTTACAAGAGAGTTGATACAACGCCAGGGCGATTGTTTATTGGTAACTATTTACCTAAACATTACAAAATGCCATTTGAGTTAGTTAACCAAATTTTGACATCGAATGAAATTAGCACTTTGGTTGATATGGTTTACCGCCACTGCGGACAGAAGGAAACTGTAATATTTGTAGACCGTATTATGTCATTAGGGTTTAGCTACATGACTAAAAGCGGTATTTCGTTTGGTAAAGATGATCTAATTGTTCCAAAAGAAAAAGAGATATTGATTGCACAAACAAAATCTGCAGTTTCAGAATTTGAACAACAGTATCTTGATGGATTGATTACTCAAGGTGAAAAATACAACAAGGTTGTTGATGCTTGGGGACGCTGTACTGATAAAGTAGGAGACGCCATGTTGCAGGCGATGTCTGAAAATCGCCAAGGCGAAGATATGAACGCTGTCTACATGATGATTCACTCTAAAGCTCGTGGTTCCGTAACGCAGATGCGCCAAATGGCAGGTATGCGCGGCTTGATGACAAGGCCATCCGGCGACATTATGGAAACACCTATTATTTCTAACTTTAAAGAAGGTTTGCACGTTCTTGAGTATTTCATCTCAACTCATGGTGCGCGTAAAGGTCTTTCAGATACGGCATTAAAAACTGCGAACTCTGGTTACTTGACACGTCGTTTGGTTGACGTGGCTCAAGATTGCATTATCGTTGCTGATGATTGTGGCACTTCTCAGGGCATTCATATGTACTCAGTTGTTGAAGGTGCAAATACTGTTGTAGCCCTAGTTGATCGTATTTTAGGTAGAACTGCTTCAGAGAATATTATTCATCCAATTACTAGCAAGATAATTGTTGCGGCAGGCGGCCTGATTGATGAAGATTCAATTGAAGAAATTAGTGAAGCAAAGATACATGAAGTAAAAATACGTTCAGTTCTGACTTGCGAAATGGAAATTGGTATCTGCGCAAAATGTTATGGCCGTGATCTTTCTAGGGGGACACCGGTTAATATTGGTGAAGCTGTTGGTGTTATTGCGGCTCAGTCAATTGGTGAGCCTGGAACACAGCTTACCATGCGTACATTCCACATGGGTGGTGCGGCTCAAAGAAGCGCTGAGCAATCAAGTATTGAAAGCTCAATGCCAGGTAAAGTTAAGCTAAAAAATATTAATGCTTTACAGAATTCTTCTGGCCAAACCATTGTACTTTCCCGTAACGGCGAGGTCATCATCCTTGATGATCAAAATCGTGAACGTGTTCACTATCGCATCCAGTATGGTGCTAAGTTGTTACTAAAAGAAGGTGAGAGTATCAAGCAAGGCCAGAAAATTGCTGAGTGGGATCCTTATACAATTCCAGTAATTGCTGAAAAAGAAGGTGTAGCGCATTTCGTTGACTTGATCGAAGGCGTGACAATGCGCGAAGTTATCGATGAATCAACGGGTATTTCTAGCCGTGCAGTTATTGATGCAAAGTCTTCACGTACTAGTGCAGAGCTTCGTCCAATGATAAGCATGCGCGATGCAAAAGGTAATCCAATCAAGCTTGATAATGGACTGGAAGCTCGTTATTTCTTAGCAATTGATGCAATTATTTCAGTTGAAAATGGTGTTAAAATCCCAGCTGGAGAAATTCTGGCACGTATTCCTCGTGAAACTTCAAAGACTCGAGACATTACTGGTGGTTTGCCACGCGTATCAGAACTGTTTGAAGCGCGTCAACCAAAAGATGCAGCTATCATTGCTGAATTTGATGGTCGAATTGAATTTGGTAAAGACTATAAAGCAAAACGCCGTATTGGAGTTGCTCCGGAAAATGAAAATTTACAGCCGGTTGAATATCTAGTGCCACGTGGACGTCACATTGTTGTTCAAGAAGGCGACTATGTGCGTAAGGGTGATTTGTTAGTTGATGGAAACCCAGTACCTCATGATATTTTGAGAGTCATGGGAGTAGAAGCATTGGCCGTTTACTTGGTTAGTGAAATTCAACAGGTTTATCGTTTACAAGGTATTACCATCAACGATAAGCATATTGAAGTTATTGTGCGCCAGATGTTGCAAAAAACTGAAGTACATGACTCTGGGGATACCAACTTTATTATTGGGGATCATATTGATCGAGTTTTGTTTGATCATGAAAACTCTAAATTAATTAAAGAGGGTAAAAATCCAGCAGTTGGTCAACCTGTTTTGCAAGGTATTACTAAAGCATCGTTGCATACGAAATCATTTATTTCAGCGGCATCGTTCCAAGAAACAACGCGTGTGCTTACTGAGGCGGCAGTTTCTGGTAAAATTGATGGCTTAGCTGGGTTAAAAGAAAACGTTATTGTGGGAAGATTGATTCCGGCTGGTACAGGTAGTGCTATGCGTCGTATGCGAGCAACTGCACAAAATAGAGATAAGGAGTTACTAGCGCAGGCTGCTCCTATGAAAGATGTTGAACAGTCGGTTGCATAACTGAATCTTTAAATTGATAAACAAGAGAACAGGCTTAGGCTTGTTTTTTTGTTTATCGATTGCTAGATTGGGCAATCATTTTCGCTTTAATCAAGAACTGAATTGTATGTAATTTTTATGAAAACTATAAATACAAAAATTCCTTTAGCTATTTGGGCAATCGGTTTTGCCAGCATGCTTTTAAATATTTCCACGGCCATGGTTTTTGGTGTAATAGCGCTATATATGATGCAAATCATGGGCTCAAGTACTGGCTTTATTTTCATGCTTGAAGGTTTTTTTGAGGCCATGGCCTTTGCCATGAAGCTACTATCTGGTTTAGTTAGCGACTATTTGAGGCGCCCCAAAAAAGTTATGACTATTGGCTTTGCCATGGTCACAATTGCCAAGCCAATGTTTGCTTTGTTTGCTACTGTACCTACTGTAATTATTGCAAGACTTCTTGATCGCTTTGGCAATGGCATGCAGTCAACCCCGCGTGATGCTCTAGTGGGCGATTTAGCTCCTAAAGATATCAAAGGTAGCTGCTTTGGTCTGCGCAACGCCATGGCACAAGCTGGCTCATTCATTGGGGCTGGATTGGGTTTTATCTCCATGTATAGTTTTGAGCTTAGTTATCAGCAACTTTTTATGTGGGCAAGCTTTCCGGCATCAATTGGTTTTTTGTTACTATTAATTTTTGTTCATGATCCCCATGAAAAAGAGCTTACTGCTGATAAAAAGCCGATTCGTCATCCATTGCATCTTAGTGATCTAGTAAGACTTGGTAAATCATACTGGCTCTTGATGATTGTGGTATTGGTGTTTATGAGCTCTCGCGTTGGCGAATCAATGCTCGCCTTGCACGCAATTCAAAGTTTTGGCATGGATAAAAACTTCGCCCATGCCATTGTGATTCTTTATAACGCTACCAATTCATTGTTTTCATACCCTGTGGGTATGCTTTCAGATAAACTTGGACGTTTTGGCTTTTTGGCCCTTAGCTTTGTGATACTAATCCTGGCAGATGTATTGCTAGGATTTTCCAGCAATTTGTGGGTAATGCTAATTGGTGTTGGTCTGTGGGGTATTCAAATCGGCATGAGCCAAGACATGTTCTTGTGTATGATTGCCGATAAGGTGCCTCAGGATTTGCGCGGCACTGCAATTGGTTTTTACTATATTATAAACGCAGTAGGATTACTAATGGCCGGTTTTGTAGGTGGTTCACTTGCAGACAAGTATGATCAATTTGTAACTTTCATTGGAAGTGGTAGCATTGCCCTATTGGCTTTAATTTTATTGCTAATAATGCGTCCATCAATAGACAAAAGTATTACAAAAAACTAATAAGTATTAACTATTTTTTTACCTTTTTAACGCAAATTCATATTAGGGGTTAGTGAAGTTGTAGTGAATTGTGAAAAAATATCAAATATTTATGTTTGTAGTGCATCTTACATTGTTAAATACAGTATTTACTGCTCAAGATGTGGAAATGGACCAAGAACCAGGGGCAGCAAAACATATAGATAATGATTCCCAAAAAGAGCCTGTGCTACCAGGTGCTGGAGCCAGTGTGTTACCTCCTGTAGTAGTTAGCTCAGATGATTCTGATTTACCAAAAGACAAGCAATCAGTTGCAGAAAATGTGGCCGCAGAACTTTTGGGCGGTGATGATATTATGCCTGCTCTGCCAGATTTTGATTTTGACTATAGTGAAAAAAATCCTCGTAAGACAATGCGATTAAGTGCAGAAATTGAAGCAGCTGATTTAAGGGCATTTACGCCTGGAGCTGGTGGCTACATTCGTTTCTTTCTTGCAGATGTTCCAGATGTAGAAATTGGAAAATTACCATTTGGGAAATTAGTGAAAAGTTCTCGAATTGGTATATCGGATGCTGTTATTATTCCGGACGCCTCATTCAAGATTGCCTATGATTTCAGGGATAAAGATGGAGGAATTATAGGTGCATATTATTGGATTTGTAATTCTGTAAATAATACAGATGGAGCTATTAATCCTTTTGGTGTATATGAATCAGAACTAGATGGAGGAGAAAAAATAAAAATTCGTAATAAAATTAGCGCAATCAGGCTAAAAGCGTTTAAAGGCGGGCAAAGTAAGGAAGATGCCCCTATTCGTATGGGATTTGTTGCTCCAAGATATTCAGAGGGTGGCCCTTTAAAAAAAGCTGTAGAAGTACCTAAATTAGCCGCACTTGGTACCATGTTTAATGATGGTGCGTTAATTGCTGAAGCTATGAAAAAATATCCTGGTAGTGCAAAAGTAGTGGGTGCAGGCGGCGGTGCAGCTGTAGAAGAAGGATTTAATGTCTATTGTGCTATAGAGTTATCTGATAACAGTGTTGCTATTGCTGGAGAGTACTGTATGCGTGCTCAGGAAAAATATGGAAGGAAGGTTAAAAAGGATGATGCCTCTCAATTGATAGCTCTTTTGCGTAACTACGGCATAGTTACAAGAGCTACATCAGAAGAATTGGCTGACTATTTAGGGTTAACCTAATACCATTTTCTAAAAATATAAATTCAATTAACTTGAGGTGCTTGTTGATTATTACTTAATGTCTTTCCAAATGCGGCGCATGGTGGCATAGAATAAGCCAGTCATTAGCAATAAATACAATATAACTTTAAATCCTAGGCGTTTACGTTCTTCCATTTCTGGTTCGCTAGCCCAGGCTAAGAATGTCGTTACATCATATGCCATCTGTTCAACTGTCGCTTTGGTTCCATCGTTGTAGGTAACTTGTCCATCACTTAATGGCGGAGCCATAGAAATTGCGTGTCCTGGAAAAAATTCATTGTAGTATTGGCCAGGCTGCAATTTGAAATTTTCAGGGGCGTTCTTAAATCCTGTTAATAGTGCGTAAATATAATTAGCCCCATGTAATCTCGCTTTTACAATTAATGACTGGTCTGGGGGAAAAGAGCCGTTATTTGCTGCCCTTGCTTGTTTTTCGTTGATATAAGGACCTGGAATGTAATCAGACGGTCTACCCGGGCGTTCAAACATTTCTCCGTCATCGTTTGGGCCGTCTTTAATTTGATATTGTGCAGCCAAAGCTTTAATTTCTGCTTCAGATAACCCCATAGCTTTTAGGTGGCGAAAGGATATTAACTTAATGCCATGGCAAGCTGAGCATACCTCTTTGTAGACCTGAAATCCTCTTTGTAAAGCTGCGCGATCAAACGTGCCGTTGGGTTTATCAAAGCTCCAATTTTGCTTTGGTGGTTCCTTGGCATTTTCAGCATTTATTGCGCTAATCATTAAGCCGATGATTAAAATTATTTTCATGGAATTTCCTCGGGTACATTTCGCGCATTCTCGTATCTGCTGAGCAATGGATATAAAATCAAAAAATGTAGAAAATAATAAGCGGTGGCCATTCTTCCTATCAGCAAATATATGCCTTCTGGTGGTTTTGCGCCTATCCATCCTAAAACTATTGTGTTGATTACCATTACCCAAAAAAGCTTTTTGAAAATGGGGCGGTATCGTCCGCTGCGCACTGGGTGAGTATCAAGCCAAGGAATTATTACCAAGGTAAATACTGCGCCAAACATTGCTAATACGCCACCAAGCTTGCTGGGAACTGACCTCAAAATTGCATAAAAAGGTAGGAAGTACCATTCTGGTACAATGTGTGGTGGGGTTACTAAAGGATTAGCTTGAATATAGTTATCTGGTTCACCAAAAAAATTTGGGGCAAAAAATACAAAGAATGCGTAGATTGTTAGAAAAACACTAAGTCCAAATAAATCTTTGATTGTGTAATACGGATGAAATGGAATTTTGTCTTTCTTTTTGGCATCAAGCCCAGTTGGGTTATTAGAACCAAATTGATGCAAGCTTATCATATGGAGCATCACGACCCCAACAATCATAAAAGGTAACAAATAATGCAACACAAAAAAACGGTTAAGAGTTGGGTTATCAACTGAAAAACCACCCCATAGCCATTGCACAATACTTTCACCCATTGGAAATGCAGAAAATAGGTTGGTAATAACAGTTGCTCCCCAAAAACTCATTTGTCCCCAAGGTAACACATACCCCATGAATGCTGTGGCCATCATTAACAATAAAATTACTACCCCTAAAATCCACAATAATTCCCTTGGTGATTTGTAAGATCCGTAATACAGGCCTCTAAAAATATGTAGGTAAACCACAATAAAAAACATTGAGGCGCCATTCATATGAATATAGCGAATTAACCAACCTCCATTAACTTCGCGCATAATGCGTTCGACGCTATCGAATGCTTTATCTACGTGGGGTACGTAATGCATAGCTAAAAAAATACCGCTCAAAATCATAATGACCAGGGTAATACCGGCGAGAGAACCAAAATTCCAAAGGTAGTTTAGATTTTTAGGTGTTGGGTATTCTTTCAATTCTTTACGGAAAAGGGTAATTACAGGTAGACGATAGTCAATCCATTCTAGTATTTTCATAAATTACCCAATTTTTAAAATAGTATTGTTGTTTAAGAATTCATAATTGGGTATGTCAAGGTTGCGAGGAGCAGGTCCTTTGATAATGCGTCCTGAAGTATCATACTGTGAACCATGGCAGGCGCATAACCAACCATTTTCAGAAGGTGCCATATTTTTTCGTTCTGTTGGTACACATCCTAAATGAGTGCAGATGCCAATTACAACTAACCATTCAGGATTTTTACCAAAACGTTCTTGATCAGTTTGAGGGTCTGGTAAAGATTTAAGAGGAGTTTCGTGTGCTTCTTTTATTTCCTCTTCGGTGCGGCGTTTAACAAATATAGGTTTGCCTCTCCACATAATGGTTACGCTTTGGCCTGATTGTATTTTTGAAATATCAACCTCGACACTAGCAACAGCCATAACATCTGCTGCAGGGTTCATGCTGTTTATAAAAGGCCAAGAAGCTGCGCACAGTCCAACTACACCCACTGATGTTGCTGTGAGTTTTAGAAAATCACGGCGACTTTCATTACATTCATTATGTTCATCATTCTTTTTAATTTCTTCCATATAGGTGAATTACGCGCATGACAAGGCCTGCTGCATTTTCCCAAAAAAAAACGGATAAAGCAATGTTTTCTAAGTAATTGCGGTCAGTCTGAAAAGACTCCATCTTACAAATTAAAATCAGGCTATACAATATTTAAAATTATTTTCCAATACGTTTAGTGTAACCATAACTATTGAAATATTCTCCGTTTCGGCATTTGAATAGTTGGGGAACTGTCTTATCGTGTTTATAGCCTCTTGCTTCATAAAATTTTGGAGCTTGAAAATCACAAGTAGCGATGTAATTCATGCCGAAGACGGTCAAAATCATTACGCCATGTATAGTGTGATTGTGTAATTTCTAAGCTATCAACTGGGGCCATGACTGTGGTGTTTTCACCACCATAAGCCATCCAAGTAACAGCTTCCTCTTTTTCAGGTGAAACCCATATAGTTACACCTTTAGCTGGATTAAGCTCTCTTGAAATTAGAGTTGTGGGAGATTGCTCGAAAGGATCATCAGTTTCTTCACCGTCAGCTGAATAAGCTATGGCGGTTATAAGTAACAATAAAAACAATTTGATTGGCATAAAAATAAGAATAACTGAAACTATTTGACATATATATAGTATGCTTGATGGTAATTTTCAATCCATTACGCTTAAATGATAATCGATAATTTTTTCAATTAGCTGAAGTGTGACAGTTTTTTTAAAAACATTTGATTTGTTAAGTAACAACTGGACCCCGCGATCTGAGTCGCGGGACGTCGGTTGCTGGGAGGCCGTCCTTGTGAACCTACTTAGTAGTTGAAGCGATCCAGTTTTATTTTTTCGTCTCGTTTTAAAGCATCGCGAATGTGGAAGCGGTAGGTTTAGTTTAGGTAGGCTTAGTCTCGTACCCATAAAGGGCGTCCATGCTTTTTGCAAAGCATCTTCTTGGCAGTAAATGGGCCTTTGGTAATTTGCCATTAGCCCAGTAATTCTTGGCATACCGCACAAGGTACGCAACAATCTGCATTTATTCCGTTCATGCCAATATTCAAACGGTAGCAAACTGCAACGTGCCAGTGAAAGTATCTTAAACGATTTTTTTCAAAGGAAGTGTTTTTTTAGTTCTAGAAATATCCACGATGCATTAAAACGAGATTACAAAAATGGTCCAGTTAGAGTATTTCAATATGAAATTAATCATTGGACTGCCACGCCCCAAAAGGGGCTCGCAGAGACGAGATCTGGTCATTACGAGAGTAGGGTTGTGGTGGTGGTGATCCAGTGAAAAAACCTTATCATTTTATGGGTCATTAAACCAAGGTACGGTTGGAATGTTAGGTTTTTGCTTGTCTAGCTTAAAACTAATTTCGATTGCCCTTAGGGCTTGGGTATATTTTTTGTTTTTGATGGCAGTTAAAATTAAATGGTGATTAATGCGGCTTAATTTTTTTTCAAACTTTGCAGTCTTTTGGGAGGCCATAAAATTTTTCCAACTTTGTTTTACGAATTAATAATAAATCAAAATTAAAAATGCCCATCAATTTTTGTGAATTTTTTATTTTGGGTTGCTGAATTTTTTTAGATTTTCAGCCAATAGTGGCGCAATATCAATTACCTTGAATTTTGACCCTAAATTGGATTGGTTGATACTGTTAGTAACAACCATTTTATCAATTGCAGAATTGGAAATATTATTTATAGCTTGTTCTGAAAGCACTGCGTGGGTTGCAAATGCTTCAACAGAAAGCGCCCCATTTTTTATTAGTAATTCAGCAGCTTGGCATAAAGTATTACCTGTATCCACGATGTCATCAACTAGTACACAGTGATTTCCCTTCACATCCCCCATGATTCCATCCATTTCGCATGTGTTGTGATTTTTGCGAATTTTACTAATTACCGCAAGATTCGTATTTAACAATCCACTCAATTTGCGGGCGCGAATCAACCCACCAATATCCGGGGAAACTATGGTTAAATTAAGTTTATCTTTTAGTGAATTAGCAAACAAATTTGTGGTTTCTATATTTTGGACATTAATTTTGAAAAAACCTTCTATTTGCGGAGAATGCAAATCGATAGTTATTAAATGATCAACTTTTGAGGCTTCAAGTAGACTTGCCACTAATCTTGCTGAAATTGGCCCGTATGCATAGGATGGTCGGTCCTGCCTGCTGTAACCAAAATATGGAACGACAGCTATTACTTTGCGTGCTCCGGAACGCTTTGCTGCATCTACTAAAAGAAACAACTCCATTAGATAGTCATTTGCTGGCTTTGAGGTTGATTGCACAATAATCACATCTTCGTTGTAGGCACCTTCAGAAAGCTGCACACGAAATTCTTGATCTTGGTAGCGCTCTATAAGGGTATCAATTTTTGGCATATCCAAATTTTGGCAAAGGGTATTAACTAATTGTGAACTGGCGCTTCCTGCTATGATTTTTGCCATAATTTATACCTAATTGATTGAGCTTGAAGTTAAACATACAACTCCTAATAATTTTTGCCAAACACCTTGATTTTTAGCCTGGTTCTGTTATCTTTGTTAAACTGTTGGGGTATAGCCAAGCGGTAAGGCACCGGTTTTTGGTACCGGCATCCCTAGGTTCGAATCCTAGTACCCCAGCCAAATTCAAGTCTGTCCATTCCAATTAAGTCTAAAGATATGCTAAGCTTCCTAGCGTGTGTTTTAGAAAAATTGACTGCAATGACAAATAAATCCCTACAATCGATTCGTTCCACTTTTTTGGATTATTTCAAATCTAATGGTCATGAAATTGTTAGCTCTAGTAGCTTAGTACCGCAAAATGACCCTACCCTGATGTTCACATCTGCAGGCATGGTGCCATTTAAAGATTTATTTACAGGCAAAGAAAAACGTCATTATACAACAGCCGCATCTTCTCAAAAATGTTTACGCGCTGGCGGAAAACACAATGATTTAGACAACGTTGGTTATACAGCACGCCATCATACTTTTTTTGAAATGCTTGGAAATTTTTCATTTGGTGATTATTTCAAAGAGCGAGCCATTGTACTAGCGTGGGAATTAATTACTAAAGGTTTTGATATAAATCCAAACAAACTGTTGGTGACTGTTTATGCTGATGATAATGAGGCTGCTAGCATTTGGAAAAGAGTTACGGGATTTCCCGACCACAGAATCATCAAAATAGCTACATCTGATAATTTTTGGAGCATGGGTGATACAGGACCTTGCGGTCCTTGTACAGAAATATTTTATGACCATGGGGATCATATAGCTGGTGGCCCTCCAGGATCTCTTGACCAGGATGGAGACCGCTTCATTGAAATTTGGAACCTGGTATTTATGCAGTATGAGCAACTGGCTGATGGTACGCGCACTAACTTGCCAAAGCCTTCAGTTGATACAGGCATGGGGTTGGAACGTATTGCTGCTCTTTTGCAAGGTGTTCATAGTAATTACGAAATTGATTTATTCAAAAATCTCATTAAAGCTTCTAAAGACATAAGTGGTAATAGCGGCATGGAACAATCCCATAATGTTATTGCTGACCACTTGCGTGCTACGAGTTTTTTAATTGCGGATGGAGTTTTACCCTCTAACGAAGGGCGTGGTTATGTTCTAAGGCGAATTATGCGGCGCGCCATGCGCCATGCCCATTTACTTGGGACAAAGGATCCTTTAATGCATTGTTTGGTGCCTAGCCTTATTAATTTGATGGGGGACACATACCCAGAGCTAAAACGTGCCGAAACACTGATTACTCAAACTCTTTTTCATGAAGAAGAAAAGTTCCGCCAAACACTTGGTCGTGGCCTGAAACTTTTAAAAGAGGAAACGGCTAATATGAATGAAGATCAGATTTTTCCAGGAGATGTAGCCTTTAAGTTGTACGATACTTACGGATTTCCTTTAGACCTTACTCAAGATGTTTTACGTGCAGAAAATCGCAGCGTTGATGTTGCAACATTTAATTCTTCTATGGAAAAACAAAAACAGTTGGCGCGCGCTTCTTGGACGGGATCAGGTGCTGCAGCTTTTGAAAAAATTTGGTTTGAGTTAAAGGAAGAATATGGCGCTACAGAATTTTTAGGTTATAAAAGCCTAACATCTGAGGCAAAAGTATTGGCAATTATTAAAGATGGGGAACTGTTAGATAAAGCAGTTGATGGGGCTTGGGTTTTGTGCAATCAAACGCCTTTTTATGCTGAATCTGGCGGACAAGTTGGTGACGTTGGTTTAATGGAAAATGACGATGGTAGTTTTGAAGTAATTGATTGTCAAAAAATGATTGGTTCATTACACGCGCATAAAATTAGCATAAAGCATGGCGAACTAAACACCGGTTCGGATGTACGCTTAAAAGTTAACCACAAAGTTCGTGCGCAAGTGGCCGCTAACCATTCAGCTACTCACCTTTTGCACGCTAGTTTGCGTAAAATTTTAGGAGATCATGTTAGCCAGAAGGGGTCATTGGTTGGTGCAAATCGTTTGCGTTTTGACTTTACACACTCTGTTGCGGTAACATCTGAACAACTAAGAAAAATAGAAGCACTTACCAACCAAGAAATTTTAGCTAACCATGTAGCTCATACCAAATTAATGACGCCAGAAGCCGCAATTGGCGAAGGAGCAATGGCATTATTTGGCGAAAAATATGGTGATATTGTGCGTGTGCTTCGGCTTGGTGATTTTTCAGTAGAGCTTTGTGGTGGTACCCATGTAGAACGCACAGGAGACATTGGTTTAATTAAGATTGTTAATGAATCTAGCGTAGCTGCCGGAGTACGTCGCATTGAGGCAATTTCTGGTTTAAGTATTATAGAGCGCATGTACGAGCAACAAGATGCTTCAGGTATAGAGCAAGAAAATTTACGAAAAACCATTCATGATTTGCAAAAGCAATTAGCCGAAACTAAGCGACAATTTGCATTGGGCGGTTCTGTAAGTCAAGAAATAACAACTATTTCAGGTATAGATGTAATTTTAAAAAATCTTAATGATATCCCTGCTAAAGATCTGAAAGGCATAGCCGATGATTTAAAGAAAAATCTTAAATCTGGGATAGTTGTCGTAACTAGTGTGTACGAAGACAAGGTTTCACTGGTAGTTGCTGTGACAAATGATTTAACTTCAAAAATTAGTGCCGTTGATTTAGCGAAGGTAGCTGCACTTACAGTCGGTGGACAAGGCGGCGGTGGCCGACCTGATATGGCTCAAGCTGGAGGAACAGAACCCAAAGATGTTAGAAAAATCCAAGCAGCAATTGAGAATAGTCTAAAGGCAGTGTAAATCATGTTTGAACAATTTGTAGAGCGCGTTGCTCATTATGCAAGTTTTTTCACATGAATTAACGAATGATTAATCTTTTGATGGTATACGGTTCCATCCCCCACCCCCGCCCAAATAAAGGGTGGGCCACCCGCCTTGGCTCCAACCTTGTAGCAGATAAAGCTTCGCCATTGGCATCCTTTTGGGCTTTAAGTAGATGCCTTGAAGTAATATCTGAAGAAC
>JAPLON010000023.1:0-15281 GCA_026400695.1 Pseudomonadota bacterium
TGAATGGTCCAGCAGGAGCATCATTGGAATCGATCGACCGTTTACGTATGTCAGGTTTTCCTGATGCACAAAAACGTGCAGATGCATTATTAGCTAAAATTTTTGAATAAACTTTATAAAGCCACAGATTCTTTTGACTTTGTGGCTATTTTTCTTGTTTGTCATATTTACAAAATTCTTTCGGTATAATACCAGTAATTCCTGCAAACCACATTGCAGATTCATTGTTGTGGGTAACTGTATTTTTATGCAATTAACTTGATTATGTCCTATGGACTATACGTATAAGCCTTTGGTATGATGCATTCTGATTTTTTGCCTAAAGAAACTATTATGATTTTATGTATTATTTTTATTTTACCTTTTCTTGTCACTCCCACATTTGCCGCTGGACTAGTGGCCGATTCCATAGACAATTATCCTGTGGTTTGTGATGCACGCAACTTTAAAGCAGCTACAGGTGGTAAGTCCACGAAACCTCAAGGAATTCCGTTGTATGATAGATCTGAACGTCTTCTTATTGGAAAAAAATTTTTAGATCTTCCCGACATTGCTGGTGAAGAACATCCATGGCGCTATATGGTGACTATGAATTGTAAAAAAGGAAGCATTGATGATCTTGTTTTAATGGTGAAAAAGTTAGCAACCCAACTATTACCTCCAGAACAGTGTCATAGACTTGCTATTCTAATTGGCATTAATGAAAAGCTAAGTTCCTTTACAGACCTAGATGTGCCTTTTGATTGGAGCGCGCTAAAAGCAAAAAGAAATGAACTTGAAGCGTTGGGAATTCCTATATTGTTTGTTTATACCCCTTGGTCCACATACCGAGAAGGACCAGAGGGAACTACTGCTCTTGATATCATCAAGAACATCAAAAATTTGTTTGATGGGTTAAATAAACGACAAGCTGACGCTCTAAGAAAAACGATAAAAGCTCAAGATGATAAACATGGTTTTCCTTTTGGTGCCATGCGCACACATTTGCTAAAAAATGAATTTACTAACGATTTTGTCTCAAAGTTCAGTAGGGAAAAGCCAGTCTATTATCACATTCAAGATTCTGATTTTACAAGTTTGCAAACTTTTCCTCAGTTTTATACATTTGGAGTTCCCACAGAAACATCCATCACTAGTGTTGGTGAAAAATATCTTTATGCAAAATACGATAGCGTTATCAGCGCCATGCAAAAACGTTATGCATTTTACCCCGTCATTGTTGGTGGTGCGCATGTGTATGATCCGGATGAAGTACTGGATAACGTAGGTGTCGGTGCGAAGCAATGGACACGTTTTGCTAGCGAAATGGGTAACATGATTAAACACATTTTGGCTGTATTTCAGCCCTATGGTGTGTATCCCCATGAACCTAATACCATGTGTTTAGCCCCTCAAACAGTTCAATATTTGCACAAATCAGGCAATCTCCATCCTATTCTTAGTCGTTTAAAAACAGAAGGAATAACCTTTGGCATGGATTGTGAGGTACAAGATTTTATTCGTGCTTTGTTTAGAGGATTAAACGACAATGACTGCAGAAAAGGCATGATTTTTGCAGCAAATCTTGTTTTAGCAACTTCTATGAAGCGTGCTGGTCGTCCTTTTAACATTAAATTCAGCGGCAATTATGATCAACAGGCAAAAAAATTTCAAAGCTGGAAAAGCAAAGATATCAAGGCTATTCATGGAATGCCTCAAGAAATTATTGATCCTAATGCCTGGATGTGCAACGTTAGTACAAGTTTTTCTGCTCACCGAAAGGTAGATAGACGCACGTTATTATGTACCCTATTTAGTGCTTTTGATCCTCACGCTTTAAGTGGTGCTAATGCTAAATACGCACCTTCGAGATTATATGAAATTTTGGTTGGGTATGAAGGAGAAATTACCCGTCAAAAACCAACAATCAAAGAGACATTTCAAAATCTGTTAGCCGCGTATGATGAATTAGGACAAGGGAATCTCACTGCATTCTATATTCTCTCAGCTGCTTGGGAAGCAGGTCAAACCATGAGAATCATGTTTTTAGACAATCTTGAAGCACCACCTATGCCAGCAGGTAGAATTCTAGCAGTTCCAAATGTTACAGATATTCGAAAGCTTTTAGCTGATCGTTTAAACTACAAATCTGATCGAGGACATCCTTTTCCCAATGCACAGATCATAAGCTTGCTTGATTTAGATGGGGTCCCAAGACGCATAAACGTAAGTGATATGTTAGTTAACCTTGTAAAGGCCGTATACAAGCAGACAAAAACAAAAAAGAAAACCGGTGAAATTATTGGTATGTCTGCAGCTGTTGTGAGCGTTATTTTAAAAGATGAAACAGTCTCGCCAACTACACGTAATAAATACAAGAGTAGGTTAGGCAAAGATATAAGCGTTGAATTTCCAGATCTACCTGAGCCAGCAAGACTAACTTACCTCGAAAGCATTAATTAAGGATATGACAACTTATTTGTTCCCACATTGAATTAATCGATAATCTGTGCTAGTAATGTGTACTGTTTCTAACATTGGTAATAATGAGTTTTCCAAAATCAACACAAAGTATATATTCAATTTCTCCATATATTGGTGGTGATGTTACTCCCACTGGTTTTGTGCGTAGAGTAGTTTTAGCATCTAATGAAAATCCTTATGGTCCATCAGAATCGGTTAAAAAAGTAGTACGTGATTACACCAATAAAATTCACTGTTACCCAAGTGGTGCTGCTAATAATTTACGTCAAGCAATTGCAAAGGCGCATGATCTTGATCATAACTGGCTAGTTACAGGTAATGGTTCAGAAGACATTTTACACATGCTTGCCCGCACGTTTGCAGGTCCTGGTGATGAAATTTTGATTCCTCAACATGGTTTTGGGGTTTATAAAATTGCCACACTGGCAGTCGGTGCTACGCCTGTTATTGTTCCACGGGTAGATTTTAAACTTACGGTTGATGCTGTTATTTCAAGGGTTACAGAGCGCACTAAAATATTTTATCTTGATCACCCAGGTAACCCAATTGCACACTACCTTACCAATAGCGAAATAGATGAATTGCTAGAACGCATGCCAAGCCATGTTTTAGTGGTATTTGATTCTGCTTATTCAGAATACATGGATGCTAGCGATTACCATTCAGGTACTAAATGGGTGCAAAAGTATCCTAACGTGGTTATGGCACGTAGCTTTTCAAAAGCTTATGGTATGGCAAATCTTCGCCTAGGCTGGCTTTATGCTCACCCAGAAATTGTTGATCCTATTCATCGTATCCGCCCTCCATTTAACACAACAGGGCTTTCTCAAGCAGCTGGAATTGCAGCGTTAGATGATCAAGATTGGATTAGCCATTGTGTTTCTTTAAATAAAGAAAATTTAGCTAAATTTATATCAAATATAGAAGCATTGAACATTCCAATTTTGCCATTTGCATCTAACTTTGTAATGGCTCGCTTTAATGATGCAGCTAAGGTTTATCGCTATTTAGGGGAAAAGGGATTGGTGGTACGCCCAATGGGAGCTTATGAATTACCAGACTATTTACGCATTACCATTGGTAAAGCTGAAGAAATGGATGAGCTCGTTACTGTGCTTAAGTCATGTCCAGTTCTCTAGCCTACTACCTCACCAATTTACAAACGCTAGCTAGCGTCGGTACAAAGAGGGACAAGTTTTACAAAAAACTCGTAGGCGAGCGTTTTGTTGATTTGCTTTGGCATTTGCCAAGCCAACTTTGCTTTCGCCACCGTATTGATCACATCAAGGAAGCCCCTGAAAATTCATTGATAACTTTAGAAGTTAACGTGGAATTGCACCAACCAAGTTTGCGTAAGCGTTCCCCTTATATTATTTATGTGCGCGATAGCAAACAGCAAAAACTCGAATTATTATTTTTTAATGCTTACGCTAGTTTTTTGCAGCGAGCTGCGCCTGAAGGTAAAAAAATTGCCATTAGTGGCCAGTTAAAAAAAGATAGTAATCGCGAATGTACGCGTTATCAAATGGCCCATCCTGATTTTATGGGGCTGGTTAGCGAAATTGATAAATGGATTGGTGCAGAACGTATCTATAGTTTAACGGCAGGGCTTACCCGTAGCATTGTCGCAAGCACGGTTGATCAAGTTCTAGAAAAAGCTCCGGAATTACAGGAATGGATTCCTGATTCTAAATACCCAAGTTTTCTTGAAGCTCTAAAAAAAGCACATAATCCCCAAAGTTTCGACAATTTGACGGTAACCGATATTGCTCGCGAGCGTCTGATTTTCGATGAATTCATTGCTTACCATTTAGGGCTTGCCATAAGTAGTCGCCGCCAAAAGCCAACAATCCAAAAATGTGAAGCTTCACATAATTTGGCAAATAAACTTGAAGATTCTTTGCCATTCAAACTAACTGCAGCTCAAAAAAATGCCATCAATGAGATTCGTGGTGATATGCAAAGTGGCGCACAAATGGTTCGCCTATTGCAAGGGGATGTTGGTAGCGGTAAAACTTTGGTGGCAGTAATTGCTGCTTGCGATGTGGCAGATAATAATCAACAAACCGCAGTTTTAGTGCCAACCGAAATTTTGTCTCGCCAGCATTGCGCAAACATAGGTAAAGCTTTAGAACCTCTTGGAATTGAAATCGCTTTATTAACCGGGCGTGAAAAAGGTAAGGTCCGCGATAGTGTTATTGAAAGAATCACATCAGGTGCTGCCAAAATAATTATTGGCACCCATGCGCTTTTGGAAGATTCAGTCGTTTTTAATAATTTGGGACTTGTAGTAATTGATGAACAACACAGGTTTGGTGTCGAACAACGCTTGCGGTTAAGCCAAAAAGCAAAGTCAGCCCATGTTCTTTCAATGACTGCTACGCCTATTCCTCGCACCTTAGTGTTAGCTAACCACGGTGATATGGCTGTTTCTATTTTAAATGAAAAGCCAGCAGGTCGTAAAATTATTCAAACAAAAGTTATCTCAGCTGATCGATTGAATGAAGTAGTTGAACAACTTACTAATGTTATGAATCGTGGTAATCAAGTTTATTGGGTTTGTCCCTTAATTGAAGAATCTGAAACTAGTGATTATGCCGCAGCAGTCGCTCGCTTTGAAATGCTTAAAAGTATTTTTGGTGAAAAGGTTGCATTAGTTCACGGCAAAATGAAGGGGCCTGAAAAGGATGCTGCGATGGAACGCTTTGCCAAAGGTGAAGCTACACTCCTAGTGTCCACTACAGTTATTGAGGTTGGTGTAGATGTACCCAAAGCCACTGTCATGGTTATTGAACATGCGCAGCGTTTTGGCCTTGCTCAAATGCACCAGTTACGTGGTCGGGTAGGGCGTAACGATATGCAATCATTTTGTTTATTGCTTTACGGGCAACCCTTAACTTTCCAAGCTCGCCAAAGGCTTGAAATCATGCGCGATTGCCACGATGGTTTTAAAATTGCAGAACATGACCTACGTTTACGTGGTGGTGGTGAAATCATTGGTACCAAACAAAGTGGCGTTCCTAAGTTCCGCTTAAGTGATTTGGTGCAAAACGAACCAGATGAAGCCAAAGCTTTGGAAGATCTGTTCGCCAAAGCCCATAGCATTGCCATGGAAATATTCAAAGAAGATCCTGATTTAGCTTCCCCAAAAGGCCTGGCTCTGCGCCAGCTTCTGGTTCTGTTTGAAAAAGACAAGGGTGAGATGTTACGTAAATCTGGGTAGTTCATAGGTTTTTCCTTTCTGTTGGTTTAAGTTTTAGCTACCTCAGCGCATTTTTAATTTACGCATTGGGTGAAAAATTTTTTGATTTTCCCATCTAAAAAGTGTTACTTGTTCTGCAGCGTTGGTTAATTTTTAATTTGGGGTTTATAATGGTGAGTTATTTGTGTAAAAGTGTAAAATACGGAATTTTTATTTTTTTATTTCTAATTGCAATGATAAGTGAGGGGGTATTTAGTGCAGACCCTAGTAGTCCTGCAACTGTAGATGAACGAATAGTAAGCACCACGAATCCTATTTATTATTGTTTTTCAGCAGACCACCGATTTGCATCCGGTAAAAAACCAAGCATAGACGAGATGGAGGTAATTAGTAGATTTGGCTATGTTGATGTTGATAGGTTGGAAGCTCAATTTACTAGTAAGTCCGGAAGCTTAGGTTTACATCCTAAAATAGTGGAACTATTTGATAAGAAGCTGGTGCCTCATTATCGAGCAAATCCTTACATTGGTTCCGATCTAAGTAGTACTGGTAGACCACCATCAGGTTGGTTTGGTGGCATTTCCATGACTACACTCACTTTCTTAGACGATCTTATTAAAGTCCAGGCTACCTTACCTGCTGGAAAACATATGAAATTTTTAGGTGTTGGATCAGGAAACGCTTTTTTGGAGTTTTTATTAAGTCATATAGGCCTTACTACAGCAATGGATGTAGTGCGTCCAGAAAGTTCTTTCATGCGTGTTACTATTTGCGAACCACGTGGTGCTGGTGACGACGCAAGGATTGTAGCTGAAACATTCCCAGATGCAAACTATGCAGATACAGTGTTAGTACTTAGTTGGCCACGTGATTTCGCAATTCCATATATTCATAAATTTTTAGAAAAGGGAGGTCGTGCTGTTTTATTTGTTCGCAACGAAGCTGTTGATAGTATTTTTGATCACACTCATTTAGGTGAAATAAGCGAGGCATTACCAAACTTTAAATTCAAAACCTATCTTCGTACATTCAGAAACTGCTCTTTGCCTTTGAACACAGCCACATTTTCAACAGTTGATTTGTATTGGAAAGGTAAGCAAAAACCACCAATTGCAAATGCCATAGAAGCAGTAAAAGCAAGGCTTGGTAAGTAGCATCTAAATTTCCATGCTCCTATGCCTTAGCGATTTGGTGCAAGATGACACCTGAAGAAGCCAAAGCCTTGGAAGATCTATTCGCCAAAGCCCACAGCATTGCCATAGAGCTTACTAAAGTCCGTGGCTATGTTGCTTAAATATGTGTATTTCATTTGGTCTCCTTGTAGATTTGTAAAAATGTAATTTTAACCTGTTGAGTGAAAAATATATTTCTTTTCACTTAACAAAATGTATATATTCCTTTAATAAATTAACTTAGCGGAAAAATTATGTGTATTAGAAATAAAAAAATTATCTGGGCTTTTTTAGTAAGCGTTTGTCTTCTTGGAAAAGGTGAATCGACCACTTTTAGTGAAATTTTAGTTTCAGAAGGTTTACCCAGGTGCGTTGCTGTTGCTGCAAATACAGCCAGACAGTTTACAGTAGTCGATCTCAAATTGAATAGGGTATGGAGTCTAGCTGCAGCTATACATGTTTCTGGTCGTATTGGTGGTAGTGCTGGTCAAATAACGGGGGCGGAATTTGCTGAATTGTTGGATCATTCAAGAATAGCGCCTGTGGTTCCAGTAGCTGATCCTGAAGTATTGGAAATATCAGCTGGTAATTGGCAAGAACATGCATTTAGGCCTGCAGCAGGTAATGGTTGCAAAGTTGTATACGGGGGTGGTTTACAATGTGCATCAGATTTTGTACGTGGAGTAAGAGGTTACAGAGTTGGTGAAGCTGGAGTTGCTGCTTGTGAGGGAATGTGGTTTACTCCTTGTTCAAACACAATGTTATTAAGGGCTGATAGTTATGCCTATAGGCATGCGCCTCTTTATTTTGATAGACCAGTAGTTTTGGTTGCCGAAGTTGATGCAGCTTTTTTTATGCCGACGGCTAATGCTTACGAAAAAGTACTGCTAGTAAGTTCAGCGCCACAATTAAGTAATGTTCAAATTTTTTCAGCACTTCCTCCTGCTGATTTTTCAGCTTTATACCCTGCTGGTAAATTAAACATGACAGATTTATCGACTGATTATACTTTATTGATTGAATCAAGCTTAAGTCCATCGCTGGCAGATAAATTGCGCAGGTGGCGTGTGGGCTAAATTGTTACCTTTATGTTACGCGTAAAAGCCATGATCTTTGCGCCGTGGCTTTTTTTAGTATCATTTTTTTATTAATTAAAAAATTTATATTCAAAATCCAAAATTAAATTTGCATTAATCAAATGTAATTACTATCTGTAAACAAATAACTAAATGCGAAAGGGTTTGTTTATGAATTGCTTCAACCATCAAGATATTCCAGCAGTTTGTGCTTGTGGAACTTGTGCTAAAGGACTTTGCCAAAACTGCATGCAGCCATGCAGTGGTAAATTTGTTTGCTCCGAAGTTTGTGCTGAAAACTGGGAAAAGCTAGCAAAAATGAATGAAAAGGCTCTAAAAATTTATGGGCTAGATAAACCAGGAAACAAGCCTAGTAAAATCGGCTCACGAGCTGCATTATTTAACATTTCTTTAGGACTCCTATTTTTGGGTTTTGGAATATATGACTTTTTTTATGGTGTAGGTTACTACGGTTTAGGTTTATATAGTGTTTTTCTGTCAGCGATTGGATTAGCCTCTATAGTCTACGGCTACAAAACTTATAAAGATGGAATAAGGCTGTAAGTTATCCACAGGAATTATTAAAATTTTCCTAAAAATGATTGTTTTGTTAACTATTTGTTAACATTTGATTCGCTAATCTTCAATTGTTAAGCGATTAACTTTGTAATTGCTAAACAATTGATCCAATGATTAACAGGAGAATTAATATGAATAAATATGTTTATGGTTTTGTTTTGGCTTGTGCTTTATTAAGCCTTCCTAGTGTAAATTGTGCTGCACAAATTGAGCAGGGCGATTCACAAGACGATTTTGAAGCAAGAAAAGCTGCATATATTGCAAAGTGTAAAGCTGAAGGTGCTGAAAAAACAGAAGCAAGAAGAATCGCCAGAGAAGCAAAAGAAGCTGCTCAAAAAGCGAAAGAAGCTGCTGAATTGGAAGCTCAAGTTAAAGAAGAAGTTAGCGAATAAATAAAAACAATTACCTGCCTTGTGTCCACAGGGCAGGTTCATACACCTACTTAAAAAAAACTCAAAAATTCGGCTTGCCATGTGGAGTTGAACAGTTAACCCTTTGTTAAGGTTCATTCAGTAATCTTCCCTTGTTAAGCCTTTGATTCAGAGTCTAAACAACTAACTTCAACAAACAAACAGGAGAATTAAAAGTGAATAAATACGCTTATAGCTTAATTTTGTCTTTGGCTGCGCTAAATATGCCAATTGTAAATGGTTCTGATTATCTATCTTCCGATGATGAAATAGAAGCTCCCCGTGTAGAACGTGCTGCTGTTGTGGCACATGGTAAAAAAAGACTTACAGAAGAGCAAATTGAAGCTCTTAAGGAAGCTGGTGCTGCAAAAAGAGAAGAAAGAAGACTTGCCAGAGAAATTATGGCCTCACACCCCAAAAAACAAAAAGTTGTTGCTCAGCGTGATGATCTAGTGGGTGAGCTTCTTAAAGTTCAAAAAGAAGAAGTGCAAATACAGGCTCCAATTTTAGAAAATCAACATACATCAAAATCTAATTCTGATGAAGATGTAGAAGCATCTGCAACTTTGGTAGATAAGTTATTGCAAAAGCCACAAGCAAAAAAGAAAAAGCAAAAATATGATGCCTCTACAATGAAAAAAATACGAGCTGATAAGGCAGCAATAAAAAGAAAAAGTCTTACAATAAACAAGGCGAGAGATAAGAAATTTGCATCTGCGCAATACGAGTAAACAGTAACTTGCCCACCTCAGTTTTATGGGGTGGGTTTGTCTTTTTATTTACACATGGCTTTGACCTTGTCTTGCCAGGGATGCAATTAGAGAAATGATCTCTTCTATTGTTTCTGCAGTAAATTGCTGTGCGTATTTTTGCAATATTTCACTAAATATACCCGATAACCTATCAACAGTTGGTGGTTCTTTAGAAAAAAAATAATCTGGTAATGAGACCCATGAACTTGCAGGAGTGCCGCTTGTGCCATTACGGCCAGTATCTACTTCCATAATTCTATCTAACGCACTTTTACCAGATTCAGGGTCTGTAAGGTATAATGTAGTCAGTTGTAGTGGCATTACTTCATCAAAAATCTTTGCCAAATTTTTTTTCTCAAATATTACCTTGTATGTAATGTCGCTCCATTTCCTAGCTAAATTTGTTATAAATGGTTCTCCCAAGGGTAGGCTCAAAATGCTTGGTTTGCCTTTTTCTTTTAGGCTTTCGCGAAGTGCTAGTTGATATTTTTGCTCATTAAGTAATTTAAATAATCTTTCTCGCAGTTTCGCATGACTTACCAGTGTACTGCATAGTGTATGTTCAAGGACAGGTGGGCGATTCAGCATGCTATAAAAACAAAATGGCACACAATGAACTCTTGTTTCTACCCCACTTTGCACAACCTCCCTGCCAAAACTGCGCTCATTATCAATAAGAACAATTTCATAATTACCATTAGATTTTTGCCTTACAAGACAATTTTCAAGGCGACAATCTTCAGGGTTTGTTATCATGCAAAATAAGATAAGTCTTTGAAAACTCAATTCATCAAAAAAATGACAAGGATCATCATCTTTTATTAGGTTTAAAAAGTCTCGTAGTGGAACACCTTCTATAAATTCAGATACCAAAAAAACTTGTCCATTTATGGCAATAGTTACTGATCTTGGTATAGGTACATCTTCACCATCAGGCATAAACATCTCAAAAAATTGGCGAGCTGCCATTTCAATTCCTGGGGCCTCTGGCCATTGTTTAAAGCAGAATTTATTATTTCCATTCGCTCTGCATATACCAACAGTACGCGTTCCACTGTTTGCTTTATGCATCTCTATACCAAACTTACTACCAGTATCTATTGCTGACGGTTTAAAATCACCATCTCTCATAAGTATGTGTTCTGGGTCAACTATAACTTGAGATTTAATATTCCCCTTTCCATCGTGTAAGCATGTGTTGATACACCATTCTTCTGGTATTTCATCTAATGGTAATTGCTCATTACTAGGTGTTCTATATGTATAATCTCCTTTAAATTGTGATTCAATAATTCTACAAAACTCATCAACACTTACGCCTTGATCGCAAGCATTCGCTTGTGATAACAAGCTGAATAAGAAAATAAAGATCAATATCATAAGCTCTTTCATCGTCGTAAGCGGATAAAGTTTTCTAGAAATTTATCTAATTAAAAAGTTGATATCTACGAGAAAAAGTTGAATTTATTAACACATTCTGAAATGATGTTCTTAAAACTTATTACCCTGGCTCATCATTGCCACTACCGAATCTTTTTCTTTGCTTCCTCTGGAAGAACCAAATTCAAAATTGTAAGCATCTTTTAAGCAAGAACCGAAAATTCCAGCAACTGTTGAAATAATTCCCACAGCTTCCCCTGGCAAACTTCCCGCATAACTTGCCAGAGTATATAAACAGGAAACCAAACCAACTGCAGCACTTAGCACCATAATATCCGCGCGCACATTGCGTCTACCAGCTTGGGCTAAGGCAATGTCTCGTTCACGTGCATTATGACGGTCTTGTAAAAATTGCAGCTCAAGCTCTGCTTCAATTTTGATGATTTCTTTTTGAAATTCCGCAATTAATAATGAGTTTTCAGATAATGCCTTTGCCGCAATAACCGGATCATCCGCTCCAGTTACGCGTTTTGCCGTTTCTACCACATGGTGTGCTACATTTTCAGCGTTTTCACCCCCAAGCCATCTGGCTATTACCGGGGCAAATTCAGCAAGCCCCAATGCTGCCGCAATTAATGGAAAAGCCATACGTTAACCCAATTTGTAAAATAAGTGGTTAGCAATTTGGGCAGTCGGCGCAGCATTTTTAGACCAGTAAGGATTAACATGCAAAGAATGGTAATGGTCAGCCCCAAAGGTACAATCTGCCACATTCCCAAACACCACATTGGTTGCTGCTAAAAAGCACGTCTGGAAAATTTTGTCATCAAAATTGGTGCTTAATAATTTTGGACGATTTGGGTCACTTTGGTTCCAACATGAAAACTGCCATGGCTGCAAACATACATTGCTAATCGATTTGCCAAAACGCTTTTGAAGTGCACGATTTTTCACAACCCAAGCAACTGCTTCTAAACTTTGCATGCCACCACCTGGCTTGCTCAACTCACCTCTGGCTTCACCATAAATAGTGCGCGCCAAAATCATTAAATCTGCTTCAGTAATATTATTCGTCATGCTTACTCCCATCAAAAATTAATTGCCAAAATGCATTTTCAAATTCAGAGACACTGGTATGCGGAGTGATGCAACCATAAAGTTTTTTTTGCCAATAAACCCACATACCAATCCGATAATTACAGTTAGCCGCCCACGCTCCTTTAAAAATCGGCTGAAATTTGGGTAGTACTACGTTGGAAATTTCTTGGTTATTACATTTAAAAATCAAGACATCTTCTTTTTGCTCAACACTTAAATATTCATCAAAGCCTCTGTCTTCTAGCTTTTTTAAGCGTTGCTCAAGTTCACGGAAATTATTATCAATTTCCAAAATGCTTAAGGGAGCCCCCTTTTCTAATCGGTAGGTAATCATATTTTCCTTATCTTTAATTGTTGATGTTGTTAGCTGAAAATTTGGAAGTGACTGTCAATCCGTGACGCGCGTCGTAGTCGCGAGATTAGTAGGATCAAAGGATTCCTAAACACAACACCGCGGACTGTGCCGCGGTGCGTCGAGATTTCATCTTTGTGGCGGTCCCGCAATTTAATCGCGGTGGCCAGTCAATGAGGTCATTTTATAGGTGATTGGCTTTATTTAGTCTACTTTACGTCCACCACCACCATTTCCTAGCAGCAGCATCACCCGCTCGGCGTTCTCTAGCCTCACGTTCCAATGCTGCTTGCAGTATTGAAATGTTTTGTTCTACTGATTCTTTAAGTATCGCAATTTCTTGAGAGAATTGGTGTTTCATGCGCTGATTTGATTGTGTTAGTGCGGCTATTGTTTGAGCTTGTGCAGCGCGGTCCTTGTTTAATGTAGCAATTAACTCATTCTTATCAGATGCAGACAATAAATCAGTTGTAGCTGCAGTAATTTTTCCTTGTACAGTATTTGCAGCATCAAGCAAAGCAGCAGCAATATCGCTTGCTACTTGAGTCTTAGTCATGAAATTAACCTTTTCCAAAGCAGCAGTAATTTTGCTATCTACATCGTCACTAGTCACGAATGGCTTAATAGCAGCATCAACTTTTCCTTGTGCAGTATTTGCAGCATCAAGCAAAGCAGCGGCAATATCGCTTGCTACCTCTTCACCAGTCACGAAATTTATCCTATTTTCCTTAAGCTTTACAATCCTACCATTTGCGCTAGTAGAAACACCTGCTACATAAAGGGCACCATCCATAAATGTTATTGCCGCAGGAGAAGTAAGAGGATCTGACACTTTGCCCAAATCAGCTATTGTAGAAACAGTTGCTGGTCCTGCTTCATTAACAGTAATTTTACTAACAGATTTTGTTCCACCGTTGACTACAAAAAGATTTGTACCATCACTAGTTATACCCCTGGGGTTATCAAGTGAGCCAGCAGACATTTCAATAGAAGTAAAAGATACTGTGGTTGTTTTATCATTAAGTTTTGCCTTTAGAATTCTGTTACTATTGCAATCAGTTAAATATAATTCGCCTTTCATACTGGTTATCCCAAATATCTTGCTGGGTCTAACAGAAGCAGTAACAGAAGTATCAAGCTGATATGATGGCAATGCTCTTATATCGTGGCTATTCTCGAAAACCTTATAAATATTTCCGACTTGATCTGCCGCATATGGATATTTATAGGTGGTGGTATCGCCAGTTAACCCTACAACAATCAAATCAGTTAAGGTTACTGTGGGCGGGTTTGTAGTACCATAATATGTATTAATCTGTCTAATTCTCGATACATCACCTGGTTTTTCACATGCCCAGATATTGCCATCCACATATGCTATTCCACCACTGGCACCACTAAGAGTTGTTTTATCAAGTGTTTTTCGATCACCCTTGGGATCAACCCTAATAATTGATGCTTCACTAGTTTCAGTATTTGGTCTTACGTAAAGATTTGTGCCATCATTTGTCATGCCTTGAATTCCCACACCTAGATCGCAAAATTTCGAAGGTGCCCATGAGGCTGATAAGCTAGCCGAAAGGGCAATTGCCGCCACCAGTAATTTAATAGATTGTTTTTTAGAATGATTAATATTATCCATTATAAATCCCGATCAAAAAATTTAATTATAAGTATTATAATAAGTGTAATACGTTAATAATTTGTTAATAATAAGTTATTATTGGTCCTTTCTTTCGCATAAAATTTGTAAAGTATTTTGTGCACTAACTGGGTTTTCTACCGCTATGCTTGCGTATAGGTATTCCAAACTGCCATCACTAACCTTAAAAGCCATCAGCCCCTGGTTCAGCGCTGCTCCTAATGAAAGCTTTTGAATAGGTGGAGGATGAAATAAGAACTTTATACTGCCAGATGTCTTTGCCATCAGCTTACTGCAAGCGCTTAAACTATTTACGTATACTTTTTGTTCAAGTGGATTACTTGCGGTTTGTGCATACAACTGTTCAATTTCTAAAATGTTGTTTGATACCTTCCCACCGCATGGCCAAAAAGCTATTGGGCCAGCTGCACCTTCGCTGTAAATACTTGCAACCGTTGCAAACTCATGTTCAAAAACTGAGGGTAGCAATTGCCAATTTTGGTCTACCAAATTGTCTTTTTGCGCATAAAGAATTTGGGTTGGGCTTACCGTTACTTTCGCACACCGTGAACCATCATTGCGCCAAACAAAGCTATTGCCTTCTTGTATTACTGGTATATCTTCATCTAAGCCAAATTCAATTTGCGCTTTAATCCATAATTGTTTTGGCGGTGGTATTACTTCTTCAAAGCAAATTTCTCCATACTGTGTACCAATTGAAAAATGTCCCATATCACTATTAATATGCGTCTGCTGTATTGGCAATGTCTTATCAAAGCCATCAGCTCCTAAAATTTTGTATCGAATCATTTAATTCACCTTTTGATTTGTTTTGTGGTTTAAAATTATTGAAATATTTGAAAAATCTCCCCAAGATCCTGCAATTCTTCAAATAGCACTGGGTGTGTAATAGGTGATGTTGGCTATCTAAATCGCTTAGACTTAATAGTATTTTAATAAATTTTGCTGCAGAATTAGACTAATACATCAATTGCTTGGGAAAAAATGTTTCATAATAATCGTAATTTTTATTTAAAATGTTGTGCCATAGGTTTTCTGTCGGCTATCAGTTTTTTAAAAGCGACAGATGCCATATCTGAGCTTTTCCTACAAGAATGCCTTATCACTGATTGCGTAAAAGCCAAACCAAGGTTT
>JAPLON010000023.1:15288-16858 GCA_026400695.1 Pseudomonadota bacterium
CAAGGTTTACCAAAGCAGAAGCATATGTATCAAAAGCCCTTGATGCTGTAGAACCGTTAGATGACGATAATGTGGATCTCCTTGAAATGGCCTATGAATTTCCAAAGTTTCGTCGACAAGTTAGGGGTATTGTAAAAGAAATATTGGAACTTATTTGTCATGATCCAATAATTTTGAAGATAGCATTTGATATCCCACAATTGCGAAGGCAGGTTAAGCCTATTGTTGAAGAATTTTTAAATGAAGCACCTATTGATCCAATAATTTTACAAATCGCCGTTGATATTCAAAAATTGCGTCCAGCTGCCTTGGATATTGTTGCAGATGCCTTAGACCTTCCTAATTGTCCTCCAAAAGTCCTGCAAATAGCTTTTGGTGTGCCAGTATTACGCAAAAAAGCTTTTGCACTTATGGAACAAGAACTAAAAGAACGTCATGTAAAACCAGAAATATTGCAACTTGCTTATGGTATGTCAGACTTTCACCAGTCAGCAATTGATATCATTGGGAAAATGTTACCCTGTGATGATCCAATTATCCTAAAGATTGCTCTCAAAGAAAAATCCTTGTACCAAAAGGCTAGGGCAATTGTAGATGAATTGTTACCAACGAATGACCCAAAAATTCTTCATTTGGCCTTACTGCTAGGAATGTAGAATGTCATATAAGACATCGTTACCTAAAAATTAACCTTATTAGTCTATAGTGGTGATAGTCAGTTTGTGTTTTGCTTTTCTATATGAAAATTGGTCTGCTATTTTGCTTTGTGGCGTTCTCCTTCTTAATAGCAAGTGGTGATGAATTGCGTTCTAGACGACGATTGAGCTCAAATATTACGGTTGAGTGTATTGAAAGTGAGTGTGAAGGTGTAGGTCTTGAATATAGTGTTGGAAGTGGCTTTGATCAAATTTCCTCGAAATCAGAAGTTGCAGACATGAAATTAAGTGGTAGCTATACAAGTTGTAAAAGTGAAAAAAGACGCTCCAGTTTGGTAATTGCAGTTGAAGATATTATTGAAAAGGAATTAACTCATCCTCTAATATCGCTTAATGGTCCTATGTATGATTCTGAAATGCTCCAAATGGCGTTAGACAGTCCTAGGTTATGTACCCACGCTGAAGATATTGTTGAAAAAACTTTAGCTGATCCTCTCATAACCTATAAAGGAGATCCTTTTTATGAACCCAAATATATTCAAATGGCGTTAGGCAGCCCAAGGTTGCGTAAGCAAGCTGAAGACATTCTTGAAAAATTTCTAGATTCACCAGAAAAAACTATTGGTGGAAATCCATATTATGATCCCCACTTATTGCAATTAGCATCAGGAGTTGAAAAATTGCGTGATAAGGTAAAAGGAATTGTTAAAAAATTAGTGAAAGATCCTGAAGTTGGCCCACTTGGTGGTGTCTACCGCGATCCCACAATTCTTAAAATAGCCTTAAGCTTTGAAAGAGGTTAGGTCAATAAAATTGTATTTGTCTAAATACTTTTGAATCTAAACCATCGGTGGCGCCACCAGCGGTAAATTCACTGCAAAATTCCTGCGCAATACTTTTTCTGTTCGCAAATC
>JAPLON010000023.1:16918-18054 GCA_026400695.1 Pseudomonadota bacterium
CGCACAGGATATTGATTAACCAATAGGTTGTTTTCCTGTTCATGGGCCTGATTTTTAATTTGAATTGTTTCAATTAAATCTCTGGGGTTAAGTTTGGGATAAGCTACTCCCCTTAATGCATCAGCCGAAGAAACAGTATTTTCAAAAGTCTCATTAGCATAGCCTTCATTTGCAATTGTTGGCTGATCTTGTAAATCACCCTTAGCAATCACGCATCCCAAAGTTACGTCCACAAAGCGCTGCAGCCCATCAACCACCAAGTTAAGCTGGGTAATTTTTCCCGTAATATTTGGCGTTTGGTGGTGTAAGCTTTTTAAGCTCAGGGAATCATCCACCGTTAAATTGCGCCCCAATTCCCACGGCAATCTACAAACCACTCGCATACACCTGGCCGATGCCTTTAGCTGACTATGTATAATTTTAGTAGCGTAAGCCATGAACTCTTCGCCACTCTTTGTTTCAAAAAACATGGCCTGTTCATTTGCGGGCAGATGCACCGTAATTGGTATTTGCCGCACCTTATGGTTGGTAAAAAGATGTTGCTCGTGGTTCAAAGCCCCCTGCAGCACTAAAATCTCTTCTCGCATTTGTTCATATTGCCAACTGATCTTTAAATCAGCTTTAAAATAGTAAATCTTACAGCGTTGCATTTTTTCACCATCGTCACCTTTTTGGCAAAATGGCCTGGTGTGCTGCGCTAGTGCTCCACCTTCAGTTTTAGCTGCAATTTCACTAATGTTTGATCGCTCAACCCGGTAGCCACTCTGACGTTTACCAATACCAAGGCGTTGATCTATTTTTGGCCAGTAATGGGTAATTGCTTTTGGGGTAAGTGTTGCCATTACTCCATTGGCAAACCCTCTAGCAATATAAGGCGCTGCATTAAAACTGCCTTCCAATTTTTGTGCCCATACCACTTTTAACCGCAACATAGCTTTTCCCAACGGCATATTAATTTGCTGGGTGTTTAACGATTTTTCTAAATAGTTTCCTCCAATATCAATTGCTCTTGATCCTTTAAAGTAATTACTTAATCTTAGCTTTCCTGATGTTCTATGCCAGTAAAACAATTCATTACAAGCTTCCAAAGGGTCACTCGCTTTAGGTTGCTTGCCTTGAAAAAAACGTTTGTCATA
>JAPLON010000133.1 GCA_026400695.1 Pseudomonadota bacterium
GAAAAAACATCTATTTAGGAGGAGCAACACGTTCCATGTCATTATCAGACATTACCCTAGCCTCATCACATAACATAATCGGTATACCCTGCCTAACAGGGTAAGCAAGCCTTGCTGCAATACTTACCAATTCTTGATTTGGCTCATCATATATCAAATTTGTTTTTGTAACTGGACAAACTAACAATTCTAGCAACTTGCGATCCATACTAGTGCCTTGTTAAAGAAGGAGAAACACCTTCGAAATTAGCAAACTCAATCAAACGCGTAATCATTTCTGATTGCAATTCAATACTTGGCATTTCAAGTAGGGCTTGCTTTTCACGCGGATTAAACGGACAAACCATAGTTAAAGCAGAAATCAAACGTGCATCTGTCGCATCATTAATTTCATCCCAATTGGGAGTCAGATCATGTTTGTAAAAATAGTTATCTAACGCTTCCAATAAGCGACCCCTATCAAAATCTATATCTTTTAATTCTTGCAGATCTTGGAGATAGCGTTCGTACCCAACAACAGCTTTTCGACAACCATTTTCTGTCACATATTCTTCTTCTATGTCAAAACGGCAAACACCAGTAACATTAACAATCATACGTTTATCCTCCACTTCAACGATGTCTGTAATACGCCCCAAAGTGCCTGATGAAAACAATGTTATCGGGCTCTTAATATTAAAATTCTCATCAATATTTGGTTGAATTACACCAACGTAAATTGCTTCTTTTGCCATATCTGGCGCTAAGTGCAGATAATCATCTTCAAAAATTGGTATAGGCAAGCGAGCACGAGGCATTAAAATTGCTCCAAAAACCGGCAAAAGAAACACCGATTTTGGCAACCTTAATCCTGATTCGTGATAGAAAAAATCCATAGATTTCAACAAATTTACTCTTCCTACTGGAACATAGTAATCCTATTTCACACCTAATACAATTCACGATTAAAGTTGTTTTCATATAAAAAAACTTATGCGGCTAGCGCAAGATTATTATCCTCATAAACTTTTCTTTTTTCTAATTTTTTAAAGTACCTAACACCCCATAAGAAACCAAGAGAAACAGGAATAATAATCACCCCTAGACCCCAATGCCCCATGCTTTTCGTTAAGTACACAAAACCAAATGAAGTACCAGCAAACATAAATATCATCCTTAATGAACCTAGTAACGCAGCTGATTTAAACCTTTTCAAAACAGGAAAATATTTTATAAAAATTGCATCGGCCGGTAATGGTTCCATACCCACAAATAGTATAAGCAGTTGCAAGAAAAAGACATCCATTGGCTTAGAAATATTACTTATAGACAATGGCAGAATAATCGCTAGCGCCAACGAACCTAGCCCACGCGCCCTTAAAATACGTAATGGACGTATCTTGTATCCCATTGTTGCAAAGAAACAAGATATGAGTGTCGCAAAAATGCAAAGCACAAAATTGTGCGCGATAACTCTTTCAGGTGTATAACCAAGCTTTATAAGCACAGGAGAAAAATACATAAACGCCAAATAAAATGTAAGTGGACACCCACAATAGATCAAAAAATAAGCCCACATAGTTTTTTTTGCTGTTTTTCTTTGAAATCTCGTCAAACTCTTTTTTAGTAATTGATTTTCGTGTAGTTTCATTTGAAGAAATTCAGGGGTTTCTGAAAGACGAAATCTTGCAATAGCACCAATAACAGCAACCACTGCTCCAATCCAAAAAGCTGTGCGCCACCCCATTTCAGAGCTGGTGACAAGACTAGCAACCCCCAAAGCTGCACATGCCCCGATACTCGAAGAAATACCTACAGTTGAAACAGCAACATATTGAATGGGTGGCTTAGTAATTTCGCTAATAAAAATTTGCGCACCAGTAGCCTCACTTGATGCAGCCATACCCTGCAACATACGGCAAATTGTAATGAGGTAAGTAGCCGTAATGCCAATTTGACTATAAGTTGGCAAATTAGCTAAAACCAAACAGGAAATTGCCATCATAAACGTAGTAATGATAATAACAGTTTTTCGACCATATTTATCACCAACGTAGCCAAAAATAAGAGCACCAACTGGAGCCATCACATAAGTTGAGCAAAACGCAAATGCCCCCAATAGTGCTTGAGTGTGCGGATCCATCTTAGGAAAGAACAGCTCATTAAGTAACACCGCCATGTGTACGTACAGCAACAAATCAAAATATTCAAGAAATGTACCAATCTGAAGTATTCCGATTGACTCTTTCTGTTTTTTCGTAAGTTCCAAGTTTATTTTCATGTACTCACACCACAATAATCACCGAGTAAAACATACTTCATCGATAAATAAATTAATGCGTTAAAAATAAAGTATATTGTACGTAAACCGGCATTTTGAATTTATATCTACGCAAAACTTGATAATGGTGGAAGGGGTAGGATTCGAACCTACGTAGACGTACGCCGGCAGATTTACAGTCTGCTGCCTTTAACCACTCGGCCACCCTTCCATAAGGTTTCATAACATTATGAAATTTTTAAGAAACCGTCAAATGAAAAATCAGCATTACATCTCTCAACTTTTCATTGACAAGGTAATCTATTTCGTTCTAAAAAGTAGTACTTTTAATAATTTTTTTCAAATAGGACGTCTCATCGATGACTAAACGCGTTTCCGCTAAACATAAGATTGACCGCCGTTTGGGCGTAAACCTTTGGGGTAGAGCAAAAAGCCCATTCAATACCCGTAACTATGGCCCTGGACAACATGGACAACAACGCGGAAAGCCATCTGACTATGGCGTTCAATTACGCGCTAAGCAAAAACTGAAAGGCTACTATGGAAACATTAGTGAACGTCAGTTCCGTAGATTTTATCAAGAAGCAATTCGACGTCGTGGAGATACTTCTGAAAATCTAATTGAGCTATTAGAGCGTCGCTTGGATGCGGTTGTTTATCGCATGAAGTTTGTTTCTACTGTTTTTGCTGCCCGTCAAATTGTTAATCACGGACATATTGCTGTTAACGGTAAAAGAGTTAATATTCCTTCGTACCTTGTAAAAGATGGCGATGAGATATCAATTATGCCAAGCATGAAAGAAAACGTGAATGTCATAATGGCAGCAGAGCTAGCAGAGCGCGATATTCCAGAATATTTGGATGTTGATCAAAAAGCAAAGAAGGGTAAGTATATACGCGGCCCTAAACTTGCTGACGTTCCATACCCTGTACAAATGGAACCACATTTGGTTATCGAGTTTTATTCTCGATAAGTGAGTGTATTAGTGATTTCATATGGGGGCGAAAGCCCCTATTTTTTTATCAAGTAGTTTAACTTTTATTGAATGAGTTTTTATGATTAATCCTAGCCATCACGTTCACGGTGAACACTGCCACCACAGCCCTGAAGAAGAAAATGCTACCATTCATAGCGATTCTGATTTTGAAGGCATGCGCAAAGCAGGTAAATTGGCGGCACAAACCCTAGATTATGTTACACCTTTTGTGAAGGCAGGCATTTCAACCTTAGAACTTAATGATTTATGCCATGATTTTATTATCCAGCATGGCGCAATCCCTGCACCATTAGGATATCGCGGTTACCCTAAATCAATTTGCACCTCTATTAACCACGTGGTTTGCCACGGCATTCCAGGAGCAAAAAAGCTGCAAGATGGAGATATTATAAATATTGACGTTACCGTAATTGTTGATGGTTGGCATGGCGATACCAGCCGCATGTTTGGTATTGGTAAAGTTAGTATACGTGGACGCAAGCTTATTGATATAACCTATGAAGCAATGATGCGTGGTATAGAGGTAGTCAAACCAGGTGCGACCCTAGGCGATATTGGCCATGCTATTCAAAGCTATGCCGAAAAAAATGGTTTTTCTGTTGTGCGTGATTTTTGTGGACACGGCATAGGTCGAATTTTTCATTCTTCTCCTAGTGTTGTGCACTATGGAAAACCTGGATATGGCCTTGAACTTAAAAAAGGAATGTTTTTTACAATCGAGCCAATGATTAATGCCGGCAAGTTTGGCGTTAAGATTCTCGATGATGACTGGACAGCAGTCACCCGCGATATGTCGCTTTCCGCCCAATGGGAACACAGTCTTGGCGTTACTGACACCGGGTATGAGATTTTCACAAACAGCTAAATTGCCAAGGCACACCATGCATAAAATTCATTAGCGCATGGTGTTTGTAATTTAACTACTCAAGACCATAATCACTCTTGATATGGCTAACAAAGCAAATTCTTAAAACACCTAAAGGCATCCTAGAAAAATAATCAGGTAAATTTTGTGAAAAATAATTCCAGGCCCTTTCAGCCGTAAGAACACCTGACAAACTGGCTGATATTAATAAGTCGATACTATTTTTAATTTCTTCATAATGCTTAATTTGTTTTTGGCATTGAAGAACGTGCCTTTTTAATTGATTTTTATTTTTAAGACCAAATTCCTTTAGCCCCAAATCAAGTTCTAATTTTGACACGAGCCCTCTATGGCACAGGTCTTGGATACCACTTAATTCTTCCATCAATTCGCCCTTATAATCAATATCTTCTGCAATACGATATGAGATTGCAGCAAGCTTTGAGGCACGGCAAATGCCATTTCTGCCAACCCTACACCATTCAGATTTTTTAGGTCGCAAGAATTTTCTGACTACTTCGCAATCAGAAATATTTACAACTCTAGACTCTAGAGAATATTGGTAAAATCCTTTCATACTGATACTAATACGGCGTAAAGCCTCACTATCAAATGCTATATCCTCATATGGTACACCTGGAGAACAAGAATCCAAGTGTAAAAATAAAAGTAAAAAACCCATTAAAAATATTTTTTTCAGACCAAACGCCATTATAAAACTCCTCAAACTGTGCCATCAAAAATATACTTATATATTGTTAATTACATCAATCTTCTCAACAATATATCTATAAGCGTAGCTATTTCAGAAATAAATTTCTATAGGCTGTTTATGGTTAATATACGCAGTTTGCCCAAACCGCAAACCCTGCTAGGATGGGAGCAAGTAATATTATAAATTCAACCTTTTATTTTGATGGTAGCTGAAACTTCTTCTCTAATGGCACGTGTTTTGCGCCTTTTGGGTCGTGATTCCGTAGCAAGAACATTGCAGTATATTGTAATGGTTTTAGCCCTGTGCTCGTGTATTGCAACCATGTGGGTAATGCAGCATGGATCAGGCGTTTTAAAAATGGCGATTTTTATTATTCGTCGAGTAATTATTTTGTGGCTAGAACGCAAGCGTGGCATTCGCGGTACAAAATTACACTTACATCTTGTAATGGTATTAGCAATTACTGGATTGCTGCCAGCTGTTGGCATTTCTATCTTTTCAACATTTTTTTTTAATTCATCATTAAAATCACTATTTACTGAACCTTTTAAAACCACAATTAATGCTGCCACTGAAATTGCAGATAACTATATTAAAGAGAATCAGAAAACTATACGTATAGATGGCCTTGGCATGGTCATGCAGCTGCGCCCAATTACAGCTATGCTTAGCCAGGACAACGACGAATTTAACCAGGTACTTACCCAACTATGCGATCAACGTGGCATAAGCGAAGCATTAGTTCTTGATGGGCAACGTAATATTATAGCTAGATCATATTTTACATTTGCCCTGGCATTTGAAGGTATTAGTACAGCTGACCTCACTAAGGCACGTGAAGAAGGATTCGTACTATTCACACATAAAGATAAAGTACGTGCTCTTATCCCTCTTGACCCTGTTAATGATACCTACCTGTTTATAGGCAAAACTGTTTCTGAAGAAGTAACCAAGGCTATGGATAAAGCTAAAGGCGCTGTGGATGCCTATTCAATGCTAGAGTTGCAGCAAGGAGAAATTCAGTTAACCTTTCTCGCATTTTTTGCTGTCTTAGTATTAGTACTAATTTTAGCTTCAGCCTGGATGGGATTATCAATGGCAAATACTTTATTTGCGCCAATTTCAAAGCTCATAGAAGCGGCTCATCGAGTAAGCCAAGGTGATTTGGACATTCACATAAATAATAAAGCCATAAACAACGAAGTTGATAATTTAATCTGGGCTTTTAATAACATGACTCAACGTTTAAAAAAACAAAAAGAAGAAATAGCCTTCAACCAGCGCAAAGCTGCCTGGGCGGATATTGCCCGTAAAATTGCCCACGAAATCAAAAATCCATTAACGCCAATTCAACTTTCCGCAGAACGCCTACGCAGAAAATATTTAAGTCAAATTAGTGAAGACCCAACCACTTTTGAAAATTGTATAGATACAATTATTAGGCAGGTTAATCAAATTGGTAATTTGGTTAATGAATTTTCAGCATTTGCACGTATGCCAGATCCTAAAATGCAAAAAGAAGATTTAGTTACTTTATGCAAACAAGCAATGGAACTGCTAATTCAGGCTTACCCACAAATTACTTTTGAATTCATTAGCACAGACCACTTTATTTGGGAATGCGACAGTCAACAAATTAGTCAATTACTAACAAATATCTTGCAAAATGCGGTAAATGCTGTACAAGAAAATAAGGTTGCAAAACCATTAATTTCACTTAGATTGTTGCTAGATGACACACAATTTTATATGATAATCGAAGATAATGGACCTGGATTTGAAAAGCAAAACCGAGAACGCTTAATTGAGCCTTACTACACGACACGAGAAAAAGGCACTGGATTAGGATTAGCGATTGTTTCTAAAATAGCAATGGATCACAATGGACACGTAGAGTTTAAAGACAGCGATCGTCTTGGTGGCGCCAAGGTAGTTTTAAATTTTGTTCACGGGAAAAAGGAATAATATGGCGTTTGATATTTTGGTAGTAGATGACGAAAAAGACATTCGCGAGTTGATCAGTGGTATTTTAAGCGACGAAGGTTATCAATGCAGAGTTGCGTCAGATGGCGTTCAGGCCTTAGAAGAAATGAAAAAGCGTCAGCCAAATTTGGTAATTCTTGATGTCTGGCTTGGTGATGGAGAAAGAGACGGTTTAAAAATTCTCGAAATCATTAAGCGTGATCACCCTTATGTACCAACTGTAATGATTAGTGGACATAGCACTATAGAAACAGCTGTTGCAGCCATAAAAAAAGGTGCCTACGACTTTATCGAAAAACCGTTCAAAGCTGAACGCATGCTTGTTATAGTTAAAAGAGCTATTGAGTCATCATCGTTACGACGCGAAAATGATGAACTGCGCCAAAAAACTGGAGGATCTGGTTTGGTTGGTAAAAGCATGGCTGTTGAACAAATTCGCAATTTGATTTCTGAAATGGCAGAAAGCAATAGCCGTGCCTTTATTACTGGACAAATAGGCACTGGAAAAGAAACGGTTGCCCGTGAAATCCACAGGCTTTCAAAACGAGCTGATTTGCCATTTACCGTATTTCATTGTGGTAGCGTTCACCCAACAAAAATTGAAGCTGAACTTTTTGGCACTGAAATTCAAGGACAGAATTCTAATGAACCACGCAAGATAGGTTTAGTTGAAAAGACCCATGGTGGAACACTGTATTTTGAGGAAATGCAACTTTTGCCTCTATCTGTTCAGGGTAAAATAGTACGACTTTTACAAGACGGTACTTTTTTTCGCTTAGGTGCAAAAGAACCTATAAAGGTTGATATCCGCTACTTTGCCAGCACATCGGAAAACTTAAACGAATTAGTGCAAAATGGTAATTTACGAGAAGATTTATACTATCGTTTTACCGCTAACCACATTCGGCTACCTTCATTGAAAGAACGAGCTAGCGATATTCCAGTGTTGGTTAATCACCTAATGGAAAACATTGCCAAAAGCCGTGGCTCAATGCCAAGAAAAATTTCTGACTCTGCGTTCACAATTTTACAAACGTATAGCTGGCCAGGTAACATCAACCAACTTAAAAATGTAGTTGAATGGCTATTAATAATGGCAGGTGGCAATCCGACTAGCCCTATTGTGCCAGAAATGCTTCCACCAGAAATACAAAATGATGCTCCATTAGGTAATTCGTGGCAGCAAAAATCAGCAGAAATTATCGTTTTACCACTACGTGAAGCCAGGGAAACTTTTGAGCGAGAATACTTAATTGCTCAAATCCAAAGGTTTGACGGTAATATTTCTCAAACGGCTAGATTTATAGGTATGGAACGTTCTGCTTTACATCGTAAACTTCGTGCACTTGGAGTTTGTGATTATCGTGAGTAATATTTTGTGAAAGTAATAATTCTTGGTGCCGGACAGGTTGGCTTTAGTATTGCCCGTTATTTGATGCAAGAACAAAACCATATTACGATTGTTGACCATTCTCCGGCAGTTCTTGACACTATTTCTGACAAACTAGATATTCAGCCTGTGCTTGGATTTGCCTCGCACCCAGATGTTCTTGAAAAAGCCGGTGCAAAGGAAGCTGATTTATTAATAGCGGTAACTTCATCCGATGAAGTTAATATGATTGCCTGTGAAGTTGCACAAGGTTTATTTAACATCCCCTTAAAAATTGCAAGAATTCGACATCAAAATTATTTAAATTCTGATTGGAGTGAAATGCTAGCATCACAACGCCTAGCGATTGACGTAACCATATCGCCTGAAGTTGAGGTTGCCCAGGTTATTGGACGTAACTTAAGAACCTCTGGTGCTTTTGATGTGATATCCCTCATTGATGACTCTCTAAAGCTAGTAGGCGTTAGGTGTATGGCCCATTCAGAGATTGTTAATACACCAATTAAACATATTAACTCTCTGTACCCCACCCTCGATTTAGCAATTGCATTAATTGTAAGGGATGAAAATATTATTTTCCCAAACTCCCATGACCACATTTTAACAGATGATGAAGTTTATGTTTTGGTTCAACGCGAACGTCTTAATGAAGTAATGCAAGCTTTTGGCTATGCAACAACAGAAAGTCGAGAAATTTTAATTGTGGGTGGCGGCAATATTGGCTTAAATTTGGCCGTTGGTATGGAAAAAGAACATAGGAATTTACATACTCGCATTATTGAAAAAGATTCTAAACGTTGTGAACAAATTGCTAAATTTTTAAAACACACAGAAATCTTGCAAGGGGATGCCCTTGACTATGACCTATTACAAGAAGCGAATATTGAAAATTGTGAAACTGTGCTTGCTGTCACAAATGACGATAAAGTAAATATTTTGTCCTCTTTAATCAGTAAACGTCATGGTGCAAAACGGTCTGTTGCGTTACTCAACAATATGCAATACGCGTCAATGGTAACATCGCTTGGAGTTGATGCTGTAATTAGCCCAAAAGCTTTAACTGTTTCAACTATCTTAAAACACGTACGCGAAGGCAATCTGCAGAGCCTATATCCAATTGTTGAAGGTAGTGTCGTTGTAATTGAAGCTAGAGCAAAAGAGACTAGCCATGTTATTGGTCTAGCTATCGATGACGTAACCATTTCATCAGAAATTACTGTGATTGCATTGGTACGAGGCGACACCTTACACCTTTTACCAACTCGATTAAACATTAGCTCTAACGATAAGCTAATCATTATTACTAGAAAAGAGTCAGTACATAAAGTTGAAAAATTATTCTCAATTCGCCCGTACTATTTATAATTCCCGAGGCCTTATGCGTATTTTAGTCATTATTTTATTTAGTTTTAATTTTATTTTTGCTGAGCCAATTGATCAAAAAAAATTAGAAAAAATTGAAAATTTCTTGAGCACTATGACGACACTTGAGTCTGAAATGTCTATGGATATTACAAATGGTACAAATTCAAAAGAAGAATATACTGGGAAGATCTGGTTAGATCGTAAGAGCCAATCGATGCGTATTAACTATGGCAGCAGCTCAATGGTTGCAAAAAATGGCACCATAAGAATTTGCCAAGAAAATGCAGAACCACAAGAATATGTTACAGACTCTACTCCAGCTGGACTTTTATTAAAACCCTCTATCAGTTTTAAGGAAGACGGCATAATAGTTAAGTCATTAACTGAAATTGATGGCCTTTGGGTACTAAGTGTATCATACAACAGTCCAGCCGGACCGATTCCAGTCACCCTATACTTCAGAGCAGAACCAGTTATGCTATTAATGGGATGGACCATTCAAAACCCCAATGGTTCAATTACCGATGTACACTTAAACCCTGAAAAAACTCACATGTCTATATCTATAGACAGTAAAATTTTTTAAATCATTATATTCAACTTTGTGGGGGTACATCCGCCTTCACATCCAAATGGCTAGATGTATAAGAACTATCACTTAGAAGAGAGGTCACAATTAAATCTGCAGTAGTGAATGTGAAATATTTGTCTATTAACTCACTAAAAAAATTATAGGTAATCGGCTTTAATAAACAATCGTTCATACCAGCATCTATAAAGTTTTGGCTGCTTTCGTCACCTTGCCCTGCCGAAATTGAAATCATAATTGGTGGCACGCCACCAAGCTTAATAACTTCTTTAGTAACTTCGGTGCCTACCAAACCAGGCATGGTATAATCCAAAAACAATAGATCATATGGCCTTTCTTTATGTGCTTCTAACACTAAATCACCAGAAGCAAAGCCATCAATCTGCACTAATCCGTATTTTATACAAAACATTTTAAGCATTTTTAAAGTTGAAATAGTATCATCCGCTATGCCTACACGCAGCTTTTCTTTTGTAAATGTTCTTTTAGTAATTTCTCTAGTTACTTGCATACCAATGCCTACATCGGCTAAATCACAAGGCGCACAAAACCAAAAGGTTGATCCTTTCCCAACTTGTGAGCTAACTCCTATTTGCCCTCCCATAGATCTAACGAGCTCACTAGAACTGAATAAACCAACACCAGAACCAGATTTATGAGCAGTACTTGGAGCACGATAATTCAATTTAAATAAACTCTTAATTACATCAGCATCCATACCAGGACCATTATCCAAAACACTAAAACGGCACCAGGGTCTACCGGATTCTACAACTAAATTTAAGGGGCTGACACCTGACTTTTAAGAAGTTAGGATGTAAGAATGTATGTAAAGCATTGCAAGCTGTCACGTTCAGAGCAGTTAAGACTGTTAGAATATTTTGTTGCAGGAACTCCTGCCAGAACAGCAGCTGATTTAGTTG
>JAPLON010000022.1 GCA_026400695.1 Pseudomonadota bacterium
GGGTTTAGTTCTAGCCCATGGGCACGGTATGTTCCGTATGTAAGTGGCACAGGGTAAACATGATTCAACCACATTTTTAAAATAGCGGTAATTCCAAGGCTACCTAAATCAGATATTGGTACAAATACACCTTCACGTAATCCTAAATAATTTGCCGTATCTATAATGAGTTCGATAGTGTCATCGTCAGTACCATCTGCTGTTTTAATTTTTTGCATACGAGTAGGTTTAGTTTTAAGGGCCACTAAATTTGCGATGCATAACGCAGATGAATGTTGCCATGCTGGTATTGTAGTGTCTGTGCCACTTGTAACGGTGGACATTGCAGCGAAGAAAATTTTAGTTCCTGGAACTTTACTTAACACATCCTCCACATCTTCGATTATCTTGCCAGATGCTAGTAATAGACCGCGAATAAAAATTACTTTTATAAGGCGCCAATCAAATTGTTCTAGGTCAGTTTCACTGGCTTTTGTTGCTTCTGCGTAAATATCATCCCATAATTTTTTAAATTCTTTTGTTTCATCTGCACGGGTGATTTTTAGGCCATCCATATATTCAAAAAATTTAGAGAAATAGAAATATCTTACAGCTTGCATTTCTTCGGTAGTTGCCTCAGCTGGGCTGCATTTTACTTTATTGATTAAATCAATAATTTTGTCGTCAATGCTTGTACATCCCACTAAAGTTCCGCGGTACGATTTATATAATTCGGAATCTTTCAGGCTAAAAGTGCCACTGACTTCTGCTGCCGTTACATTTTTTGCAGGTTGTCCTGGCTGTGTGTAGGTTTCAGCAAGTTCAGTTGCGTGGCAATAGGTGCAAAAAATACAAAAAACTAGCAAAGCAAGGTATAATTGCTGCAATTTCTTCATTAATTTGGTTGTAATAAATTATCCATCCGGACAATCTATCAATTGCAGCCACTAAAAGCAATAAAAACTTTCAAATACAGTGTAATTTATAATTTTTTTCTGTTAACCCTTGAACAGTACATAACGCAGCCATTTTAAAGGCGGAAAGCGCCATGCTTTGTGTTCGTAATATGACATGCTTTGCTGTTGGTATGGCATTAAGCTATAGGAAGCTTCATTAGGGTGGCGGTGGTTCCACTTAAGGATTCTGTCAAAATCAGATCCTGGTAATGCCACAAGATTGCCTGGATTTTTCAAAAACATAATGTTTAAAAGAGCTTGGTCATGAAGATGCCAGCCCTTGCCATAGCCTTTAATGAAATTTGGGTTAGTGCATAGTTCAAGCCATTGTTTAATAAATTCTCTGGTGGCAGCGCAGTTGCGTAGTACCATAAAGCCAGCCCAGAGGTGTTTTTTGGTTTTAAAATCAGGATACTCCGCTGCTTTTAATTCTTCGGCAACTTGTGGATCAATGATCTTATCGGTTGTGGCAAAGGCATCTTCACTATAACGGTAAAAAATTCCATCATACTTTTCTAAATGTTTCAAAATAGGCGCGATTGAGCCTGTAAAAATAGAGCCAGAATCTGCATAGACAATAATACAGCCCTCAGGAGCTTCTTCCATGGTTTTTAAAATTACATAAGGTTTCCAAAGCCAATAACCCCCGCCAATTTTATCATCTAAAATTTCTTTGTTTTTTTCGTAAAAATCTTTATCAATATGAGATCTTCTATAATTGAAGGTGAAATCGAAACCACGGTTAAGTGCTGATTGTGCTAGTGCATTTTGGTTTTGAAAGAATACTTCATTGCCAGAGGCATAAGAAATTAGGTAAACACCTTTACTGTATAATTTTTCTTTTGCATTAAAATCTGGATTGGCGATATGGTCTAGTGAGCGCGTTGAAATATCAAAAAGGTAGTAATTAAGCTGTAGGCAACCGTAGCATATAGCAAAAACAATTGTTATGTTTTTAAGAATTTTCCTCATACAATAATCTCTCTTTCAATTTTGTAAATGCTTTAGTGCGGTGTGAAGTTTCGGATTTTTCTAACTTTGTCATTTCACCGTAAGTTCTAGATTTACCATTTGGAATAAAAATAGGGTCAAATCCGAACCCTAGTTCACCACGTTCTGGCCAGGTGATAGAACCATGTGACTTTCCTTCAAATGTTATTTCATCACCATTTGGCCAAACAACGGCCAGCACACAAACAAAATGAGCATCACGTGGTTTGTCTTCTAGTAAATCAATTACTTTTTTATTAGCAAGGTGCTGATTTTTTTCAGGGCCACCCCAGCGCGCAGAATATACACCTGGTTGGCCATTAAGCGCTGGGACAACTAATCCAGAATCATCTGCAATTGCAATTAATCCGGTCTTTAAAGAAACAAAACGCGCCTTTAACAGCGCGTTTCCAGTAAATGTGTCTTCGGTTTCTTCCGGCTCTTCCAGCCTTAAGTTACCAGAACTATCAAACAGGAGACCATAATCAGAAAGAAGCGCAGATATCTCAACCAGCTTTCCTGGGTTATGGCTTGCTATAACTAGCTTATCTCCTGCTTTAAGTTTCATACCCTATGCTGCTAGAGCAATTTTTGGCTCAACAAACTCCATGTCTAAATCATGTGCTACAGCTTCGTGTACTATATGACCTTTATAAACATTTAAGCCATTTAATAGGTGCTTATCATCAAGAAGAGCTTTTTTGTACCCTTTATTAGCTAGAGCCATAGTAAATGGCAACGTTGCGTTGTTAAGCGCAAATGTTGATGTTCTTGCTACTGCACCAGGCATATTAGTTACGCAATAGTGCAAAATTCCATCTTCTAAATAATAAGGATCAGCGTGTGTAGTAGGGCGGCTTGTTTCAAAACATCCACCTTGGTCAATTGCCACATCCACTAAAACGCTACCAGGTCTCATAGATTTTAACATGGCTTTAGTTACTAACTTTGGCGCAGAAGAACCAACCACAAGTACTGCACCAATTACCAAATCAGCTTTGGAAATTAGCTTTTCAATCATTGCCTGAGTTGAAAAAGCAGTCTTTAAACGGCCTTCAAATAGCCAGTCTAATTCGTTTAGGCGCTTAAGGTTACGGTCAACAATTGTTACATCAGAACCTAATGCTGCAGCCATACGCGCAGCGTTAGCACCTACAACACCGCCACCAAGTACAACAACCTTAGCTGGCGCTACACCAGCAACACCACCTAGCAAAATACCGGCGCCGCCTTGGCTTTTTTCAAGCATCCATGCACCAACTTGCACTGACATACGCACTGCAACTTCGCTCATTGGGGCAAGTAGTGGTAAGCCACCACGTTCATCAGTTACTGTTTCATAAGCAATCGCTATACACTTGGAATCAGCCAATCCTTTTGCTTGCTTTGGATCTGGGGCCAAATGCAGGTAAGTAAATAAAATTTGATCTGGACGAAGTAAACCATATTCACTTACTTGTGGTTCTTTAACTTTAACAATCATATCGGCTTTATCAAAAACTTCTTTGGCAGTTTTTAGAACAGTTGCTCCTGAATTTTGGTATTGTTCGTCTGTTAGGCCAACACCCATACCTGCATTAGTTTCAACCACCACTTGGTGGCCAGCATTGACTAGTTCTTTAACAGCTAAGGTTGTTAATCCAACGCGATATTCGTGGTTTTTGATTTCTTTTGGAACGCCGATGATCATTTGGTTACTAATTTAAAAACAATGCTCTTTTAATAGCCGTTTGCTGTGAAAATATCAATACCGGCCTAAAAGATTGTTTGTTAATTATTTTTAGTAGTTTGTTTTGATGTTTCATATTTAAAGATATTTTAAAAATTACTTGATTAGGTGTTTTTGGTGTGCTAGGTAATGTGTGTTAATGCTAAATATTAGACTTGATTATGATCAAAAGATTATTGCCTATTTTTTTAAGTGTTTGTTATGTTTTTGCTGGCGAAAGGCCATTTGCAATAGAATTTACCGAAAATAATACAGGTTGTGTAGCTACGGCGGCTTGTGTAGCTACGGATACATCTGAAGAGGCTATAGCTTTTAATAACCCTTGGTCTGAATGCCATATGCATCAAAATCCTCCATTATTTAAGATCACCTTGCCAGGTGGGCAAGTGATTGTCATTCTAGGAACTACTCATACTATTCCTCTCTCATATATACTGCCTGAATGTTTGGTGGAAGATTTAATTAAACAGTCTGTTTTTACGTTTAATGAAATTTGGGGAGAGCTACTTAAAGGTGGCCCCAGTAAAGTTGACAGTCATTTTGGTTGTGATAGTCTGCCTGATTTTTGCTTTATAAATGATGCTTGCAGAACAAAAATAAAAGATATCATAAGAGCATTTTATAAACAGTTTGAGGCTCTATATCTAAATCCAGAAAGCCTTGAGTCAAAAGTTGCTGAGGATATGAACAGTGTTTTTGATGAAAATGGAAAATGGTACGAAAAAGCAGGTATTGTTCTTCGAAAAATAAGGAAAGATAAAGAAAACGCTACAAATGAGAAGGAAGAATGCGAAACTGATGATCTGCAGCCGACACATCTTGTAATAAAGGTAAACGGCTGCGAACTCGAAGTGCCAGTAGATAAAGAGCTTCATCCCATTGTGCTAAGCCGAGTAGCTCCATATCAATTGCCCTTATGTGGTGGTATGGATAAACATTTAGTTATAATTTCGCTCAATGCTGGTAAACCAATTTTTGCTTTAGAACAGGAAAGTGAACGATGGGGGCAAGAAGAAATGAAATGCTTAAGAGATAGTATAGAGAATTCAGGGATATATCCGTTTAAGTTCTTTAGTCATGATAAACCGCAGGGTCCATTAATTACAAAAGATACCCTACATATCTTTTATTCTGTTGAACTTCCAGATCATAAATCTCCAGGGCTTCTTGAAAGAAATGATTTGTGGGTTCTAAGGATTATGGAGTTAGTAAAAGAAGATTTTAAGCTTGCGTTTGGGCATGTAGGTTGTGGTCATTTAAAGGATTTGTTTGAAAAACTTGAGGGTAATAAATGTAAAGTAGAGAGGCTTTCTTTGGCAAAATTGCAAGGTTTGCTTAACGAACAGACTTTGTCGCGCGAGGGTGGTGGGTGCTAAGCAATTTATAGGCACTTGTAGTTTTAGGGTTTGCAATTTATGCTGATCGCATGATTATTAGTCATACATCAGTTTATCAAACATTAGAGTCTGCTATTGAAAAACAGCATCACCATGGGTTTTTGTTGGCTGGACCCAAAGGGGTTGGCAAAGCAACATTAGCAAAAACTATTGCAATTACAGCTTTAGCGAAGGCGAGCCAACAACCTTTTCAAATTATTGAGCGGCAGTGTTTAAGTGGGGCTTACCCAAACTACATCTATATTACCAAATTGGTAGATGATGATGGCAAAACAAAAAACGATATCACGGTTGAACAAATTCGCAATTTATTAAATCGTCTAAAATTAAAGGCTGCATTTGATGCGCCCAGGTTTGTGATAATTGATGCCATAGATAATTTGAACAGGCAGGCTGCCAATGCTTTATTGAAAATGCTTGAAGAGCCCCCATTAAATACTTTTTTCCTAAATATTTGCCACCAAGCGAGCGGATTATTACCAACAATTCGTTCCCGTTGTTTGCAGCTGAATTTCAAAGCTTTAAATAATGATGATGTGAAAAGAGTGGTGGCCCAATCAGGTGCTTCAAAAGAATTTTCTGCTGAAATTGCTAGCATGGTAAATGGATCTGCTGGGCAGTATTTAGTAATTCAAAATGCTGGTGGGGAAAAGATTATTGATTCTGTGGAAAAGCTTTTGAAAATAACCAACCTAAGTGATTTGAAAACAGCAGCGCAAGATATTTTAAAAAATACAGATGATGCTTTTGTTTTAGAAATACTGCATCAACTACTCTACCAAAAAGCCGTTGCACAACCTGGTGTTTATGCTAATTCAGCGCAAGCAGTAGAGCGTTTTTTAAGGTTTACTCAGGCCACTTATATAGATGCTTCGCAGCGTATTTGTGCCGCAGTACTACTAGCACAGAATCCTAATCAACAGGAGCTTATTTATGGTTAATGCATTTGGGGTATTTATTGCGGGTGGATTTGGTTGTTTAAGCCGCTATTTCCTTGGATTGTGGATTTTACCAGTGATGGGTTTTTCAATTGCTACATTGCTAGTTAATGTTTTGGGGGGGTTTTTAGCAGGTATTGTGTCATCAAAATATCCACAATTTAAGCCTATATTGCTTACCGGATTCTTAGGTGGATTTACAACTTTTTCTGCATTTTCATTAGAGTGTTTAAACCTTATACAAAATCAGCAAATTTTTGCTGCGTTGTCTTACGTATTGATAAGCGTTGTTTTAAGCATTACAGCTGCTTGGTTTGGTTGTCTGATTTCTGGATAATTTTTGATCTTGTCAAGATATTGTTGGAAAATTGCAGGAACAACAAATAAAGCTGTTGACATATTTTTTGCTTTGCTGTATGCTTACCAAAATAATTTACAAATTAAATTTTATGCTTTCTATGAATAAAGTATTAAAATTTTTAGAAATCTCGTTATTTGTAACTTGTGTAAGCTTATTGCAAGCATCAAGCCAAGATGATGAAAATCAAAAAGTATGTATAGCTACTGGAACTAACAGCTGAGCATATAACTTCAGAGCATAATGAAAGTTCTATTGTAACAAGTAGACCGCAAATTATTCGATATCAGCAAGATAAAAAGAAATTAAAAACTATATTATATATATGTTTAACACAAAAAAGGATTAGATTATGAATACTTTATTATTGGGCCGTTTGACAGGCAAATGGGCTTTTGCCTTGCTTTTATCTTCTTTTTCATTATCTTCTGCATCCGGGGGCGCAGCCGTAGATATGGAAGTAGATATGGAAGAAAGGGCAACAAATTCATTATCTTCTGCATCTGGTGGCGCAGCTGTAGGTATGGAAGTAGATAGGGAAGAAGGAGTGACAAAAGAATTTGCAATGGTTTCTTCAGCCAAATCAGAAATGTCCCAAGGGGTAAAGGGAGAAGCAAAAGCAGCATCCGCGGGCGCAGCTGTAGGTATGGAAGTAGATATGGCAGAAGGAGTGACAGAAGAATTTGCAATGGTTTCTAAACCAATAGAACCAATAGAACCAATAGTAGATTATCAATCAGCAGTTCTGAATTATGAAGATCTACTTGCTTATATTATTTGTTTTCTGCCTGCAGAGGATAAACTGTTACGTATCACCCAGGTTTGCGTATTATGGAAAGATGTTGCTTCGAGCAAGCCTGCATGGAGGGATGTAACTATAGGTATAAAGAAAAAGTATGCAAATATAGGGCATTATGATAGTGGGCTTTGCGAGTTTCTTATAAGAAAAGACCTCCTTGGAGGAGTCCGCAATCTGAAAATTAGTGGCGGAAACGTTTATGGATGTGTCAAGAGATTAGAGGAGGAGTTAAAAGTGAATGAATCTATTACCTCTCTTAATCTTGGAGGTTACCTCGATGTATATAATAGAATTTACATTGATGTGCATAGTACTTTTCACAGTCTCGTAGCGAGGATATTAAAACTGAATAAATCTATTACCTCTCTTGATCTTAGCATGACCCCCCTAAA
>JAPLON010000149.1:0-1244 GCA_026400695.1 Pseudomonadota bacterium
ATCCAACCATCGCTACGCTGAGCTGTTAATGGCCCCCCCATAGATTCAAAGGTAATAATATCCTCTTCAACTAAATTTTTCTCCCAAAGCAAATGTGCCGCTGCTAAAGTTGCGTGCCCACATAAGCCACACTCATCTTTTGGAGAGAACCAACGAATATGAAAATAGTTAGATGATAACTTTTTAATAAATGAAGTTTCAGAATAATTCAACTCTGCTGCAATTTTTTGCATTAAATCATCGCTTGGAAATTCTTGAACAATTGTTACCCCAGCTGGGTTTCCCTTGAAAGGTTCACTTGTAAAAGCATTAACTTGCCAAATATGCATTAAAGACTCCCGATTGATGATTGAAGTTTGCAGATATTCAAGATATTTTGAAAACATAATATTTACAATAACAATTTGAAATTTACCACAGGAGAATTAGATATGTCGATTACATCATCCGTTAGCGCTGCCGAATTGCGCCAATTTATTGAAAAAGTTGAACGATTAGAAGACGAAAAGGCTGAATTACAAAACCAGATCAAAGAAGTTCTAGGCGAAGCAAAGTCACAAGGGTTTGACACGAAAATCATGCGCCAAGTAATTCGTATGCGAAAAATGAAAAAAGAAGAACTAATTGAACAACAGGAATTACTAGACATGTATACCCATGCATTAGGAATGCAGGTTGAAGCCTAGATGTTGCAGCTATTTAACACCTTAACTAAACAAAAAGAACCATTCACCCCATTAAATGCTGAAAACATTGGCATGTATGTGTGTGGACCAACTGTTTATGACTTAGCGCACCTAGGAAATGCACGCCCTGTTGTCGTTTTTGATATGCTATTTCGTTTGTTACAAAAGAGATACAAAAAGGTAACCTATGTTCGCAACATTACCGATGTTGATGACAAAATAAATGCAGCAGCCCTATCTAACGGGGAGGATATTCATACCCTCACTACGCGTACAACAAAGGCTTATCATACTGATATGACCGCCTTAAATAACTTACCCCCTACCCATGAGCCACGGGCGACTGCCTTTATTGAGCAAATGGTTAATCTAATTAAAGATCTAATCGAAAAAGAATTTGCCTACGCTAATGAAGGACACGTATTATTTAGGGTTCATAAATACCCACAATACGGACACCTTTCCCGACGTCAGCAAGATGAATTAATCGCCGGTGCAAGAGTTGAGGTTGCCCCATATAAAGAAAACGCCGGAGACTTTGTATTGTGGAAGCCATCA
>JAPLON010000149.1:1281-2881 GCA_026400695.1 Pseudomonadota bacterium
GAAGCCATCAACTGGTAATCTACCTGGTTGGGACAGTCCATGGGGTTACGGCCGCCCAGGCTGGCATATTGAATGTTCTGCCATGAGCAAGGCTTATTTAGGGGAAACTTTTGATATTCACGGTGGTGGAGTCGATTTAGTTTTTCCTCATCACGAAAATGAAATTGCCCAAAGCTGCTGCGCCCATGATACTGAGCGCATGGCAATGGTTTGGATGCATAATGGTCACCTAATGGTGAATGGTGAGAAAATGTCAAAATCACTAGGAAATTTTTTTACAGTGCGTGACATTTTGGCAAATTATCCAGGAGAAGCCATTCGCTTTGCCTTTTTAAGCACCCACTACCGCCAACCAATTGATTGGACCGATAGTACTCCTAAACTCGCCAAAGCTGCACTAGATCGTTTTTATAAAGCTATTGAATATGCCAACTCAGAAACAGACGTTGCAGAATCTGTAATTTCTGCCCTAGAAGATGATTTAAACACGCCTCTGGCCATTAGCCACTTACATGAACTGACCAACACCGTATTTAAAATAACAGGGGCAGAACAAATCCAAGCGGCAAACACATTAAAAGCAAGTGGACAATTTTTAGGATTACTAAATATTGAGTCAAAAATTTGGTTCCAAGGTGATGTTGATAATGAAGCGATTGACAAACTGGTTCAAGAAAGGATTGAAGCAAAGCAGTCAAAAAACTTTGTTGAAGCAGATCGCATTCGTAAAATCCTTATAGATCAGGGTATTACACTTGAAGATGGTCCAAATGGCACTATTTGGCGGCGTAGCTAGTTCTGTCCTTGCATGATTTTTGATAAATTAATTGTCATGCTTTTGCCTAGGTCATCTCTTTTTATGGTTAATGCATTTTCTTTAAGTTCAAAGTCACCAACAAATGGAAGGTGAAGATAAGCTATTTGTTTTGCTAAAACTCTATAACGAGGTACTGGATTATCAAATACTTGTTTTTCATATGCGGACTTATCCCAATCCCAGGTAGTATCACGCTCTATTTTCAATATGACTAAAGTGCATGTAGTTAATGAACCACCGCCATTTGAGCGGGTAACAACTACACATTTATCATTATCGATTTTTCCTATAAAAGCATATTCAAAAGAACTATTCTCTTTTTCATTTTTTAAAGCATACCACGTTAGCTCTTCATTCTTTTCAAATGTGACTTCACCAAAAAATTGATTTGAATTAATGGTGGCTAATAAATCAATTGTAATAACTCCAGGTATTAAATCACTTATCCATTGTTCCATTGATTTAAAGGCCGCAGGAGTAATCGGCCTATCCATTAAGGTAAATTTTTCTAATACTTCATTTTTAAGGGATTCCACTGACTCTTTGTCACAAGACTTTTCCAATATATCTTGTCTAGAAAGATAATGTGGATTAACCTTACCGTGAGTCGATTGGGCAGGAAAAAAGTTGCCAAAGACTACTGATACCAAGACAATAAGAACTTTTTTCAAGATTTTATACATAAAAACTTTTTGCAAAATAACAAAAGCATTATGGGTAAAGTATGTAGTAAAATCAAGAACACTTCTTTTATTGTAACTGAAGCAAAAAAAACAAATGGGA
>JAPLON010000149.1:2919-7276 GCA_026400695.1 Pseudomonadota bacterium
GAGTACCACAAATGAGCACCATATTTCTTATGCTAGACTTAGATAACTGATGCAACCAATTATTTTATTGCATCAAATTCAATTGGCTGAAAATTTAGGAGCTGTAGCAAGAGCTATGGGTAATTTCGGCTTAACCCAATTGCGCCTGATTCAACCAAAATGCAATCCCGATGATCCTAAAGCCATAGCTATGGCAGCTGGTAACGAGAAAGTTATCGAAAATGCTAGCCTTTACCAAAGCTTGGAACATGCAGTTGGTGATTTAGAACTAGTTTTTGCAACTACCGCAACAGAACGTGAATTAATAAAAAACTACTACACACCGAAATCAGCCATTCCTTTAATGCATGATAAAAAGGTTGGGTTGCTATTTGGACCAGAACGTACTGGCCTTAGTAACGATGATTTATCTGTCGCAAATCATATTATTACAATACCGGTGAATCCTGATTTTTCATCCCTCAACATTGGGCAAGCTGTGGTAATCGTTTTGTATGAATGGTATCAAAACAAAGCTGATCAAGAATCATGGCTGCACTTAGGCGACACGAAACCCGTTAACCACAAAGAACTGCATTATTTTTTTAAATCATTAGAAGCTGAGCTTGACCGGGTGAATTTTTGGAGAGTCCCGCACAAAAAAGAAAAAATGTGGCAAAATATAAGGGCCGCATTCCTAAGAATGCAGCCCACTGAGCAAGAAGTTCGCACCCTTTATGGTGCGATTCAAGCTATTAAGAAATAGATGCTGAAACCATTAATAGATACTTCCCTTCTTCTTTGCCAAAAGGAAAAGAATTTCTGCCTAGCGCATACATAGCTTCTTTATCAGAAACATTACCAGATACTTTTTCACAAGTGACTAGAGCTCTATCATTTGGACTTTTTCTGAGCCCATCAACCACTACATCTAGTACAGTTCTACCATCGCTAGTTTTAAAATCTCCAGCTTCTTTTCCTATTAAACTAGAATCTGTTGCTGCAACAATTTTGCTTTCTTTATAGCAAACTATTTTTAAGCCATTTTCAACTGCGCTGTTAATAGCATCTGACAGTTGATCTGAACGATCAGTTGCTTCAGTTTGTTTTTGGCCATTAACGAACTTAAAAACTTCTTCTGGACCACTTTTACCACTAGCGGCAGCAAGAATATCGTTAGCAGCTCTTTCCATTTTGTCAGCCTGTTGTTTACTCACGGTAGGTGCTGCCTTTTCTTGAACAGCTGCCTTTCCTGTTTTTGCAGGTTTTGTTGCTGCAACCACAGTCGCAACAGATAACGCCAATCCTATTAGCAATAATTTCAATTTCATAATTTAGAACTCCATACATTCATCATGATAAAATTCTAGCAAACTTTTCTAAAACTTTTCTATTATTTTATTGAAAGATCAAATTTATGTTTTAACCGTTGCTCAAAAGCACGTAGATAACAACCTATTAAGTAATGCTTATTGGTAAAGTCCGCTTGATTAGCCAAGATCGTCCAATAATTTATCAACTTCATCCCTTTTTGGCTTACCCTCTTCAACATTTTTTTGTGAAACTTCTACCACTTTTTTTGCTGCTAACTTTTTAGGAGTCTTATTAGCACCATCGTAAACATCTGGGCCACGGTAAAATGCTGCTGCCACCATTGCTGGTAAACCACTTCCAGAACACGCATTTGCCATCAGTTTATTCGTATCATTACCGGTCCAAACTCCTACCACCAAATTTTGAAAGCCAATATCATTTTCAATTGGTTCACGCATACTGAAAAACCATGCATCTCGGTTGCCATTTTTGTCACCATTAGTACCAGTTTTTCCCATTACGGTCGGTGAAACATTGGCTTTATAGCCGCTACCGCCATCAACAACAGCCCTTAATAAAACACGCATTTTCGCTAGTGGTTCAGGCTTAATAACAACATGGGTTTGTTGCTCTTCACGGCGGTATAAAATATTACCTTCCTTATCGCGAATTTCTAAAATTCCATATGGCCAAACCGCGCGACCTTGGTTAGCGTAGGTGGCAAAAGCGGTCGTTAGATCAAGTAATGTACTTTCAATTGCCCCTAACGATAAAGAAAGATGCTCTTCCATTTTACTGGTAATACCCAACCGGTGAGCCGCATCAATAACTTTTTTAGGAGTAATTTTTTGCATTAGCCGAATTGCCACATGATTGACTGAACGAGCAAAAGCATTACGCAAGCTAATTTCCCCTTGGGCCTTATATGTGTAATTACTTGGGCGCCAATTACCAATCACAACAGGACTATCGTCTATCATGTCTTCAGGGCTCATGCCCTCTTCCATAGCCGCCAAATAGGTAAACATTTTAAAGGATGACCCTGGCTGACGTAAGGCGCTCGTTGCCCGGTTAAACTGACTCTTCTTATAATCTTGCCCGCCAATCATAGCGCGCACAGCACCATCAGGACTCATTGCAAGTAAACTTAACTGGCTAGTTTTTAGTTTTGCCCCCATATCAGCAATATAATCTAAGCAAACCCTATCGGCATGACGCTGCATAGCCGGATCAAGCGTAGTCACTACAATCAGATCGCGATCCATGGAATTTACAAAATTAGGGATCAATTCCATAACCCAATCGCAAAAATATTTAAAACTGTTTTCCTGCTTGGAACTCTCTAAAACGTGTATGCCTTCATTAAAGTATTTTTGGGCATCTTTAATAAACCCAGCCTCCTCCATTAGTTGCAATACAATTTTTGCGCGTTCACGTGCTTTTTCTGGATTAGATGAAGGTGAATATCTAGTTGGGGCCTTCATCAATCCTGCAATTACCGCCGCCTCAAAAACAGTTAATTCCCTGGCAGATTTATTAAAATAACGCTGTGAAGCTGCTTCAATTCCGTACGTTCCACCACCTAAATAAACCCTATTTAAGTACATGGTTAAAATTTCATCTTTAGTGAACTTCCATTCCAACCAAATTGCCAACAAAACGTCTAAAACCTTACGCTTTATTGAGCGATCATTTACCGGAAATAACCCCTGCCTTATAAGTAAGTCTTTAGCTAACTGCTGAGTTAAGGTTGATGCACCTTGCACCACACGTTTAGCTCGGTAGTTTTGATAGGCCGCACGAATAATACCAAAAAAATCAACTCCAAAATGATAATAGAATCTACGATCCTCTACCGCCATTAATGCTTGCGGTACGTGAGCTGGTAAATCCTGTATTCGCACCATTTCATCAAATACATCGCCATATGTATTGATTACTGTGCCATCCAAAGTCTGTATGGTAATACTTGGCGTACGCACGTTGGACTGAAGTGTGTTAAGGTCTGGCAAGTCTTGGATAAACCAAAGTAACACAACCCCAATAAGGATTGTGCCCCAAATAGTTGCCAACAAGCAAAAACGCCCAATAAGCCCCAAAAATGTTTTTTTGCCGTCTTTTTTCTTTGCTTTAGGTTTTTTCTTTATCTTTAAGGCCACGATTAACCTACGCAAACAGTGGTAGAATCTATAGCACAATGGACCCCACGATCAAATCGTAGGGAAACTGTAGACATACCAAACGGCCCCCCTAGTTTTCCTATGGATTGATCGTAGAATCCAGTAAACATGTTCGATTTAAATTGCATGAAACCTATGCGTCCAAATTGACAACTTTCAAGGCGTTCGTAGTAATAAAATCACGACGTGGCTCGACAACATCACCCATTAAAGTTGAAAAAATTTCCTCAGACTCTTCAGCGTGATTCATCTTAACCTGCAAAAGTGTACGTGATTCAGGATCCATAGTTGTTTGTCCAAGCTCTTCGTCATTCATTTCACCAAGACCTTTGTTTCGCCTATAGCTGACCCCTTTTCCACCCTGCTCCATTAAGGCTTTCGACAATCCACCAATTGTGGAAAAGTCTTCTTGCTTACCTTCACGTGATGTAATATGCAATGTCATTGATTTACCTAAAACGTCACTTAATGCAGCACGCATACTTAGTAATCCCTTAGCTTCTGGGGTTGCACGCAAAGATTCATCTAATAGGCACTTTTCATCAACCCCACCACAATTTCGGATAAAGCTAATTGTATTTTCAGAATTACGCACAGATTTCCACGTAGCGTTTTTAGCATCACTAGTATTTAAATAGCTAACTAAAGCGTTATCAGAATCAGGCAATGTTTCGTCAAAGTAGTTAAACACTAAAAGTCCCTCTAAAAGCAAACGATTTGGGATTCTTCGCGCTAAAGGTTTTAAGGTATTATCTGTTCTAATGATATGATTCGCTAATTGACGCCAATCGTTACCTGCAATTTGTTCACCAGAACCTAGAACAAGGAATGAATCTTTACACGCTGAATCAAGCAAGTAGTTATCAAGTGCCGTTTGATCTTTC
>JAPLON010000149.1:7289-14750 GCA_026400695.1 Pseudomonadota bacterium
TGCCCACGTTTTACCGTATAAAGCGGCGGCTGTGCAATGTACAAATGGCCACGCTTAATAAGCTCAGGCATTTGACGATAGAAAAACGTCAATAACAGTGTACGAATGTGGCTTCCGTCAACGTCAGCATCGGTCATGATAACAATTTTGTGGTAACGTAATTTTTCAGGATTAAAATCTTCCTGGCCAATACTAGTGCCCAACGCTGTAATAATATTTCCTACCTGGTCGTTGCTAATGATTTTATCAAAACGCGCTCGTTCCACATTTAAAATTTTTCCACGAATTGGCAAAATAGCCTGAAATTTGCGATTACGACCACCTTTGGCTGTACCACCTGCCGAGTCTCCCTCAACAATAAACAATTCGCATTTTGATGGATCACGCTCTTGGCAATCAGCCAATTTTCCTGGCAAAGACGCAATATCAAGAGCACCCTTACGACGCGTTAGCTCACGTGCTTTTCTTGCAGCTTCTCGCGCTGCAGAAGCCTCAATTACCTTAGCAACAATGCTTCTTGCATGAGCTGGATTTTCTTCAAACCACTGTTCAATTGCTTTACCAACCACCGACTCAACAACAACCCTAACCTCAGAAGAAACTAGTTTATCTTTCGTCTGTGATGAAAACTTAGGATCAGGAACTTTTACAGATAAAACCGCACTCAAACCTTCGCGAATGTCATCGCCTGTGATTGATAGTTTAGAATCTTTTTTACCTTGCGGGGTCGCTGCAATGTAATTACCAATAACCCTAGTTAAAGCACCACGAAACCCGGCTAAGTGTGTACCACCGTCACGTTGCGGAATATTATTAGTAAAACAAAGGGTACTTTCATGATAGCTATCAGTCCATTCCATAGCCACTTCTACCGTCATGGCATCAACTGTCTGAGAGCAATACAAAGGCTTATCATGCAATGCATGCTTTGCCTTATCTAAATATTTCACAAACTCAACTATACCACCTTCGTAGTGCAGCACATTTTCGTAAAAACTATCTGGTCGTTCGTCGCGCAAAGTAATATGCACTCCAGAGTTTAAAAATGCTAACTCACGTAAACGGTGCTCAATAGTAGAGCGATCAAAGTAGATATTAGTAAAAGTTTCAGCGGAAGGCATAAAGTGTACTTTCGTACCTTTTTTACCATCAGCTGGGCCAACCATCTCTAAGGAACCTTCAGGGACACCGTGTTTAAAGCGCAAAAAATATTTATTGCCATTACGATAGATAGTTAAGTCCAAAAATTCAGACAAAGCATTGACCACCGAAACACCAACACCGTGCAAACCACCAGAAACTTTGTATGAATTCTGGTCAAATTTTCCACCAGCATGAAGCTGAGTCATAATCACTTCTGCCGCAGATACGCCCATTTCTGGGTGAATATCAACCGGTATACCACGTCCGTTATCGGAAACACTAACAGAACCACCCGCCTCTATAGTCACAACAACACGATCACAATGTCCAGCAAGAGCTTCGTCGATAGCATTATCAACTACCTCGTAAACCATATGGTGCAAACCTGAACCATCATCGGTATCACCAATGTACATTCCAGGGCGCTTACGAACTGCATCTAGCCCCTTCAATACTTTAATGGAATCCGCGGTATAATCTTCTTTTTCTATTGTTTTTGGTGTTGTCATGAAATGGTCCTTACTTGACTATTGTCAACTTCAAAACTTTGGGAATAATGCAATATAGCTTCAAATGCCTTTAAATCTGTACCAGTAAAAAACACTTGGAGGACACCCTTATTATCAGTTCTTTGTTGCAACCTTATGAGCTGCTCAAACAATAGCACACGATTAGCAAAATCTAAATGTGAAATAACATCATCAAATAATAAAATCACAGGATTATTTACATGTTCTAAAAGATATTTTAAAAATGCTATCAATAATTTAGACAACAACATTTTTTGTTCTCCCGTTGAACACTTCTGGGCAGATTGGTTTTTATGCAAGAAAAGTACTTCTAAATCACTGCGATGCGGCCCAAACAATGTCATACCGGCTGCCCCATCGCGTAAACGATTTTGAAAAAGCTGCTTAAGGTAAACCTCTTTTGCCGAATCATCCCCAACCAATATTTCTGCCGTACCTTGCATTTGTGCACTTATAGACTCATCAAACGGCAATAAATTTAAAAAATCTGAACGATTTTTTTGCATCTTCAAACCAGCATCAACAATATGCTCTTCAACTTTACTGAGCCACACAGCATCAGCCTGAGATTCCAAAAGACGTAACCTTTCTTTAGTAGCGTGTTCATATGCCTTTAAAATAGATGCATGCTCTGGCCATAATACAAAAATCATACGGTCAATAAATTGCCGCCTCACCGATGGAGTGTCTAAAAACAAACGATCCGTTTCTGGGGTTAACCAAAATAAACGCAAAATATCATTTAATATTTTTTGGCTCTTTAAAGGCTCCTGGTTTAATAACCAAATACGTTTTTTTAAACCCACTGCACTCACACCAGTACCAAGACTATAGTCATTAACTACTATTGAAGCCCCCCAAGGCACAAAAGTATTATGCTTTTGCAATTCAACTAATTCAGCTTTTCTAAGGCCTCGCCCTGGCGTAAATAAAGAAATTGCCTCTAAAATATTCGTTTTGCCCATACCATTAGGTCCTGCAAAAACCACAAATGGCCTATCAATATCAATAATCAATTCTTGATAACTTCTAAATGATTGTAATTGTAGACGCTGAATCACCTAATAGCCCCAAATTCAAGACTAGCAAAATTACGGTACAATCCATCCTGCTGCATAAGCTGGGTATGTGTACCAATTTGCTCAATGTTTCCATGGTTTAAAACCAAAATCTTATCTGCTTCAATAACCGTACTAAGACGATGCGCAATTACCAAAGTTGTACACTCAGAGCGCATTGCCTTAAGGTTTTGCTGAACAATAAAATCACTCTCTGCATCCAAAGAATTTGTCGCTTCATCAAGCAATAATATATTAGGTTGAAGCAAAAGTACTCTAGCCAAAGCAAGGCGCTGCTTCTGCCCTCCTGAAAGGCGCACCCCACGGTAACCAACCTTAGTTTGCAAACCACAAGGCAATGTTGCAACAAATTGCTTCAGGTGCACTAATTCCAAAGCATGCCATAAATCATTCTCATTAACGGTATTCAACCCATAGGCCAAATTATCAAAAATAGTTGTAGAAAAAATTACAGGTTCTTGAGTAACAAGACCTAACTGGCTGCGAATACTATCAGCGCCAAGGTCACGATAATTCACCCCGTTAAGATAAATATCACCAGATGTTGGTTCATAAAATTTTAAAAGCAACGAGAATATCGTACTCTTTCCTCCACCAGAAGGACCAACAATCGCCACAGTTTCCCCCGGATGCACACTGAGAGTCAGTTGTTCAAGAACGTTAAATTCTGGGCGAGAATGGTAAGCAAAATTAACCTGATGAATAGCCAAAATTCCGTGGTTTTTAACCAACTTAGCTTTGGTTTGGCCAGTAGAAGGAGGGGAAATATTCATAATCTCTAATATGCGATCCCCAGCGCCTGCAGCTCGGTAAAAATCTGCAAATATAGCGGAGAAAGATCCCAAAGAACCACAAACCACTACTGCATAAAACAAAAATCCAAGCAAATCCCCCTTAGTCAAAGATCCACCAGAAACCATCTGTTCGCCCAAATAGGCAATAACACACAAACCTGAAAAAATTAGCACCATGGCAAATCCAACCAATTTGGCGCGAGCCTTAGCCGCTTTTAAAACTGCCTCAACAAAATGAGAATTATAAACATGGAAAGATGCCCTATCCTGCTTCGTATGAGAAAACAACAGCACAGTTTTGATATTGTTCAAGGTTTCATCAATAAATTGTGCCAAATCTGCCAAAACACCTTGGGCGTACCGCCCATGCACCCTTACATTTTTGCCAAAATAAATTACAGGAAATAGTAAGGAAGAAACTATTACTATGCTTAAAGCCAGCAGCTGCCAGCTAGTAAAGACCATCATAAAAATTCCACCAATCACAATAAGCATATTACGAACAATAATTCCTAAACTGTTAGTAAGCACCAACTGCAACAAGTTCATATCTGAGGTCAAACGTGTAACCAAATTAGATGGCTGATATTCTTCAAAAAAAGCGATAGGAAATTTTAAAATGTGGTCAAAAACGTCATAGCGTAAACGTGCCATTATTTGCTCACCAATCCAGCTAATGTAATAGGTGCGTGCATAACTGGCTACAGCCATTACCACTACCCCAATACAAAGTCCCGTTAGCACAAACACAAAGTATTGCGACCCTTTAGAAAGCAAACCGACGTTAACCGCAAAAATTAAAAATTTTCCAAAACCAAGTACCAATCCAGCAGCAACAGCAAGCATTACCGCCGCAAAAGCTAATGGCTTGTAAAAATTTGGAATATAGTCTCGCAACAAACCCCAAAGCTTACCAAGTGGAGCTTTATCCTCATTTTTAGGACTCAAATCATCGTAAAAAGATTTCTCACGCATCAAGGTCGTGCCTCAAAATATCTTCCAAAGCACTACCTGTACGAGTACATAACCATTGATTATCTTGATAAGCAAAATGATGCGCACCAGATAATGGTGACGAAAGCCAAATTTGATCCATAACCCCGTGGTAATTTAGCAAAAACTGCCCTTTAGCGTGGTTAATTAACAAAGCATCTTGGGAATGATCTACATCATAACCACTTTCCAAAAGATCGGATAAATCTGAAAGATATTTTAAGGCAATAGCTTTATGCACGTGGGCAAACTAGTAAAAACTTATGGCCCAATATACAAGGATAAACGTTAAAAATTCAATGGGAACAATAAATTATAAGCAACAAACCACTCTTTTCCAAAGTATCACATTTTAGACCAAACTCTAGCCGCAAATATTCCACAGAAATGTATGTGGTTACTAAAGGTTTTCAAAATTAATACAGAATCAAGAAAGATAGTTTTTGTAAAATTTTTACTCATCACTTTCTTTATGTTTCATTCTGCAAGAACTAAAAGCCCATAAGACATTTTTATAAATTTTTCGACCAATATTTGCAGTTTTTGCTAAACAAACTTTTAATCCACCACCTACCCTAGAATCAAACGATTGTTGAATAAAATTTATTACTGGCTCTGTGTGCCCAGTCATTGCAGTATAGTTAGAGTTCAAAGAAGAATGATGAACAGCGTGAAATTTCTTAGATGCTATAAAGTGTAACGATTGTCCATATTTCCAAACATGTTCTAAGGTTTTGTTTGTGAACTTTTTTCCATGTAAGTAGCTATGATGCCATTGATGGTGTATGAGCGTAAAAGCCGATGAGCAGAGAATAGCACTGTATTCATAATAACCTAACATTGCAAGAGCAGTAGAAAACATAAAGAAAGGAAGAGCAGCATCGTAAAATGGCATGGTTAAATATAAGTAAGATCCTTTCCTAAAATCTAAACTATGCAAGTGATGGTCTTGAAAATTTAAGGCAATTTCTCTCCAAAAATCAGGAAAATCTTTGTTGTTTACATCTGTATGGTCCAATGCTAAGTGAAAAAGACCTCCTATAAAATCTCCTGTTTCAATTCCAATCCAAATTAAAGGTAGAGAATACGGTGATGGATTAGCAATAAAAGGTAAGGAAGCCATTGCTATACAAGATCCTCTCTTTAATTTAGAAGGCCATTTCATGTAAAGGTCTTCTTTTTCTTTAATATCATCTTCATCAAAAAGCTTAAAACATTTTTCTAATTTTTCAACATTTTCTGAATCAGTAACATCAAGGTATGTTTTTCTACCTTCATATCTATAAACTTTAGGCCCATTTTTGCGAATTCTAGAGTCATCACTTTCATATTCATAATTACATGAAGGACGAGAAGTATCTGGAGGTACTGCATAATTATCTGGAAGTGTAGATGCAATAATTGAACCAATGGAACAAATTACAAACAATAAACTACTTTTTTTTAACATAATAAATTAACCTAAAAACGCACTATGTACATTTTCATACATAAGCAATTAATAATTATTAAAACTAACAATTAAAATAGCACGAACTATAGATAACGCAACCCAAAAAAGTGTATTAGAAAAGATCGTACATCCTATCCTTAAGAAAATTACGGTCATTCCATAAGACATCAATGAAGCCCACTTTGATTTTAAGTAACTCAGTTCAGGCGAGATGTGTTCTGCCAAGATTGGAGTTAATGGACTAAAGCTAGATTGAGCAGATAGTGGGCAGGAACATATTAATAACCTTGGGCTTCTAATGCCAAAGCATACAAAAAAAAGGTGCAATAACCAAGGCAGAATAAACCTGGTGGAGCCTAGGGGAATCGAACCCCTGACCTCTACAATGCCATTGTAGCGCTCTCCCATCTGAGCTAAGGCCCCTTTCTTTTAAGTTTTAAGTTGAAAACACACTTGTGGCAAGTCAAAAACTCTACTAACTATAAAAAAACATAATTAAAAATTTTATGCAGTGGGAAGATAGCGGAATAGTATTAAGGTACCGCAGCTATTCTGAAAAACAATTAATCGCCAGCATCTTTACACAACACCATGGTAGAGTTGATGGCATGGTAATGCGCACTAAGTCATCCCTACCACAACCAGGAGATTTTGTTAAATTACAGAGAAAAGCAAGACTAGAACAACACATGGGAACTCTAAAACTAGAAACAAAGCAGAGCCACTCAAGCTTACAGTTTTGTGAATCAACAAGAGTATATGCCCTAAAATCTATGCTTGAAATGTTGAGCACATTATTACCAGAAAACCATCCATATGAAAAACTCTGGCAGTACACTAACGAAACGTTTCTATCATTTTATAATTTTAATGAGGCGTTAAAAGCTTATTGCCTTTTTGAGGTAACGTTAGTTGAAGAATTAGGATTTGGTTTAAGTTTGGATGAATGCGCAGTAACCGGCAGCTCAGACAACCTTTCCCATGTTTCCCCAAAAACTGGCAGGGCTGTTTGCTATGAAGCGGCCAAACCATACATTACTAAACTGTTGCCCTTACCCAAATTTTTGTTAGACCAGAATAATAATCCAATCACAGCAACTGACTATGTACATGCATTACAACTAACTGGCCATTTCTTACTGAACCACGCCTCCCATAATCGCCCATTACCAATAGAAAGGTCGGAACTTTTACTAAAATTAAAGTCTCATCTTTAAGCATTAATTTTCATTTTATCCAGCAATTAACCAATCACTGGTATGTGCGGTGTTGGTGCAGAAGGCAGAGCCTTTTTAATAGAACTAAGAACTTTAAATTTCTTTAAAGCCTTTCACCCCTACCTAAAAGTTGCAGCTTAAATTCTAAATGGGTGCCTGAAAATGTACCCATCATTGTATTGCTACTTAGAAAACCAACCAAATACCCACACGATCAATCTTTGCAAGCGTGATACAAAATAGCTTGGATTT
>JAPLON010000135.1 GCA_026400695.1 Pseudomonadota bacterium
CTTTTCCTTTTTCACCCTTAAACGAATCGACTAGCCATGACTAAGGCTGGACAGGGTCAAACAAGGGCTCTGACGGTCGTAGGAGAGGCGAACAAAGATGAGGCGAGAATAGTTCCCACGCCAGCCCTACTCATGGGCTCTCCGACGCCTAGAATCCACTCAAAGCTCAACGATTTACCTTCTAAAGGATTCGAGATCATCGACTTCGCGACCCAGATAGGCGTAAATCTCATGCCTTGGCAACGCTTCGTCTTCGAGCATGCGCTGAAAATAAAACCGGATTCAAGGTGGGCGTCTCCGGTCGTCTGCGTCGTGGGAGCCAGACAGAACGGTAAATCGACGATTATGGAAATGTCCATTCTCGCCAGACTTTTTCTGTGGCAAGAGCCGCTTCAACTCGGATCGGCTCACGTTCTTACGACATCGCTGGAGACGTTCCGACACATCGTTTCAATCATCGAAGGAAATAACGATCTCGTTAGGGAAGTCAAGAAAATCCGATGGGCTCATGGCTCCGAGGAAATCGAGCTTCTATCTGGTGCGCGTTATGTCGTCAAGGCGGCGAATGCGGCGGCTCGTGGATTCGCTAAGCCGGAGACTGTGTACATGGACGAAACACGTATGCTCAAAGATACCGAAGCATGGTCAGCCATGAGATACACGATGATGGCGGCGAAAAATCCTCAGCTCTGGACATTTTCCAACGCTGGCGATCAACACAGCGTCATTCTTAATTCTCTCCGTGAGCGCGGAATGGCAAGCGCGGCAGGTGCGAACGATGACATCTGTTATCTGGAATGGTCAGCCTATTCGGACAAGATCGATCTGGAATCTAATTGGGTCGCAAGTAATCCAGCATTGGGTCACACGATCCACGTCGATAACATCAAGGCGGTTCTCCATGATCCGCCAGAAGTCGTCCAGACGGAAGTGCTCTGTCGTTGGGTCAATACGATCGGCGCGGCAATTCCTACGAAGGAATGGCAAGAGTGCGGAGTTACCGGAGCCGACTTGGATCTGGAAAAACTGACATGGCTTGGCATCGATCTTTCTCCGGATAGACGCGACGCGGCTCTGGTAGGAGCTCCAAGCTTCTTCACACATGGCACAATCCGATTTCGCTCGATGATAAAGCTGTGGCTAATGATCTGGCTCCGTATGCTCGGAAGTATCAAATAGAACATGTCGCCTTCTCCAAGCGCACGAGTGCGGCTGTTGCCGCAAGACTCCAACCGGCGGGCATTCCTATCGTGGCGATCGATGGAAGCGAGTATGGACAAGCTTGCGACGAAATGCTCGGAGCGATCACTTCTAAACGACTCGTTTTCGATCCTAAGCAAGAAGAGCTCTCGAAACAGATGCTCTCAGCCGTGCGACTACCTTATGGCGATGGCGGTTGGGTCATTGGAAGGCGAGCATCGAATGTCGCCGTCTGCGCGGCTGTGGCTACGAGTCTCGTCACACATTTCGCGACACGCCAAGAGACGGAAGTGGACATTTTGGTCGGCTAGGTGTAACGCTCTACATTAGACTTAGATCATGGGTCTATTTACGCGTTCCGTAAAAGAGGTTACAGCTTACGACGTTCAAGCGTCGCTGGCTCCAGTACAAACGACCGACTCGATCTTTAACTTCTTCGGCACATCTGGAATCACAGCTACACGCGCCGAGTTCATGTCCGTTCCGACGTGCGCCAGAGCTCGCAACATAATCTGTTCATCTGTCGCATCAATTCCGTTGAAGGTGCGAACGAAAGCCGATGGAGCGCAAGTAGAATCTCCGCCGCGTGTTATCAATCAGCCAGATCCACGCATTCCCGGATCAGCGACATACGCTTTTCTCTGCGAGGATCTACTTCTATACGGTTATGGCTATCTCAGAATTAACGAAATCTACGCCGACACTTATCGCATTCGTTCGGCGGAAAGAATAAATCCAATTCGCGTTTCAATACAAACAAACGCAATCGGAACAGAAATCGAGTATTACACAATCGACGGTTATCGCATTCCCGATACTGGCGTCGGAAGTGTCGCCGTCTTCTTCGGAAATGATGAAGGAATCCTTCATCGAGCCGGACGAACGATTAAAGCTGGCGCAGAATTAGAACGTGCGGCGACTATGTACGCCAGAGAGCCAGTTCCTACGATGGTTCTTAAATCTAACGGATCAGCTCTTCCAGCCGATCGCATCGCGAAACTTCTCGAATCGTGGGGCTCAGCTCGTCGCAATCGTGCGACCGCATTCCTGAACGCGGACGTGACATTGGAAACTCTCGGATTCGATCCAGAAAAACTCCAACTCAATCAAGCGAGAAGTTATGTCGCGACCGAATTAGCACGGGCTACCGGCATTCCGGCTTTCTATGTGGACGCAGAATCAGGATCGAGCATGACGTACTCCAACGCCAATCTCGCGCGTCAATCGCTCGTGGATTTCAGTCTAAGAACGGTAATGACAAGCATCGAGGAAAGATTATCGATGACAGGCATGGCAAATGATTTCGTGCCAGCATCTCAAGAAGTTAAATTCAATTTAGATGATTACCTGCGTGGATCAGCATTTGAACGGGCACAGGTTTATGAAATTATGAATCGCATCGGAGCACTAACGCCCGATTTCTCAATCAAAGTCACGGCAACGGATTTTCCTAAACGTGAAATCTCCGGTCGCATTGTGACATGGAACGAAATTGGATCTACTAGCGCCGGCGAGACTTTATTTATGCCAGGCTCTATTACTTTCGGCGATTCAACAAAACTTCTTCTCGAACATGAAAGAGAAGCGCCTATCGGATTTCTAAAATCTTATTCAGTCAATAACGCAGGAATCGACGCTGTCTTTTCCGTTGCTTCAACGACTCGTGGAAATGACAGTCTGGTCGAGGCGAGTTCCGGATTACGCGATGGATTCAGCGTTGGAGTTATGGCTGACAAATACAAGAACATCGATGGAGTTTTAACAATCAGCGCGAGTCAATTAAAAGAAGTCAGCCTTGTCACCGATCCAGCAATAGCGAGCGCAAAAGTATCAGTCGCCGCAAGTCTGGAGGATAATTCTGTAGCCGAATCGGGAGCGCCGGTAACAGAAGAAAACACACAAACAATCGAAGGAGAAAACGAAGTGGAAACAACTCCAACCGTTCCAGAAGCGCCAGCCGAAACGGTTGAAGCTTCCAAATCAGTTAATCTCGGACACGTTCCGATGATGACTACTCGTCCGCGTTCACCAATCAATTCTGCGACTTCATACTTGGAGCACACAATTCGCGCCGCTGTTAATCCACGCGGAGAATCTGCTCAATGGGTAGCCGCCGCAGATGACAACATGGGAACAACTGACACAGGATTTAATCCAACACGTCAGATGACCGAAATCATTAACGGACTTACTAATTTCACACGTTCCAACATCGACGCGATCACTACTGGAACGCTTCCAGATGCGGGCATGACATTCGAGATTCCTAAGATCACTACAGTTCCAACCGTAGCTCTTACAGCCGAAGAAGATGCTCCGTCACAAACTGGAACGGTTGCTTCCTATGTGAGCGTGGACGTCAAAAAATACGCGGGCTATAACGAAATTTCACAAGAGCTTCTCGACAGAAGTTCACCAGCGTTCTTCGATGAACTCATGCGTCTTATGGCTGGCGCTTATGCCAAGACAACAGACACCGCCGTTAATGCGGCAATCATCGCTGGCGCAACAGCCGATGGCACTACCACCGTCACTTATCCAACAGCGGCGGAATTACTCGGCATCGTTTCTCGCGGTGCGGCTTCTGTTTATGCCGGATCTGCTAACTTCGCAAAGAACATCATCGTGAACACTTCACAATGGTCAAACTTAATGACGTTGAACGTCTCTGGCGCTCCGCTTTACAACGTAGCGGCTGGACAGACAAATACAACAGGCGGCGTCTCGACTCCTACTTCCGTTCGTGGAATTGTTGCCGGTCTTAATCTTTACGTCACAGCTAACACAGCTTCATTAACTGACACAGATGGCTCGATCTTGATCGTCAATCCTGACTCTTATACATGGTACGAGTCACCATCAATTCGCTTAACCGCTAACTTGCTGGCTACCGGACAAATCGGCGTCACTTATTACGGCTATGGCGCAATCGCTACCAAAATCGGCGCGGGCGCATTTAAGAATAACAAAGCATAGTTCCAAAATAATCATCGGCTAGGTGCGCTCCCGTATCTAGCCGAGCAGAAGATAGAAGGAGGACGAGATGCCTAGCATCGTTACAGCCAGCGAGCTTCGTACGATTCTGGGTGTCTCGTCTTCTCTTTATTCTGATGCGTATCTCGACGGCATTATTAACAGCGCCGAGCAAGTTATTCTTCCTATGCTGACAGCTAATCAAGCCGCTATCGCAGAAGTTTATTTAACAAATAATGTCGCTTATTACATCACACAGCGTCCACACTATTTCGTCGAAGGTCAATCAGTCGTCGCCTCCGGAATTGTGCCATCTACTTTTAACGGAACGATTACCGTCACGAACACAGGCGTTTCGCCGTACATCTTCACAGCCGACAAGACGAATGCAGACATCGCGATTCGTGGCGTGATACCGGCTGGCGTTGCCTACCTATCCGGAGCCAGCGCCGCCATTCTTTACGCATCAACAGCCGCCGTCGAACAGGCGATTCTCGTCGTAAGTGTCGAGATTTTTCAGAGCGTCGTCGCTCCGGGTGGACAGATCGAAGGCGTTGATTTTCAGCCGTCACCGTTCCGCGTCGGTAGGTCATTAATGAATCGAGTCGTGGGGCTTCTTTCGCCTTACGTCGATGTCGAAACGATCGCACAATGACAGCGACATCGATCGCAACGGACGTTCGCGGAGTATTAGCTACAGCTCTTTCCGGAGTAGCCGCTTCGGTCTATGCGACCGTGCCAGAAGCCGTCATTCCTCCAGCTTGCGTCATCGTTCCGGA
>JAPLON010000108.1:0-3152 GCA_026400695.1 Pseudomonadota bacterium
CCCTATCAGACTAGCAGCACATCTCGCAGTTACTCCTGCTACAAAATACTCTAGTAAGCGTTCTTGTTTAACTTTACTTAATCGGCTCTTTCTCATCATTCACCTTATAACACTTTATCGTGTTATCTGGTACAGCCCCTTTTTTTTACTGCTATCTAGTTCTTTTAAAAGTGCATGTAATGTTGTGGTTTTTCCAGAACCAGTTGGTCCGCAAACTAAAAATAAACCGTAGGTTTTGTTTATAAGTTTTGTCATTGCTTCAACTTGCGTGTTTGAAAACCCTAGTTCAGTAAGCGATAAAACTTGCCGATTAGTTGGCAGTAAGCGTATTACTAAGCTTTCTCCTAATGAACATGGATGAAAAGATGTACGGCAATCAATGGGGCTTCCTTGAATGTTTAAGGTACATCCTCCTGATTGGGGTCGGCGACGCTCTGCGATATCTAATTTTGCCAAGATCTTAAGGCGTACGCAGGTTTTTTCATAAACTTCTAATTCTAAATGTTGGTAAATCACCAATTCACCATGAATGCGAAATTTAACAACAATCATTTGGTCTAGTGGCACAAAATGAATATCGGAAGCTTCCTTTAAAAAAGCTTCACTTAAAAGATTACTAAATAGATTTTCAAAAGAGGCATCAAACTCTTCAGATATAGGAGAAGCTGATTTTTGTAATGCATGTACGAATGCTTGTTTGTGTGTATGGTAAAACTTGCAAATGAATTTTTTTTCAAAAAGACTCTCCGCAGATTTTTTTAAGATGTCTTGAGCTAAAATATTTTCAGGGTCTAGCATTGCAATGTGCAAAATATTATCTAAACAAAATGGGATAGCTGAGTGCGTTTTGCAAAACTCTTTGCCAAATTTAAAAATTAAATTACTGTCTACGGGGCAGTTTTCTAAATCAATATATGGGTATCCCGTGATTTCACTAACAAACTCTCCCATAACTTTTGGTTGCACAAATCTTAAATCAACCAATACTTCACTTAAAAAAGATTGGTTTTTTTGCTGCTGCATTAGGGCAATGTGCAGTTGATCGGGGGTAATAAGTCCCCTTTTTAAAAGTATTTCTTCAAAACCTGATGACAATGTTATATTACACATAAATCTATTAATTCTAATTATGTGGTAAAGGTTTTAAAATTTGATAAATATTGCTGAAATTATTAATCAGTGGCGGATCGAATTGAGTAATTTGAATCGCTCGCCAAATACTGTAAAGGCATATTTACAGGACTTTTTCGACTTTAAAAATTTTTATGAAGATTACCATAATAATGAACTTACAATTGAAAAATTTAAGGCGATTACTCCGCAAGATATTCGGGCTTGGTTGTTACACCAAAGAAAATTGCAAAAAAATACTAGGTCTTCAATACGAGGTTTGGCTGGTTTAAGGAACTTTAGCAATTTTTTATTGCAGCAACAAATTCTTGATGATCATGCTTTTTTCCATTCTAAAAGTCCAAAATCCCAAAAAACTTTGCCGCGACCTGTAAGCATTGATCAAGCAATGGAAATTACAAGTACCATTCAGGATATGTCTGATATACCTTGGGTTGGCTTGCGTAACCAAGCATTAATGCAATTGTTATATAACACCGGCATGCGTATTTCAGAGGCTCTTAATTTAAATCAAAAAGATTTGCTAAGCGAAAAATTTATAACCGTTGTTGGTAAAGGGCAAAAAATGCGTCAGGTGCCCATAATTGATTCTGTGAAAGAATTATTGGAAATTTACCTAAAAGTTCAACCGTATGCTAACAACCCAGATTCGCCATTATTTTATGGTGAGAAGGGTAAGCGATTGCAAGCAGCATTAGCTCAGAAAGCTCTGCGTGATTTTAGAAGAGCCAACGGGTTACCCGAATCACTTACGCCACATGCTTTGCGCCATAGTTGTGCAACTCACTTAATGCAATCTTCACATGATTTGCGTGGTATCCAAGAATTACTAGGCCATGCTTCGCTTTCATCAACTCAGGTATATACTCAGATTGATGAGTTTAGCATGATGAAAACTTATAAATCGGCACACCCAAGGGCAAAAAAGCAAGAAGATTAAGCGGTTCTCCTTGAATTATTTACAAAAAGTACTATATTTATACTGATGCTTGCATCTATAGCGATAAACGGCTTATGGAATAGGCGTAGTGGACCCGGGGGCGGTACCCGGCGCCTCCACCATATATTACGGGGGCGACATAGGATCGACACGCGTGGTAAAGATAGGCTCTTCGCTCGGTATGGTTCCGTCGTTATCGGGCTAACATTAATAAGTGTCGCAGGAAACCGCACACGTAGAGTAGTAGGTGCAAACCGTAACCTTCGCATTGCTAACCGCAATCGTGAACGCCGTGTTGTAGCTAAAGTTGCCTAAACAAACTCTGTTTGATAAAGCAATAACTACTTAGGGGCTTGGGGAGTGGCCTTGCAACAGAATACTCCCCACTTAAATTTTAAGAGGAGGAATTGGTGGCAAAAGATCTTATTGATTACGAAGCAATGGTTCAAACAGCCCTGCGGGATGTGGTTAAAAAAGCTATTGGCCATGCATCAAAGCATGGTTTGCAAGGTGATCATCATTTCTACGTAACTTTTGCTACAGATCATCCTGGTGTTGTAATGCCTGATTATTTGCGTGATCAGTACGGGGATGAAATTACCATTGTTCTACAATACGAATTTTGGGATTTGTTGGCTGACACCAAAGGATTTTACGTAACTTTGTGCTTTGATGATGCCCATGAAAAATTGTACATACCATATTCTGGACTTTTGAGTTTTGTGGATCCTTCTGTAAAGTTCGGCCTTCAGTTTAATCCGGTAACCGATGAGCCTATTGAAACAGGTAAAACGGTTAAGGCTGATAAACCTAGCGACAAATCTGATAAGGGTGCCTCGAAAAAAGCTGATTCTGCTAAAGGCACTTCAAATATTGTGACTTTGGATTCATTCCGCAAGAAATAATTGTCCTGCTATTGTCGGTTCGTTTACCCCAGTTGTACTAGGGAAGCTTGATGGTAAGTTTTCAAAAAATCGTGCTGCCAGGTAGGCAATCAATTGTGCTTCTATTGCATCTTCACTGAAACCAAGGTCAGAAACTTTAAGCACTTCCTCAAAATTTTGACATAAGCCGTTCATGA
>JAPLON010000108.1:3220-14516 GCA_026400695.1 Pseudomonadota bacterium
AACTATTTGTTGTGCGGGTGTTGGTAAATTTTGCAAGCTTGTAACAATGCTTTGAATCGTAAACTGCGTTAGGGTTGCAGCGCCATCTTCAATTGAAAGCTTTTGGCAGTCATCTAAATTTTTGTGAAAATACAGTCGATCTAACGATTTTGGTAATGGCTGGGTGAAAAATGGGTCTTCTAGCCATTTGTTTAAAATTGCTGGAATTACTATTCCTTGCGTGGCGCATTCACCATTTGTGTCTTGGACAATTCCAGTTTTTTGCTCCATCCAGTCATCAATTAAAGCATTACCTGGGCCAATATCCCCGGCGATTAGTTCACCTTCAGTAATTAAGGTGAGGTTGGTAATACCGCCAATATTTAAGACTGCTAGTGGTTTTGGTAACTTTGAGGTTATTATTTGATGGTAAATTGGGGCAAGAGGCGCGCCTTGCCCACTATTTGCGACATCGTTAAGGCGCATTTGCCCAATTACATTTATGTTTAATTGATTGGCTAGTAGTTGGCAGTCCCCCAATTGAACGGTTAGTTTATTGGCTGGGTCATGCCAAACTGTTTGCCCATGAAAGCCTACGGCATCAACTTCAAGCTGGTTGTGTCGTATAAATTCTTTTATGTGGTGTGCATGGTAGTTGGCAATGTCTTTTTCTAATTCATCATCCATAAAATGGCGTGCAGTTCCTAGGGTAACTCGTTTACGTAAGGTGTTGCGGAAGTTGTTAGTAAAAGGAATTGTCGTAGATGGGCCAACGGTCAACTGGTCGCTACCATTGGTTATTATATAGGCAAGATCCAACCCATCGCACGAAGTACCGGTCATGCAGCCTATTAAGCGGTAATTTGTCATCTAAATTAAAAACACTGTTAGTAGTTTGATATTAAAAAAAGAAAATTAAATTATCTACAAAAATTACCAAGTAGATTTGCGTCTACTTGGTAATGATTAGTTTTTAGTTATTTTTTTTTGCTTTTGAATAGGCTGAAGCAACCACAGCATCCACCGTCTTCAATTGCTTGTACAAAATTTGATACGGCAGCAGATGCGGCGTCTGATGCTTTAGAAAGTCCAATGTATGAAACATTTACCAATTGAGCAATTTGTGGTGTAAATTTTTTTGCTACAGAAACAATTTCAGACTGATGATCTTTTGCTAAATCTCCAACAGAAGACAAAGAAGCTGGCAAAGCTTTGAATAGTTCATTTAAAAGTAATGGTAAATCTTTATCCATAGTTTCTTTCACAAAAGATTCGCAATTTTTAAGGTCAGCTAGAGCGCTTAATTCTCTTTCAGTTGTATCTACAGTATTAATTATTTTTCCAAAAGCTGTGTATACGGCGTCTTTGTCATTGAAAAAATTGGCAAGTTTTGGAAAATCAGCTGGGCTTTGGCGTACCCACGCAGCAAGTGATTCGCACATTAGGTATGAAAAATCAGCCCAGTATAGTTTTTTGTGGCTGTCTCCGCCAATTATACCGCCACTAGATAATAAATAGCCGGTAATTTTAAATACGGAACTTTGAGCGCCATCTCTTGAGAAATCTAAAACGCACTGTTGGATTGGCATTTTAGCAGCAGGGGTTCTAGCAGCGTCTAAGATGTCGTCTACTATTCTTAATTCGATTGGTTCATGTGGTGCTGCTACTGATCTTAAAAAAACGGGTGGATTAGTTGGGAGTTCAATCGGTACAGTTGGTCTTGTGGCAGAATGTAACGCAGCTATACTTAGGCTAAATAATATTGGTGTGTATATTTTGATAAAAAAATTCTTCATAATCTTTCTCCACATTTTAAAAGTTAAAACAAAACCGGTTGGTTTCAGTGTTTATTCTCAGTTAAAAATATTAAAATATTATTAACTGGAGATGTTTTTGTGGTAGCAATTGATTTTTTATTTCATATGCAGTTCTGTTCTTATTTGCGGCGTGTTTTACATTTACATTTTGTGTGGCCACATTTCTCTATGAAACCAGTAATATCTTTGTGCTTTGCGACATGAATTGCTTCTATTAGTTCTACAGCGGCATCAATTTGTTTGCCTGCAGAATCAAATGGGGAGATGTATCCTTTCATTTCTGCTTGAACAATAAGAAAATCCTTTAGTTCTGCAGCGGCATCAATTTGTTTGGATTTAAGATCAAATGGAGAGGTGTATTCTTCTGCTTTTCTTCGAACAATAGGTTGCTTACCTTCGCGTAATGTTATTTCTACCATTTCTTTACTAGTAAAGAAATATGCGCGTTTTTTTTCAATTAAAATTTTCCATTGATTATTGCTTAATTGAGTGGTGTTTACAAAACGGTGTGGTGTACTTTTTACTCTGATGGGTGATTCTTCATCAGAATCGGAGGAAGAGTATGCGATAGTTGTTGATAGGCAAAAAGTCAGCAAAAATACACAATTTTTAATGCTAAAGTTTTTCATAAGTTTCTCCATATCATAGGTTGGCAAAATAAAATTAACAAGATATAATTGTTATTTTTGCTTAAATACATTAAAATATGGTTAATTAAAAACATATTCTCTAGCTAGATTAAATTTATACTTAATAAAACTTTAGTAAAATATGAGGTTAGCCGCAGCAAATCTTTTTAAAGCAATTTCTCACGCACATAGGTATGCACCATAAAAGACAACATTCATGAGGGTCAGTGGTTTCTGCGCCTGCACCTACACCTACACCTACACCTACACCTACACTTTCTACTGTAGGGGGGGTTCTAAAAGTGCCGTATGCTTTTGGTCTTTGAGAAGCTTTCAGCCCTATTGCTAGTTGCCTTATTATATTCTGCCTTAATTCATCGGTTAGTTCTGCAGTTGAACTTATAAAGATTTCATTTCTGTCAAATCTAATCGTAAAATCTTTGTTTATTACTGTTGTTTTTACTGCATGTACACCACGTGCTTCTATGTCATCCTCTGATGTGTATAAGGATGTAAGTCCAAAACAAATAAATAGCGGTATAAAGAGGCGGTAATACCATTTACCGAAAATAACGTTAAGCAAAATGGATTCCCGCCTATGCGGGAATGACGTAACTGCCGCTGTTTTTTTTGTCATTCCCGCGTAGGCGGGAATCCATAATGAAAAATAATTAATTATGGAAGAGGTATAACTAGTCATAGGTGCTCCAAATGCTTGACGAAGTGGTGGAATTTTTGATGTTGATATTTTCAAATTTGGCAACAAATTTTGATTGGTATCTTCTAAAGATATCGCAGAATTATTTGTAATTGTCGATGATGTTTATAACAGGGAAAACTAATTTTATAGAATTATATTCTTTTGAAACAAATCTATTAATCAAGAAACTTACTGTATGCAAAATAAACCACAGACTTCCTGTCATAGGTTATGTTTTTTAGAGTCGAGCTTATCATTAATTTATATTAAAGAACCATTTAAACCAACCCTTCTTTTCTTTGCAGGGGCTAAGCATACCATCGCTTGCTGTATCGTCACTATCGCTATCATCAGAATCTGAATCACTTGATAATATGCCGCCTGATTCTCTATGGCGTTCAATTTCACGTAAGGCCACTTCGTCCATACGTATTATGGTTTTAACTAATTTAATAGTTAATGCTTTACATGGGGGGTGGCGAAAGATTACTTGAGTGGTTACATTATCTGGACCTAGATATGTTCTGGTAATTTTAAATTTATCGCAATCTTCGTCATTTGTTATTCGCATTTGCAGGAATTTACTGCCTGATGCTCTTTCATCATTTTCAGCAGGTGCTTCGCTACCGTATATGCATGAAAAGATAAAGCAAACGAATGATATAAATGAAAGGAAAATAGTTTTTTTCATAAATGCTCCGTATTTAAGTATTAAGAGAAGTGAAATCTAGAATATGTTTTTTGGTTTTAAAAAGACCCCACCATTGGTGGGATCTTCATTTTTACTAATTTATTTTCTTTTTGGGCCACAGTCTTTTTCTTTGTGACAGTCTTCTTTACGAGGACGGCAATCATCTTCGCGCTCTTCACGGCATTCACATTTTTCTAAAACTGCGATTAAGCCACAAGCAGCTTCACAATTAAATGTGCAGTTTAAAACTCTAACTAATCTTAATAGTTCGATACCTTGAACAATGTGCTTCCTTACGCCCATGCTAATACAACCATCTCCGTTGATAGTTATATTTTCGCCACAGCTGCTCATTGATACTAGAACATCACCAGTAGTAAATTTTCCACCATGTTTGTCAATTTGAAGCGTCCAAGCATCACATTTTGGTGCTCTTTTTTCTTCTTCGAAACAATCTGTTGGTGTGTGCATTCTTGGTGCTGGCTTCATCATTCCACCTTTTCCACCAACTAATAGGTCATCTACGCGTACAGGAGTATGGTGTTTATCCATAGAATAAGCAGCAGCTGTACCAAATAAAACAGCCAATACTAGCGCGATATTTTTAATACTAAAGTTTTTCATTTTTATTCTCCATATAAATTAAGTTAATAAAGATCTTCTGATCCAATTGTTATTATGTAGATAAATTATTAAATTTCTATTAACAAAACAAAAAAAATACTTAGTGTCTATTTTTTTTTATAAACGTAATTTAAAAAATAAAGTATATGTAAATACAGTGCATTATTTTTACGTGTTATTAATGTGTTACGCGTTGAGAGACTTGGTATCAGGGGCAAGTGAAATGGTATTTAGAAGCCACGAGGAAAACCTCGTGGCGTTTTCGTTATTTTTTATCATTAGACAAAATATTTTCATTTAGGCTCCAGTTTTTAAAAAAATCTTTTCCTGCATGATTGTGTGTGCCTGGGTTGGATTTTTTTATATTTTCTTCATGTTCTAAGTAATCACATCTTTTTGGTGATTTAATTGGAGGGGGCCGCATTTTAGTGTACCTAGGGGAAGAATCGGGTGTTATAAAATTTTCGTTGTCCTGTTGGGTTGGGTATGCATTGGTGCAAATACAAATAGCTAATATGGCACAATTTTTTATGTTAAAGTTCATTATTTACTTCTCCATGGTGAGATTAAAAGTATTTTTCTACTTACTAATCATGGAATAGAGGCATTAATATTACGTTAATTTGCAATAAAGATTTTGAATGTGTTTTGTGAAATTTAAGTTTTTATATGAGCTTGGCTATTAAAATCAAAACCACTATTACCTTAATTCAGCTATGGCTTTTTTTATTCTTTTGCAAGCTTTTTCTAAATTACTAATGCTGGTGGCATACGAGATGCGAAAATATGGCGATAAACCAAAGCCATCTCCGCTGACTGTGGCAACATGGTGGTGTTCTAATAGATAGGTGCAAAAATCGTTGTCTGTTTGTAAAGTTTTTCCATCAATAGTGGTTTTTCCAATTATTCCTTTACACCCAATGTACAAGTAAAAAGCGCCGCTGGGTTTGATTAATTGCAGTTCTTTTATGTCGGCTAATTCATTTAATACAAAATCACGACGGTTGCTAAAACTTGAGCGCCATTCATTTAAAAAATCATGAGGGCCATTAATAGCAGCAATTGCTGCAGCTTGGGATATTGATGACGGATTTGAAGTACTTTGTGATTGTAGATTAGTCATGGCGTTAATAAGGTGACTAGGTCCTGCGCCATAGCCAATTCTCCAACCGGTCATGGAATAGGCTTTTGAAACTCCATTAACTACCAGAGTGCGTTCTGCCAAATCAGGAGCAACATTTAAGATGTTAGTAAAATTTGTGTCATCGTAAACGAGGTACTCGTATATATCGTCGGTTAAAATAGAAACGTGGGGGTTAGAGCGTAATAGCTCAGCTAAGCTTAGTAGTTCATCTGCATTATAAACGCAGCCAGTTGGGTTTGATGGGGAGTTTAGGATTAGCCATTTGGTTTTTGGTGTAATGGCTTTAGCTAATTGCTCTGCTTGCATTTTGAAATTATTTTCGATTGAGCAATTAATAAAAACAGGTATCCCTTCAAATAGAGACACGATGTCAGGGTAAGAAACCCAATATGGCGCTGGAATGATTACTTCATCACCTTTATTTAAGGTGGCCATCAGCGCATTGAAGATAACTTGCTTTCCACCTGTGCTTGCCATAATTTGTGCATGACTATAGGTTAGCCCATTATCCTTTTTTAGTTTTTGTGCTATTGCCGCTTTCAAATCAGCCGTTCCGCCTATTGCAGTGTATTTGGTTTGCCCTTTGGTCATGGCCTCTATGGCTGCTTCTTTGATCCATTGCGGGGTGTCGTAATCTGGTTCTCCCGCGCTTAAGCTTACAATATCTTTTCCCTCTGCCCTCATAGCAGCAGCTTTGGCAACCATTGCAAAAGTAGGGGAGGGTTTTATTGAATTCATTCGCTGTGCTAGGCTGACCATATGTTTAAAAATTTATTGATTTCGGCCAAATGTAGCCAATTTTTAATAATAAATCTAGCAAGGGTATTATGGCAGCAACAGTTTTATTTACCGGTGGTAATGGCTTTATTGGTTCAAGCTTGGCAAGTTTTTTGTTTAATCGTGGGTATGAAATTGTTTTGTATACCCAAAATCCAAAATTGGTACCGCGCGATTATCGCGTAATTACAAATTTACAAGAGATTGAAAAATTACCCATGTTAGAGGCGGTGATCAACCTTGCTGGTGCACCAATAATGAAAAGGTGGAGCAAGGAATACCAACAGATTTTATATGATAGTAGGATTGCAACCACCCTTGATTTGATATCAAATCTACGTAAGTTTCAACGTATACCTAAAGTCTTTATTAGTGGCTCTTCAATTGGTTATTATTGGGGGCAGCAGCTTAAGTGCTACGAAGACACTCCTGTTCCAGATGATGAAAATTTTTGTAACCGCTTGTGCGCAGCTTGGGAAGACTCTGCAAAATCTTTACTTGGGGATGACACAAGGCTTTGCTTTGCAAGGCTTGGTGTGGTGCTTGGTCCTAAGGGAGGAATATTAAGACGTATTGAAAATCAATTTCGTATGGGGTTTGGAACGGTTTTTGGTCAGGGTACTCAGGTTATGTCGTGGGTGCACATGGAAGATTGTATTAATGCATTTTGGCACATATTGCAAAATCAAGAACTTAGTGGGCCTTTTAATATTGTCGCTCCTAAAACGTGTACTAATACTGAATTTTCTGATTTATTAGCAATGCAGTTTGGAAAAAAATCACCCAGATATTTGCCTAGTTGGCTAGTGTCACTTATTTTTGGGCAAATGGGAGAAGAAATGCTGCTAAAAGGAGTTTGTGCGGTGCCGAATAGGTTGCAACAAAGCGGATTTTTCTTTAAGTATTCTGATATTAATAGCGCATTGCAAAGTTTTTATTCGTGAAGTTTTTTTTATGACTAAAAAACTTACTTCGCAAGACCAAGAGTTGTGGGCAAGTTTTACCAAGGATGTTCATCGTACAAAATGTGACAAGGTAATCCCTGAGGAATCAAAGTTTGTTAAAGCTTCTGAAAAACTTCAGTTACCTATGCCTCATGTGAAAGTAACTCAAAAAGTTGCTGTGTTGCATGCAAACGAACTTAGAAACATTCGCACTGAAGGCCGTATAGATTTGCACGGGTTTACTCAAGTTTTAGGTGAACAGGCCTTAAGAGATTTTTTAAAAAATTCAGTATATAAAGATTGGCGTTGGGTTATTGTTATTACAGGAAAGGGCTCTCCAGATAATCCCAGTATTTTGCGTGAACAGGTTCCAAAGTGGTTACAAAGTATGCCTGAGTTAGTTACAGGTTACGCATTTGCTGCGCCAAATGATGGCGGTGCCGGGGCATTTTATGTAAAAATTCGCAGAAAAATTCGATATAAATAAGTAAAAATAGGTCTTTACAATTTTAATTGTACTTTGGTGTGGTTAAATTTTTGTACTGAATTGCCACACAGGCGGGTGAAAACTAAATATATTTAAAGATTAGCTAAAAAACCCCCTTTTATTTCTCACCGATATAACGTAACACTATATATAGTGCCAGATATTTATGCAGGAGACGTTAGTCTTGTTCACGTGGATCTTAGAGTATTTTTTGCCGTTCATTGTTTTATTATCTGTAATTGTTTTTGCACATGAATGGGGGCATTTTTGGTTTGCAAGAAGAAACAAAGTTAAAGTTGAAAATTTTGCTATTGGTTTTGGGCCAGAATTATTTGGCTTTACTGACAGACTTGGTACTAGGTGGTCGTTTAATATAGTTCCATTGGGCGGGTACGTTAAAATGCTTGGCGATGCCGATGCTACTAGTGCTACTGCTGATGCTGGTATTATTAGCCAACTAACCGAGGAAGAACGAAATCAAACTCTGCATTCAAAAACTCCATGGCAACGTATTCAAGTTGCTTTTGGTGGTCCATTGGCTAATTTTGTTTTTGCAATTTTAGCAATGATTATTTTGTTTGCTGCTTATGGTAAGCCAATTACACCACCAGTTGTTGGGTTTGTTGAGCCTACAGGAATTGGTGCAAAAAACGGATTAATGGCAAATGATCGTATTGTTAGCGTGAATGATGAAGCTATCTATGAATTTGGAGAAATTTTACCATTTATTCGCAGTGGTAAGCACAGCGAACTCGTCGTTAAGGTTGAGCGCGATGGTAAACAAGTTGACTTAAAAATTCCTCTTACTGAGAAAGTCTTAGGAATTGCTCCAAGACCTGCAATGGAATTTAAAAAAATCGCACTTTCAAACGTTGTGCCTGAGTCATTTTCAACCTTTTGGTTTATGAGCAAATCAATTGTCGTAGGTCTAGGTGAACTAATCACCGGTCAACGCAAAGGCAAAGAACTGGGTGGTATGCTTGCAATTGGTGATATGGCAGCCCAAAGTGTGAAAATTGGTGTGGGAGCCATGCTTTGGTTTATGATTTTGATGTCGATTAATTTAGGCGTGCTGAATTTATTCCCAATTCCAGTATTAGATGGCGGGCAAATTTTAATGACAGCAATCGAATGGGTAATCCGTCGCCCAATTCCTGAAATAGTTCAAAAGATTGTTTTTGGCACTGGGTTTGCAATGGTTATCAGTTTAATGATTTATTCCACATGGAATGATTTAATGCGTTTTAAAATATTTCAAATGATTCGAGGATGGTTACCTTTATGATAAAAATTTTATGTGTTCTATTGTTGTCTTTTGGCCTTGTATATGGTGATGGGCAAAAAATTTCTCAGATTAGTATCAGCGGAAATAATCGTATTGAGAATCAAACTATACTTTCATATCTGCCGGTAAAGGTTGGGGATACGGTTGATGTTGATAAGCTTGATCAATGTTTAAAATCATTATTTGATACTGGTTATTTTCATGATGTAAAAGTGCATCGTGAAGGGTCAATTGTTGTAATTGAAGTAGAAGAAAATGCCATCATCAATAAAATTGCTTACGAAGGCAATGAAAAGGTTAAGGATGCTGACTTTAAAAAAGAAATTCAATTGCGCCCTAGGGAAGTTTTATCATATGCAAAAATTCAAGCAGCACAACAAAGAATTCTAGAAATTTATAGACGCCTTGGTCGTTTCAGCGCAAAGGTTGATCCGAAAATTATTCGCTTGCCTGAAAATCGTATTGATTTGGTTTTTGAAATAGAAGAAGGTCCGACTACATTTATTCGTAAAGTAAATTTCTTAGGTAACAAAACATTTTCTGGTTCTCGTTTAGAAAAAGTTTTGCAAAGTAAGGTTTGGCGCTGGTATCGTTTCTTTGTGAACGATGATCTTTATGATCCAGATCGCTTCCTTAACGACCAACAGGAAATCAAAAGATTTTATAATGACAATGGCTTTCCTGACATGCGCATAATCTCTGCTATTGCAGAGCTTAGCCCAGATAAAACAGCATATTTTTTAACTTTTACAATTGATGAAGGTCGTAAATATCAGTTTGGTGATGTTAAGATTGCCTCTGAAATTAAGTCGGTAGATATTGAAAAACTTAAAGAGTGTGTATTGATTGAAAAAGGTGAGAACTATAGTGGTTTAGTAATAGATAAATCAATTAAAGAACTTACTGAAGCATTAGGTACTATGGGTTATGCCTTTATTAACATAGAACCAGATATTAGTAAAAATGCTGAGACTGGTGTGGCTGATATAGTCTTTAATGTTAAAGAAGGTCCTAAGGTTTATATTGAAGATATTACCATAAAAGGTAACGATCGTACCCGTGATCATGTGATTAGGCGTGAAATTAGAATTCATGAAGGTGATGCTTATAACAGTAAGAAAATTAAAGATGCAGAACGGGCATTGAAAGGTATTGGATATTTTAAAGAAGCACACGTGCAACCAGAAGAAGGTTCAGCAAGTGATAAAGCCAAATTGAATGTTGAAGTTGAAGAACAAAAAACTGGAGAATTAAACTTCGGTTTGGGATATTCAACACTTGATGGTCCGTTTATTTCATTTACAGCCAAAGAGCGTAATTTCCGTGGTAATGGTCAAACAGTGCGCGGCGGAGCAATGATTTCTAAGAAAAGTATGAGCTGTGACGTTGGAATGGATGAGCCTGCGTTCTTGGATAGAGATTTGCTTGGAACTGTAACCGTTTCGGCAAGGCAAGATAAATATTCAAGATCTCATAAAAATAATACGCTGGGATCTAACTTTGGATTAGCTTATGACTTGAGTGAAATGTGGTGGCAGAATGTTGGATATAACATTCGCTCTGAAAAAATTACAGGCATTAATAGCGATGCTTCTTCAATTATGAAATCACAAGCTAAAAGCGCTATGTTATCTGAAGTAACCCAAACAATTCACTTTGGAAAACTAGATAATAAATATAACCCAACAAAAGGTTATGATTTGAGTTATGAAACAGGCTTTGCTGGTGTTGGTGGTACTGTTAAGTACTTGCAACATGTTTGGGGAATAAAGGGGTATTATCCAATAGTAAGTGAGGATTTTGTCCTAAAAGGATCAGCTCAAACCGGTGTAATGCAAAAAATGGGCAAGACCATACGCATTGTAGATAGCTTCCAAATGGGGTATACAGACTTACGCGGGTTTGACTTCCAAGGTGTTGGTCCCCGTGATAAGGTCACCAAAGATCCTTTGAATGGTACCAGAATGTGGCGTGCAAGCGTAGAACTTAAATTCCCATCTGGTTTGCCAGATGACTGGAAAATAAGCGCAAGTATCTTTAATGATTGGGGTTGCTTATGGGATCCTGGACAAACAGATAAAAATTCTATAAGTGATAGGAAGATAAGAGCGGCAGCAGGTATGGGTATCTTGTGGACATCTCCGTTTGGACCAATTGGTGTAACTTATGCTATTCCGTACATGAGCCAGAAATATGATGAAAAGAGATCTATTCAGTTG
>JAPLON010000108.1:14531-16263 GCA_026400695.1 Pseudomonadota bacterium
AAAGAGATCTATTCAGTTGCAATTTAGCAATATGTTTTAGAAATGTTTAGGCGTTTTCTTCCATATTTTTTTCATATAATATTAGCGGCCGTAGGAATTACGGCTGCTTATTTTTTATTAAAGCCTCATTATAAAACCACTGGTTTAACAATCGGTTTAATTAGCATGGAACGCGTGCGTGAACAAGCTAAGCCGTTTCAGCAATTAGCTAAACTGGTTGGGGAAGCTAATGCTAAGGCACAAGGGCGCATTCAAGAATTAGAGAAAGAGTTGCGTAAGGAATATACTGAATTCCAGGTTATGCAACAAAAGAAAAATGTTAAATCAGAAAATTTAGCAAAGCGCAAAGCTGCACTGGACAAAAAGGTAGAAGAAATTGATCAAGAATTTCAACATGAACGTGATGCCCTGAATCAAAAATTTCTCAAAATTCATATGAACATTGAAGAAGAGCTTGCAGGTATTATTCGTCTGTATCACAAAGAGCATAAGATTGATTTGTTTCTTAATACATCCACTGATAAGCAATTAGTAGCTTTGGTTGCCGATGACCAATTAAACCATACAGATGCAATTATTGAAAAATTAAATAAACGTATTCCAGATATTCAAAAAATAGGTAAGTAGCTATGTTTTTTCAAAAGTCGCCGGCAATTACGGTTCAAGAACTGGCCAAAATGATTGGTGCTAGTTGTGATGCTGATGATGTATTCGTAGAAAATGTTGGTCCTCTTGATAATCTTCCTAAGAATGCTTTGGCTTGTTACCACAATTCAAAGTATAAAAATTCTTTGATAGAGGCTAAACACGGGTTTTGCATACTGAAAGAAGAAGATAGGCACCTTTTACCACAAGGGGTTGTAGGGTTATTTTCTCCTACTCCATATCGTGCCTTTGGTAAGGCTGCTTTGTATTTTTATCCATTTCCAAAATCAACCGGTGAAATCTCTAATTTAGCAAGTATTCATCCAACCGCTTTAATAGGGAGAAATTGCCAAATTGAAGCATTTGCAGTAATTGGGGCTCATGCAAAAATTGGTGAAAATACTATTGTCCGTAGTCATTGTATAGTTGGTGACCATACAGAAATTGGTAAGGATAGTTTACTTGAATATGGTGTAACCATAACTAACTGTATTGCTGGAGACAGGTTGTACATAAAGCCTGGTGCTAGGATTGGCCAATCAGGTTTTGGTTTTCATATGGATGAACGGGGTCATTTTGATATACCTCAAATTGGCTGCGTGCGCATTGGTAACGATGTACAGATAGGTGCTAATTCTGCGATTGATCGAGGCAGCCAGCACGATACGCTTATAGGTAATTTCTGTAGAATTGATAATTTGGTGCAAATTGCCCATAACGTTGAGTTAGGTGATGGGTGTGTGATTGTTTCTCAAGTAGGTATTGCTGGTAGTGCTAAACTAGGTAAGTTTGTAATTGCAGCTGGCCAAGTGGGTATTGCTGGGCACTTAAACATTAGTGATGGTGTTAAAATTGCCGCACAAAGTGGTCTAATGAGAGATGTCGGTCCTGGTGAAACCGTAGCTGGATCACCTGCTATACCGGTACGTGACTGGCACAAGCAGACAATTGCTATACAAAGGCTTATTAAGAAGTAATGTTAAGATCTCTAATTATAGGCCGAAATCATCTTTAAAACTGTTTTTAAGCGTTAAAGGCAAAACTGTCTCAAAAGTATAATGAGGGTTGCTAATGCTTAGACTTACCT
>JAPLON010000102.1 GCA_026400695.1 Pseudomonadota bacterium
ATCACTCAGAACTCTTTGCCAACAAACATAACCACATAAATGGCATTGAAAACTTCTGGAACCAGGCAAAGCGTCACTTACGAAAATACAATGGTGTGCCTAAAAACAACTTCAATCTCTTCTTGAAAGAGTGTGAGTGGCGCTTTAATATGGGATCACCTAGAGGGCTCCTTAAGGACCTTAAGTTGATCCTTAAAGAATATTATTAGGTGTCAGCCCCAAATAAAATCTTTGCAATCCCTATTAACTGGTTAACAAATTCATTTTCGTAATGAATTATTAAAAATTTTGTTTTATTGTTAGCCTATCAACAACGAAAGACCATAAGGCCAAATGACACGCAAAGCCATACTGACTATTGATGGAAAATCTATTGAACTTCCAATATTACAAGGTACTTGCGGTCCCGAAGCGCTAGACATGAGAGGGCTTTACCAAGAAACCGGATTATTTAGTTACGATCCTGGATTCACTTCAACAGCAAGCTGTTCTTCAAATATTACGTACATCGACGGAGACGCCGGAATTCTTCTTTACAGAGGATACCCAATTGAACAAATAGTTGAAAACTGTAACTTCCTAGAAACCGCGTTCTTGCTAATTTACGGAGATATTCCCAACTACACTCAAAAACAAGATTTCGAAAAGATGATAAATCAACATACAATGGTGCATGAACAGCTTCGCTCATTTTTTCATGGGTTTAGAAGAGATGCCCACCCAATGGCAATTATGGTAGGAATTGTTGGGGCTTTATCGGCTTTTTACCATGATAGCTTAGATATAGATGATGAAAAACAAAGAGAAATTGCCACACACCGTCTAATTGCAAAAATGCCTACAATTGCTGCTATGGCATTTAACTATTCTAAGGGTAGACCCCTACCCTATCCCCAAAATGACTTAACATATTCTCAAAATTTTTTGAAAATGATGTTTTCTACACCAGCTGAGCAATACCAGGTAAACCCAATTATTAGCAAAGCTATTGACCGGATATTTATTTTACATGCCGACCATGAGCAAAATGCTTCCACATCAACCGTTAGGCTTGCAGGTTCAAGTAGGGCAAATCCTTTTGCATGCATAGCATCAGGTATTGCCGCATTATGGGGCCCTGCCCATGGCGGAGCGAACGAAGCAGTACTCGCTATGTTGAAACAAATTGGCAGTAAAGATAAAATTTCAGAATTTATAGAAAAAGCAAAAAATAAAAATGACCCATTCCGCTTGATGGGGTTTGGTCACCGAGTATACAAAAACTACGACCCTAGAGCAAAAATTATGCGGCAAAGTTGCCACGAAGTTCTAGAGCAACTTGGAATTCATGATCCATATTTAGAAATTGCCGTAGAACTTGAAAGAATAGCATTAGAAGATCCATATTTTATTGAAAAAAAACTTTATCCAAATGTAGATTTTTATTCAGGAATTATTTTTTCGGCATTAGGAATCCCTCCATCAATGTTTACGGTAATTTTTTCAGTTGCACGAACAGTAGGCTGGGTAGCGCAGTGGAACGAAATGATGGCTGATCCTGCTCAAAAAATTGGCAGACCAAGGCAGTTATATATGGGTAATCCTGAACGAAAATTTCAAAAACCATAAATAGAATTTTCACCAATTTTTTCAGTTGATTAAGGAATGCTTGCCTTTGCTCCTAAAAATTCCCATAATTCTATTAAAATACTGTAGTTAATTCATCATGCCTTTGGCTACTCTTACAAATCTTAATAAAATTCAATGGCATGAGGGCATGCTGTTGAGTCCGCAACATTTTCAATACGGTGAGCTACGAATTGAGCAGCTGCTATATGCTAACTCTCAAAACAGTGCCTACTGCAATTGGGGAGTTTTAGATTTCGCAATAGATAAAAATTTACTTGCTCAAGGAATTATTGAACTTTCACAACTTTTAGCAATACTTCCAGACGGAACAATAATTTTACATAACTCAGAACTTTCCAATGAAAACACTCCACCCTTGAATCTTCGCTACAATTTAGCTGATCTAGGTCTCAAAGGCAGTACTGAGCTTTCGATTTGCTTATGTCTACATCAAGTTTCTAATAGTAAGCAACGCTATGAATCAATCGAATACAGCAATGTTGTTGATGAAAACAGTAGTGATAATATTATAACTTTGCCAATTCTAAGACCTAAAATCTTCTTAAATCCTAACGAGGTTCCGAGTGAATGCATTGGTTTTCCAATAGTAAAACTAAGTTTTGATGGCAAACAATTTTCATTGCAGAAGTTTCTTCCTGCTTCGCTAAACATTCCACAAGGACATCCAATACGTCAGCAGCTAAGCTCAATTGTTTTAAACATAAGGCAAAAAGCAGCTTTCCTTATTAATAAAACCCAACAAACTACATCTGCTCCCATTTTAAGGGACACGAGAGAAACTCTAAAACCATTAATCGCCTGTCTTTGCATTCTTGAGCCACTAATTGGACTTGAAAGGTTGCACCCAGAAAGATTATTTGATCACCTGCTTAACGTGGCCACCAACTTATTGCCAATGCAAACCACACAAATTCCAGGAGTATTGCCGACATATGATCCTTTTGATCCGGGAAGCTGTATAGAATTCTTTTTAAATCTATTTGAAAAAACAATTTCAACAGTTCAACAAAAATTCCTTAGTATTCCATTTCATCAACAAGATCGCTTGTTTTATTTGCACCTACAGCCAGCTTATCTTAATGACACAGTATACATAGGATTTCGTTGCCCTGCTGGAATGAGCGAAAAGCAAATGTTTGAATGGATACAAGAAGCGATTATTAGTTGTGATGATAAAATTGATGTTGTAACCACAAGAAGAATTTCTGGGGCATCAAGAACTGCTGTTGCAGATGATGATACTGAAGAACTAATTCCTAACCCAGGAACAATCATTTTTAGCTTTAAAAACAGTGACGAATTTATTAAAGCTCGTCAAAATTTAAATATTTTTAACCCAGGAGATACTCAAGAGAAACGACCTATAGATATCACTTTATTTGTACGCCAGAATGATTCTACATGAAAATTTCTCAAGTTTCTCATCATGGAATTTTAAGTGAAGAGTTTGATGTTTTTTACTACGAACTTCTTCGCATTAAAGAACTCGCCTTAAGGAGTTCACATGAGACCATTGCACCAGTAGATAATCCTGAAGATGAGGCTAAAACCATTACAGTCTCAGGACCTGTACTTGCTTTACAAGAACGCTTCACAACGTTTTTTGAAAAACAAAGGGAAAGGCTATATCGCGTAGCAGTTGGTCCAAGCTCTCTATTTATTCAAGAAGCACAATATATATTTGTCGCAATGGCTGATGAAATAATGATTAATCAAAGCTGGCAAGGGTCTGACTATTGGCGACAAAATTGCTTGGAAACCAAAATTTTTCAAACCCAAATTGCAGGAGAACGCGTTTTCTTTCAAATAGATGGATTATTAAAAACTAATGATCCTATGCAGCGAGAATTGGCTAGACTTTATCTTCTGAGCCTATCTTTAGGTTTTCAGGGAAAATTTCGTACTCAAAGCAATATTCAGATTTTATCTTACAAGCAACAACTGTTCAGCTTCATCTATCATCGCAACCCAGATATTACAAGCGGAACAAGAAACTATATTTTTGAAGATTCATTAAATTACGTCTTCACAGAAGCTCCAGCTAAAGGACTTCCAGATCTTAAAGCCTGGTCTGCTACAGCAATTGCTGTACTTTTGGTATACTTGTTCATCAGTTACGGAGTATGGATGATGATCTCTGATGACCTTCACGAAGTATTGCAATCAATTTTTCACCTTTCCAAGCAAGGTCCGGTGGTCTAAATGCCAACAGATACTAGCAGTAAATTTAATGACTTTATCCAAATAATCCAAAGTCATACCAACAGTTTATCAAGCCTCATTTTCTTATTATTATTTTTTGGCTTATTGGTAATGGTAATTTGCGTTTTAGTTATCAATATGAGTTTGCGTAAAGATAAAAAAATCAAGCTAGATGAAAAAAAATCTCTATTAAAACGCAAATTTGCGATGCCACCACTTGGTGGAATGATCACTGAGTTCCTGGTACAACAAGGCTGGATTCAAGTTAATTCGATCAGCCAAATCTTTTTAAAGGGGTTCGAGTTTTTAAAAAAACACTTCGGAGAACACGCAATCTATAAGCTGCCTTGGTACCTAGTTTTAGGAGCTAAAGATTCAGGAAAATCCACTGTCGTAAACCACACACAACTACATGAACCACATGGTAGTCCAGACTTTAGTTTTCATGAACCAAATCCATCTATACGTTGGAAATTTTTTAGCCGCGGAGTATTAATTGACGTTGCTGGAAGACTATTCCTAAACAACCCTGAAAGTGAAACGGATACAGTATCATGGCGTAACCTTTTAATTTTACTATCGCGTTATCGTGCCTCTATGCCAATAAACGGCATAATTTTATGTATTAGCGCTAAAGATCTTTACGGCCCTGAAAAATTATCACCAGATGCACTTCAGGTTCGTGCCAATGCAATAATGCACACTATAAACAAAGCCCAAACAAGCTTACGCATAAGACTACCGGTTTATGTGGTAGTTACTTATTGTGATATTATTCCAGGATTTAGCAGCTTGTCTCAGGCACTACCAAGCCAAAATAAAGGTAATATTTTGGGTTGGTCAAGCCCGTATGATTTACAATATCTTTTCACGCCCAATTGGATGGATGAAGCATTTCACTATTTTGACGAAAAAATTGATTGCTTACGAACAGAATTATTAAGTTTAAGTGTTGACTCTAGTAACACTGATAGCCTATACGTTTTTTCAAAAGAAATTTTAAACATTCAAGAAAGATTGGCGAGTTATGTAAATCGTATTTTTCATAGCTCAGTTACACACGAGGCGCCACATTTACGTGGAGTTTATTTTACCGGTAACAGTGGTATTGATTTAAATGATTTAGAGCCAGCACCAGGACTGTCATTGCAAGCTAATACCAACCCAGCGCCATCATTAGTATTTCTTCGAGATTTGTTCCAGTCTAAAGTTTTTTCTGAAATTGGTATTGCCCGTCCTTTAACTGGTAAAATAGCAACCTTAAATCGTGGCGTTAGTATTATTAGAAATACCACCATTTGCTTTACCTTAATTGGTACTTACGGGTCAGGAAAAAAAAGAAAGAATCCTGCCTGTTCTTTCTAAAATGAGCGGTCTCTTACGAAGTATGCAAAATTTAAGAATCGACGAGCCTGGTCATACAGCATCGTTATTTGATACGTACGCCCGCCAACTAATGGAAATGATGCAAGAACTACAGAGAACTGAATTTTTCTCAGTAATGGTACCTGCATCCTGGTTCAGCCCACTACATAAAGACCTTCACGCCGGTTTACAGGTAGCGTATCAAGAGATTGTAATTCGGACCATATATGTCGATTTATTATTAAAAGCTAGAGAACTGCTACAACTAAGACCAACTATGGCTGATCGCTCAACTTCACTGGCAGCATTGCTTAATCCATTAAATTCAAGTGAATACATCTTACTCAAAAAATACGTTGATGGACTTTATGAACTAAACGATATGTTGTTTAAGTTTAACAACCTAAAAAGTGCCCCTGATGCGCGTGATCTTGACAGTTTAGTAATGTATACATTCAACTCTCATCTACCAGAATCATTTATGGGCAGTTATGGTGATTTTCGTAAATTACTAAATGAATCGTCATACCCACTAATTGACCTTAAGCCATATATGCAGATGGCAAGACAAACTTTATCTATTATTTATGAGCATTTTCTAAATGCTTTGTTTTCAAAAAATGATTCGATGACTTTGGTTTCACGCATACAAGTTTTGGTGGAGCAACTTCAAAGTCAAGGTCACAAACAAGCAATTGACCTTACCGCCCTACGTAATGCCGTTGGCGATTTAAGCGCCACCGCACCATCTTTAGGAGAGCTTGGCTCAACTTGGATGGATGGTAAAATTTTGAATCTTGGCAAAGAGTTTGATTCAGTATTAGACCACATTGATATGTCACCTTTGTTTGGGCGAGACGTCACTCAGTATTTGGTTGATCAAACCGCCATATGCTTTAACCGTTTTAAAAATTTCTTACTGAGCGTAAACGAATCAATTGTAGATAAAAATACAAAACAACAATCTTTTCCACCATCTCATGGATTGCTAACACTAGAAAAACTTTTAAGCAGTTTGTTTAAATTAAGCTTTATGGTAGCCCCCAGTGGACCAACATTTTCTACAAGCATACCAGCAGGAAAATTGGTTTATTGGGACACGAGTTTAGTACAACAAGCCCTAAATATTATGAAAGATTTTGACGGATTCATTTCTAAGGATTTGTTAACATACCCTCTTTCCATACAGGAAAATTTAAAAATTGCCTCTCGTATTAACTTACAAGAAGTTCTGATAGGAACCCTTGGAAAAGCACAAACATTTATAGATACCCCAAAAAATATAAACCCTGGATCTGCTTCAGAGCGCATGCTACGTGCACAAATTAACGATTTTAAAGCAGTTGCAGATACATTAGGTAGGTTATTAGAAATACTAAAACAAGATGATGTAAGCAAAGCATACCTAGATCTACGTGAATTATTGTGCTTCCAGTCTCAATGGTTGTTAGAACATATAGACACCCACATAAAACAACACAAAATTTACAAAATGAAACAAGAAGAATTCAGTTGGTGGGATGGTAAATCAGGTGCCGCAATAGGTGCATTTGCAGTAAGAGATAGTAATGACTTAAAACACTATACAGACACCCAAAGAGATACTTTAACAGCTGCTGTTAATGACTTTGCTAAATCTATTATCCAATTGTTAAAATCCCCAGCTTTTGACGGGGCAGATAGTCGTGATGAAACCCTAATAAATCGTTGGATTCGTATTACCGACCAAGTTGAAGCCTACAATAAAAAACAACCTGATAATTCCTTAGCACAACTAGAAAATTTCATTCTTAAAGATCTCAATTCATGGGATTACAAAGACGTAATTAAAAATATTAAAGCTAAAGATCTACAACATGATTCTGGTGACTACATACTTGTAATACTTAGGGATATAAAGATTAAACTTCTAAGTAGAGCAGAAGTTTTACAAAGGCAACAAGCAATAAGTAACTATGAAAATCTAGTAAGTTTCTTCAATAAAAATCTAAAAGGAAAGTTTCCCTTTGTTGGTGCAAAACTTGAAAAAAATCAAGGCGAGGCCAATCCTGAAGATATCCGAGAATTTTTCGATTACTTTAAAGAATATGGTGACTCAACAAAAGTGGTACTAGATCAGCTTTACCAGATTGGGACACCAATGAAAGATGTTGTGGCCTTTTTAATCTCAATGGAAAATGTACGAAAATTTTTGCAATCATACCTAAAAGATCCAAGCATTGAGAAGCCAACCTTCAATATAAAAGTTGACTTCAGGGTTGCACGTGATAAAGAAAATGGTGGACAAAACATTGTTGATTGGTATGTTAAAACAGATGAAATCACCACAATTGACCCACATCTAGACCCAAAAACCAAAGGCAGTTGGACTTATGGAAACCCAATTACCATTGGCTTTAAATGGCCAGATATAGAGTCAACACCAAAACCAACATCAGATTCTGGACAAGCTGCTCTAAAAGTAGAAGGACCTACAGCTGAATTTGTCTACGATAGTCAATGGGCACTACTATGGATGCTACGTGATTGTATGGCTCCACAAGGATCTTACTCCAAAATTGCCACCCCCAACCCATACGTACTAAAGTTTAGTTTGCCATTAACAGACCAAACTTATACCACTGTATTTAACGCCATTAGCCTGTATGAACCTTCAAGTAAACCGAAGGGGCCAGGAAAAATAATTACCGTGCCAACTTTTCCAACCACAGCCCCTGATTTACCAGAGAAAATTAAAGAAATTAAGAATAAACCTGTGTTAACAGAAGGAATAATTGAAGCAGCAGATTTTAATAGCCTTATCCCAGTCGGAGAACCTAAACTTGAAGACGAAGACAAAGATAAAGAAGCTGAACCAAAAGAAGAAAAAGATGAGAAAAAGAAAGAAGAGTGACCATGAGTGAATTACCAGACACATCTTCAAATTTTTTTGATCAATTACTAATACCAATCGCAACAAATGATGGGGTAGGTGAGTGGCTTCGCTATGACCCAACATACGGAAAAATTCGTGATGCCAGGCGCGAAGAAGATGACGGCATGAATCGTGAACCATGGGAAGGTGAACTAAAGCGTGCTAATTGGCAAGAAGTAGAACGTTTATGTGGTGAATTGTTAACCACCCAAACTAAAGATCTGCAACTTGTTCTCTGGTTTCTAGAAGCAAGAATTCATCTTCAGGGTATTAAAGACTTACAAAATTGCACAGACTTCTTGTTAAAATATATTCAAAATTTTTGGCAAAACACCTATCCGCAAATAACAGATGATCCCACCCAAGAATTTAGAATTCATCTGCTTGAGGCATTTTTAAGATCAGCTTGTGAGCAGATTGTACTAGAACCAATTAACGAACTATCCCAATTTTTTACTTCCCCAATTAATCTATCTAAATGCTTTGAAGCTGATAATTTAGAGAAAAGTTCAAAACGCGGCGGGGATGCTGCAGAATTTTTTCAAAAAGCTATTTTAAAAGGCCTAGTCACTATGGATAGGATTCGCAATGCCCTACGCGAAGTTAGCCAGGAAAAAGGGGTTTTAAAAGTAAAATTGATAGAAGAAATTATAAAAAATATAAATAGTACAGACACACTCCTTTCTGAAAAAATAGGAAATGAATCCCCACGTTTCGATGAGATAATTAATCTTTTAGGTGAACTAAAGGGACTATATAATCTTTGTCAAAAGATACCGGAAGAAAGGGTTTCTGATCAACCAGACCAAACAAAACTTACCCCAAACCTTTCAGCAGAAGAAAATACAGAAAAAACCAACAAAGATTCCAATGTTATCAACGACATAATAACCCTAGAACCACACAGCCCATCACCAGCTTTAATAAAACTTGTAAGCAGCTGGGAAAACAAGACTCTATCGCAAATATTGGCAGAGTTACAAACAAGCCCAGTAGAAGTTCGTTCGCTAATTAACATGCTATCAAAAGCGACAAAACTTGAAAATCTTCCAACTGTTTCGAATGGTCCCAACCAACCACAAACATCAAATGACCTAGATCAACTTTCTAGTCTAGTTGTTCGCTAAAGCTGACAGATTTTTTACCGCATTTGCCAAACATTTAATGTAGAGTGGATGGCTTGCTAAAGCAGGAACCCTTCCATAAAAAGGTATTCCAAGCTCCTTAGCTTTGATGGCATAATCAATATCAAGCTCAACCAAAGTTTCTGAGTGTTCTGAAACAAAGCTAATCGGAACAACCACAACAGGTCTTCGCTCTTTTGCTGCTTTTTGCAACTCAACATCTATGGTTGGCTCCAGCCATTTCAGTGAACCTACTTTGCTTTGGTAACACACCACATAATCAACATCAAAAACCTTCATCACAGAGC
>JAPLON010000147.1 GCA_026400695.1 Pseudomonadota bacterium
AAATTAAAAAAAAAAAAAAAAAAATTAACCCACTTAATAGGAGAATTCATTGATTACGAAACTTGACGCTATTGATTTGAAGATTTTGCAAATTTTGCAAAAATCAGGAAGAATGACCAACGTAGATTTGGCTAAATTGGTTGGCATATCTGCTCCTCCGTGTTTACGCCGTCTAAAGAACCTGGAAGATGCTGGAATTATCATGGGTTACCAAGCTCAGATTAATCCGAAATCCCTTAGCTATAACATTACATTGTTTGCTCATGTTGGTTTAAAAGAAAATAGCGAAGCTCAGCTCAGTGCATTTGAAAAAGCTATGCAGAATATCGATTTAGTCCGCGAATGCTACCGAATTAGCGGTGAAGATGATTTCTTGTTGAAAATTGTTGCGCAAGATTTTGAGCACTATCAAAACGTACTTTCAAAGACATTATTGAATTTAAGCAATGTTGAGCGCGTTCAAACTACCATTGTCATGGGTAATGCGAAATCAGAGCCTGGTATTCCAGTTGCGACTTACGAAGAAGCTGCGTGAATTTAAAAATCATTGTTCCTACCAGCTAATTTTAGATTAGCTGGGGAACTGATTTTAGAGTTCTTTATTTTTACATCCGTTTATATTTAATCCTATCTTTTTTTGTGCTATAGTCCATATCATTTGAACTTTAATTTTTAGATGCGCATTTTTCCACAAAGCCTTGTCCAAGGATTGTTTTTAAGCCTTAAGGATTTGTACATCGTCTTTATGGCTGTGGGGTCAGTGCTGTCGTTTTTGGCGATTTTTAGCTTTTCAATTTTCGATAATTCAATGAATGGTGCCTCACACCAGCTTACAAAAAATTGGCTTGGGTTTTCTGGGGCATATTTTGCTGATTTTAGTTGGCAATTTTTGGGAGTGTTCTCCTATGTAATACCCATATTGCTGGCCTTTTATGCAATTTGCGGAGTGTTTAGTTATTTTAATCGCTATTGGTCAAACTCATTATTTTTGTTGATAGTTGGTTTTTTCCAATTATTAATAACTTGCTCGCATTACCAGGAGATTTTTGGTGGTGGATTCAGGCCTATTTCTGGTGCTTTGGGGGTTGTAATGCTGCATGGTTTGCAAGCCTTGCTAGATAGCTATCATGCTAAGGAATGGCTAGATGAGTGCATTTTTTTGATTGGTTTAGGTGGCGTTCTTTGTGTGACTTTTGGTTTTGGAATTACCATCAATCACTTTAAAAAACTCTGGAATCTTTTGAATAGGTTTGCCAATTGGATAGAGGATATCTTCAAAACACAGAGTGAATATGTATTGCAAAGCAATTCTGAGCTTGCAATGGGTAATAATCATGCATTCACAGTGTCTGAAAATTCTTCGTCAGTGTCTAAGGATTTTGCTTTTAAAGGTGGTGCATTCCACTCTTTTGATGATCAGAATCAAGAGGTTAGCGGTGGTAATGAAATATTGAGTGTTCAAGATCGTGATGATTTAAAAAACCAGAAAGCTAAAAACTTAATTAAAAAATTGCATATGGCGCCTTCAACTAGGAGTGATGGCTACATGTTTCCTACAGTTGATCTTTTAGATGATACGCAGCAACGCAAAATTGTGATTGAGGCGCGGGAATTGCAAAATCAGGCCGACATGCTAATGGGGGTGTTGGAAGAATTTGGTATTAAGGGTGAAATTGAAAATATTCGCTCAGGTCCTGTTGTGACTATGTACGAATTAAAGCCGGCGGCGGGAATCAAAACTTCCAGAGTAATTGGTTTGGCAGATGATATTGCCAGATCAATGAGCGCTATTTCAGCGCGTATTGCGACTATTCCTGGACAAAATGTTATTGGTATTGAGTTACCTAACCAGAAACGTCAAACAGTTTATATGCGCGACCTTTTGTTACGTGATGAATTCCAAAAAACTTCAGCGGGGCTTCCTTTGGTTTTGGGGCAAGATATAGTTGGAGTACCAATAATTGCTGACCTTGCAAGAATGCCACATCTTTTGGTAGCAGGTACTACTGGTTCTGGAAAATCTGTTTCGGTAAATGCAATGATTTTGTCAATTTTGTTCCGTCTTTCGCCGGATGAATGTCGCTTTATTATGATAGATCCGAAAATGCTGGAACTATCTGTTTACAATGATATTCCACATTTGTTAACTCCGGTGGTGACTGAGCCTAAAAAGGCGATAGTAGCTTTAAAATGGGCTGTTAAAGAGATGGAAACTCGTTACAGAAACATGGCAAAACTTGGGGTACGCAACGTTGATGGTTATAATACGCGTCTTAAAGAAGCTAAAGAGAAGGGTGAAATTATTGCACGACGTGTGCAAACTGGATTTGATCCTGATACTGGTCAGGCAATCTT
>JAPLON010000074.1:0-7771 GCA_026400695.1 Pseudomonadota bacterium
GAAGATGGCGGCGGAGCTTTCCGCGCTATGCGCGCAGCTCTAAAAAATTCTGGATTATCCTTAGAAGATATTGGTTATATCAATGCCCATGGCACGGCAAGCCCAGTTGGTGCTCCTATCGAGGTCAAAGCCATGAAACGCTTATTTGGCGATCATAGCTATAAACTCGCTGTATCCTCAACCAAATCAGCAATTGGCCACTTACTTGGCGCAGCTGGTGCGGTAGAATCAATCTTTTCGATATTTGCCATGCAAAACAGTATTTTGCCACCAACCCTAAATTTGGATGAACCATCCGAAGGTTGCGATTTAAACTTTGTACCCCACAAAGCACAAGAAAAGAAGCTTAAGTACGTTATGTCAAATTCCTTTGGATTTGGCGGTACTAATGCTTCTTTAATCTTTGGCAGGGCTCCAACAGATTAAGCAGCAGCTGCTGCAGAATTTGGGTTAGCCTTGTCTAATACTTTAGCTTCTGGCTTTACCTTACCCATCTTTGAATCAAGAGGAGCTTTTAAGAGTGACTCATCTTCATTCGGACCTGTTCCTGAAAGAGCTCCGAATTTCTGATCTTCTAAACTTTCTTGTTTACTAAGCTCACCTAGGACAGGACTAGCTGTGTTAGCATCACCCAATATATTTTCTTCAGAAACACTTCCAGAATCACCACCAACTAGTACTGACGAAGCTCCTTCTACACTAGGTTGAACTTCTGCATGTCCCAATGGATTCTCATCATTAAAACTTTCATTAGAGGGTTGATTAGCCTTCTCTAACCCTGCTAGAATCTTTAATAACCGGTTATCCCCTAACATATCACCAGCGTAAACTGCTGTAGTAAGGGACAAAAACATTCCAGAATAAATTAGCACTTTCATAATCAATATCTCAATAACCACTATGTATATAGGTTAGATGTAAATAGTTAACAATTAGTTGATAAATATATTTTTAAGATCACTAATAACTCACCCAGATATTCTCAATAAAAATTATAATTTTTTACAGTCAAGACTTTTGATTTTTTAATTTTTTTGTTACAATTTTAATTGTGTGATCATGGAGAAAAGCGTGCATAAGATAGTAAAATACTTAAGTTATTTTTGTTTAGGAATTTTTTGTCTATCCAATTTGCATGCTAATAACTTCGCTTACATTATTGTAGACGGTGATTCCGGAAAAGTAATGGCACAGCACAGGGCTGATGAATTACGACCTCCAGCATCTCTTGTAAAGCAAATGACCCTTTACCTAATTTTTGAAGCTCTACACAATGGAAAAATCACCTTACAGACTGAATTCAAAGTTTCCAAACGTGCAACAATCCAAGAACCCTGCAAACTAGGTCTTAGAGCAGGCGATAAAATTAGCGTTAAAAACATAATCTATGCCCTAGTTACAAGATCAGCTAATGACATGGCCGTTACAATAGCAGAAGGATTAGCAGATTCTGTTGAAGGCTTTTGTATTCTGATGAATCAAAAGGCCAAAGCCTTAGGCATGACAAAAACCAAATTCTATAACCCACACGGACTGCCTGCCCGTGGACAAATAACAAGTGCCCGTGACATGGTGATTTTGGCCAGAGCCTTGCACGGTGATTACCCTAAAGAGTATGCATTTTTTAAGGCAAAAGAGTTTCGCTATAAGGGGCAACCTGTACGAAACCATAATCGCATGCTCAATTCTTTCACAGGAATGGACGGAATTAAAACTGGCTTTACTTTTGCATCACGCTTCAATATAAGCGCTTCTGCTCAACGTATTGGCGCAGACGGTAAACCCATACGTGTGTTTGCCGTAGTACTTGGTGGGCAAACATCTGTATCACGTGATAGGAAAACAGCTGAACTAATGGAAAGTGCTTTTCGCAAACTTAATGCCACACCACGCATGCAGCAAGTTAAAAAGGAAATTATAGTAAAAGAAGAACCCGATATAATTGACAGCATTGCTAAAGAAGCAGATGCGACCCAAGATACAGATGATGAACCTGTAATAATAAGAAGAAAACAAAAAAAGAAAGGAAAGAAAAAAGTCAGCAATGCTACCGCCAAACCAGTTAACGTTAGTAAAATTATTACGCAGAAAGATCCTTTCGAAGAACTATTAGACTTCCCAACAGCACAACCTGTTAGTATTAATATTAATAAGGATTTACCATCAGGCTGGGTTAAAGCAAAACCGAGCACTTAGAACAAAAAAATCACCATTCTCAAATGTTACAATCTATTTTTCGTTACTCATGCCAATTTATTTCAAAAAAGTGATTTAATATCTTGAGGTTACCGCTATAAATATACTATAAACGAATCTATTGGTATGTAGTTTGATACATAAATAAAAGAGAAAATATTGCTTATTTTTAGTAAAAAAAAATGGATTCACTTGGTAATAATCCTATGCATCTTATCAACAGGGTGTTTTGCTGCTTCTAATGATAGAAACGATTTGTTACAAGGGCAACGTACTCAAGTAATTGTGCCAAACAATGTGAGTATAAATGTGCTGGCTGATGCCAACCCAATAGATTCCACTACGCAACGAGCACAAAAAGTGCTTGCCATTACTGCGATGGTTTTGGAAGCAGGTATTGAAGCCCTACCCTTTATACTAGCCTGCACAAGTGATAGGTCTAGCGAACACACCTTAGCTTCTTTAGGGCAAAATGTGCTTTATGCAAGCCTGTATGCGTTTAGATTAGCTAGAGATTCGTATTCCCCCCCCAATGCACGCACTTCATTGAGTAACTTGGCAAAAGTAGTATGGCTTGCAAATACTATGAATAGTAGCATTGCTGCTTTTTCTTGTTGGAGATATTATGAAACCCTTGAAAGCAATTACCGATTAATAAACATGGGGGCCAATGGTGTAGTTGGCACCATTACTTTTCCTTTAAAGATGCTAGCTAGACGAAAGCTTTTCCATAAATTATGGTATGGAAGAATGTAGCCGATAGATTATCTAGCATCCAAAAATTCCCAGGGCTCATATCCCTTTCGTCAAAACCTTCCATAAGTAATTCAATCATTTTAAAATTCGCATCTGGATTTACGTTCATATACTTCAAGTGTGGATCTCTTATTAATGAAACTGCTCCAGCAGTCAATACAAAATTTCATTATTCAGCAATTCCAAATAGAATTTCAGTAGAATTAGTAGCACTACTGGAATTTAGAAATTGATAGACATAACTCAAAAATCCTACTGATGTACGATCATCAATATTAACTGAACTATGTAACGTTTCATCAGCGCACCGTTTTAAAGTTCCACCAACAAAATCATCTAGAGCCACAATTGTTAGTGATTTGCGAAAACTATCAATAGATTCTTTCATGTTGGCAGGTGCAGGGAATTCACGGGTCATAATCGCATTTGCTACAGCAACCTTAAATGCGTCATAAGAGCGGTCTGTAGGCTGACCTGCCCCACCCACCGGCACACAATCTGCCAAAAATTGAGTGGTTGATTCTGAAACAAGACCATCTAGTATAGAGTTCACTATTGCCACCTGTTCTTTTCTTATAGAGTCTACTTCCCCATCACCAAAAAAATCAGAAACAGCAGCGGCTGTCAAAAAATTCGCTCCTAAAACCAACAATGAGATACTTAAAATTTTAAATAATATTTTCATAAAAACTCCCTATCAGGTTAAAAATACGCATTAAGATTTGCTCTTTTACAACACTATGGTTGCGTATTTTGTTTAACAAGAAGTTAACAAGAAGAGTTTGTACGTGACTGCTATGATTGGTTAAATGTATTGATATTGGTGTGTATATAACTTAAATTTGGCCAAAAATTTGAATACCACCACCTTGCAAATTAAATTTAACCTATTATTAACTTTGGTTAACTAAATATTAATAAATTATAAATATAATCAATTAATGTAAAGTATTTGTTACATTGCTTTACACAACTTAATTTTAAACAGGAGGAATATCATGAAGATATTTAATATTTTTGCAAGTACCCTAGCATTTATGTTACTGTGCAGCTTATCGCCCAGCAATCTTAACGATGAACTTGGCGAGGCACCAGCTACAGCAGCAACAATTGCACCTACTGATGATACATCTACAACAGGACCAACACCTACAATTGTTAAACACCCAGTACCATACAGAGATGCAGGAGCTGATTGGCCAAAAACAGCAAAAGAAGGTAACGTCAGATTTTGGAAAACATATTGGGGAACAAAAGAAGACATTTTAGCGACATTTTCCTTAGGTAGGGGTAATCTATACGAAGCTTTCAACTTGAGCAACAAAGAACCAATTAGCTTCAAAACTAGATCTCTTGATGTTTTTGCTGCCGCTGCTAGGTTTACTTTAGTACCAGCTTTATATGCTGCTATATCTTTTCCTATAACCTACTACTTTACGGACGAAAACGGGCAATCAACAGATACCATGAATGCTTATCAGCACGAAGGACCATCGTACAGTCTAACAGATAAAATGAGAGATGACGGAAACCGTCTTTTTGGGTGGGTAAACAGACTTTAATGTATCTCTCGTTGTATTGAGCTACAACCCCACCATGATAGTTAAACATGGTGGGTCTCATGAAGCTACACCCTACCAACCCTTATGATTTCCCATTCAAGGTGACATCCAGAAGAAATTTGAACTTTTTTACGAACTAGCTCTCCTAAGTTTTCCAAATCAGCGGCAGTGGCATCCCCTACATTAAGCATAAAGTTACAATGCTTTTCAGACATTTGCGCCGATCCAATTCTTAAACCGCGGCATTGTGCCAAATCAATTAATTCCCAAGCTTTACCACCATCAGGATTTTTAAAAGTACTACCGCCCGTGCGCCCTTTGGTAGGTTGGCTATCTTCACGCAATTGCAAATAGTTCTGCATTCTTTGTTGAATTTCAATAGAATCACCAGGGTTAACCTTAAAGCTAGCCATTACAATAATAGAACCTTCTGGCAATTTAGACTTACGGTAACTAAAACATAACTCATCTGGCTGTAAACGCTGCACGCTGCCATCTGCATTAATAATTTCGACCCAATTTAAAATATCTTTAATTTCAAAACCATAGCACCCTGCATTCATAGCAACAGCCCCACCTATTGAACCAGGTATGGTTACTAAAAATTCAACCCCTGAAAAACCATGCTGCATTGCAAACATAGCAACTGTGCGGTCTAACGCAGCTGCACCTACTATCAACTCATCATTTTTAATAGTAATCTCAGAAAAATTACGCCCTAGCTTAACAACGACACCATCATAACCGCCATCTCTTACCAAAATATTTGACCCTGCCCCAAGCACAAAATATGGCACATCCTGACAATTGCTTATAAAATTCTGCAAATCAGAAACGTCTTCTGGTTTATAAACTACACCAGCAGGACCACCTACTTGAAACCAAGTTAGCCCAGACAATGGAACAGAATAACCATAACGCCCTCTGACATTTGGTAGTTTTAGATATTCAGTAACTTTTTTAAGACTAGCAGCCTCCATTAGCCACCTTCAAGGACGGTAAAAACCCCTCTTCCAAAACCTTAGACAGCTCATATGCCCAAGCCGTGATACTACCGGCCCCCATGCAAATTACCATGTCTCCTGGTTGTAATGATGGCATTAATAGCCCTGGCAATTCTGATTGATGTTCAAAATATTTTACAAAAAGACCAGTCTTAGCAATGCTATCGGTTAGATCTTTTCCTGTAACCCCATTAGGAGCTTCGCCTGCAGAGTAAACTGGTGAAACTAACACCTGGTCGCATCCTTCAAAACAATTGCTAAATTCTTCAAACAAATCTTTAAGCCTTGAGTAACGGTGAGGCTGAATAACCGCATAGATCTTACCTTTAACCGCCTGCCTAGCTGAAGAAATTGCAGCCTTAATTTCAGCCGGGTGATGCGCGTAATCGTCAATAATGCGAATTCCATGGGCGTTACCAGCCTGGGTAAACCTACGTTTAACCCCTTTAAATGTTTTAAAAGCATGCCTTAATACAGCATCTGCCACGCCAAGTTCTTGTGCTACAGCAATTACCGCTAAAGCATTTTGCACATTATGGCGCCCCATCATAGGCAAGTGAACATCTTTTAAGATTGCTGGCAAAGTAGTGACATTACCATCGATACAACTAGCCATAGTACGTTGCTTTTTAAGATAACATGATCTTAACAAAACATCGAAAGTTACCCCATCAGCATCATACCTAACATTTTGTGCACTAACATCAGCCATTTCATCAAAACCATAAGTAACAATCCTACGATCACTAATTTCTTCAGCTAGCGATTTAGCTACCGGATGGTCACTACACAAAACTCCCAAACCATAAAACGGAATATTACGCACAAAGTGCCTAAATGCCCCAAGCAAAGCCTCAAAAGTACCATAATGCTCCATATGTTCCGGATCAATATTGGTAACCACAGCAATGGTTGCAGGAAGCCTTGTAAAACTACCGTCTGATTCATCAGCCTCAACTACAGCCCAGTTACTTTTGCCAAGGCGCGCATTGGTATTATAATCGTTAATAATACCGCCATTAACCACAGTTGGATCCATACCAGCAGCATCAAGCAGCCAAGCCATTAATGATGTTGTCGTAGTCTTACCATGGGTACCACCAACAGCCAATGACAAGCGACTTCGCATAATTTCAGCTAGCATTTCAGATCGATGCATTACTGGAATTCGCAAGCGCCTTGCTTCAACCAGTTCTGGGTTATCATCTTTAACTGCAGTTGAAACTACTACCGCTTGAACATCAGCAACATGGCTAGCATCATGACCTATAAAGGCTTTAATACCTAGTGCTTGCAGCCTTTTAGTATTATAACTTTCGGCAATATCGCTACCTTGAACTTGGTAACCACTTTGGTGAAGTACTTCCGCGATACCGCTCATACCAATACCACCAATACCGATAAAATGAAGAGCTCGAGTCTGACCAGGCAAAATATTCATATCTAAAATTATTAAAAGAGATACTTATAAAAATAGCTATCCTACAAGAAAGTTTCAAGCCAGTTAGCTAAATCTTCTGCAGCATCAGGTTTTGCTATAGAACGAGCAGCTTGTCTCATGCTTTCTAAAGATTCACGATTTTGTATAATCTTTACTAATAACTCAGCCAATTTTTGTGGGGTAAATTCTTTTTCCTTAAACACCCACGCACCACCTGCTTTAACTACAGCCTGCGCATTTTCACCTTGGTCATTATCTTTTGAAATAGCCAATGGCACAAAAATTGCGGGCACCCCTAAGCAAGTAAGTTCAGCAATAGTTGAAGCCCCAGAGCGACAAATTGCTAAATCAGCCTGACTTAACCGTGCTGGCATATCACTAAAAAAGCTTTCTAATGTTGCCTTTACTCCAAGTTTTTTATAAATTTTCTCAACTCCGCTTAGTTGTTCAACTCGGCATTGTTGAGTAATCATTAATTTTTCCTGTAAATCTTGAGGCAATAATTCTATTGCTTTAGGTATTATTTCTGAAAAAAGTTTTGCACCTTGGCTACCACCAACTATACATATATGAAACTGGTCACTATTTTTTGTTGGTCTATCTGCCATAGCAACATGAACAGATTCCCTTACCGGATTACCAATCCAGACAGCTGAATTTGATGCATGCTTGGTTTGAAAAAAACTTGTCGCCACCCCTTTAACAAAACTTATTAAAAACCTATTGGCTCTTCCTAAAACAGCGTTTTGTTCGTGAAGTAATGTCTTTTTTAATAACAATTTAGCCGCAATCATACCAGGTAATGATGGATA
>JAPLON010000074.1:7780-12471 GCA_026400695.1 Pseudomonadota bacterium
CAAAACCAACTACAATTTTGGCTTTATGAGAATACAAAAACCATAAAGACCGTATCGTGCACTCAATCAAAGTTAATATGTAAACCAATATGTTGCTTCGCCTAACATTAACAACTTGAATAGCATCAAAATATTCGTAATTAACAAAATTCATGGCACGCTTATCAGTAATTAACCCAAGCTTATGGCCGCGCTTTTTCAAAACTGCCGCCAAACCTTCAGCTGGGAAAACATGACCACCAGTACCACCTGCACATAAAATAATCATGGTTTAGCCTTTCATCAATTCAATCGCTGCTTTGCGTGCCACATCATTAATTTGCTGGCCGGAAAGCATGCGTGCAATTTCGTTAACTTTATCAGGTTCACCCAAAGTCAAAACGTTAGTGCTTGTAGTGGTTTGCCCCTGTTCCTTTTGAACAATCAAATGATGATGCGCTTGAGATGCAACCTGCGCCGAATGAGTAATCGCCATAACCTGACCACACTCCCCTAAACGGCGTAAACGCTTACCAATAGCAAGCGCAATGGCTCCACTTACCCCTTGGTCAATTTCATCAAAAATTTGAGTGGCCAAATTTTTTTGAGTTGAGGTAACTACTTTTAATGCCAACATTAACCTAGCCATTTCTCCACCAGATGCTGTTTTATGCAAAGCACTAAATGGTTGCCCAGGATTCATGCACACCTCAAATATCACTTGCTCTGTCCCCATTACTCCCCACTGCCCTTCTGCTAAAGCATGTAAGTCAATACGGAACCGCGCATGGGGCAAAAACAAATCAGGCAATTCTGCTAATACAGATTCTTCCAAAATTTCAGCCGCTTGCCTGCGTTTGTTTGATAAAATTTTAGCCGTATCTAGATATTCTTGTCGCTTTTGCAAAACTAGTTTTTGCAGCTTGCTTCTTTCATATTCAGGATCATCCATGCAACTTTCTTGTTTTTGTAAATCAACCCAGAGGGGGTAAAGATCGTCGCCACTTATGCCATACTTTTTAGAAATGGCATGAATTTCACCGTAACGTTGATCATACACCTGCAACTGTTGAGCGTGCTCTTGATGCTGCTCTAACAAATCTTGCAAAAGTTGTTGCACCTCTTTAACTTCAATATAAGCACGATCCAGTCCACTTGCCGCATCATCTAACTCTTTAAGTTGAATATTGTTTGATCTAACTAAAACCTGCTGGTACTGCCCTATTTCAGCAGCAAAATCTTTGGGATAAGTTAAGCCCTTCAAACAACTCGATACAATATCAGCAATTTTGGCAAACCCCACAATAGTTTGGCGCTTTTCCAACAATATGGTCTCTTCATTTTCTTGAGGGCGTAATTTGTTAAGGTCATCCAACTGCATTTTAATAAATGCTCTTTGAGAATGCGCATTAGCCAAAATTTTTTCAAAATTTTCTAAACTTTCTTTAGCTGCTTGCAAATCTATAAATGCATTTTCAACATTTTGTTTTGTGCCAGAATCAATAGACTGATCTAGTAATTCACGCTGTTTACTAATTTCAAACAAATGATCATGCTGACCATGAATGTTAAGTAATTGATCACCTAAGGTTTTTAAAACTTGTACCGAAACTGGCTCATCATTAATAAACGCTTTTGACCTGCCATTAGCCTGCAGCACCCTTCGCAAAGAAATAACCTCAGACAAAGGAATACTTTGCTGCTCAAAAAAATTATCAAACACTGAACTATGTTGAAATTCTGCACAAACAGAAGCTTGCTCAGCATCTTTGCGAATCAAGGTTTGTTCACCCCTTTGCCCCAATACCAAACATAAAGCATCAAGCAATATGGATTTTCCAGCGCCGGTTTCGCCAGTAAAAACACAAAATCCTTGAGCAAAGCTTAAATCTAACGCTTCTATCAACACTACATTGCGTATACTAAGCGTAAGCAGCATCGTCCTAACGTTTCACAGCTTGCATTGCTTCATAGGCCTCGGCATACCAGGTTGAATTGTTATAATTGTGGCCAAGTACCGCGGCTGAGGCTTGAGCCTCATCATAAAGCCCAAGTGCTAAATACGAAATCACCAAACGGTACAAAGCCTCAGGAACTTGCGCCGAATTTTCATATTCCTTCACAACACCTTTTAAGCGGTTAATCGCTGCCAAATGGGCTTCCTTGTGTTGGTAATAACGCGCAACTTCTAACTCCTTAGCAGCCAAGTGGTCACGAATGAAATCAATTTTCATCCTGGCATCCTTAGCATAATTTGTATCAGGGAAGCGGTTCATTAGCTTTTGGAATGCTTCTACACTCTCTTTTGCTGGGGTTTGATCCCTTTCAACAATTGGAATTTCTTCATAGGCAATTAAACCAAGCATATACATAGCATAAGGTACGTATTCATGACCTGGGTGCAATTGAATGAAAATCTCAAATGCCTCATCAGCTTCTTCATATTTTTTAGCTAAATAATAAGCGTAGCCCGACATAATTTGTGCATTAAGTGACCAGTCAGAATAAGGGTGTTGACGCTCAACTTCAGCATACGCTGTACCAGCATCTTTATATTTTTTGGCTTCCATTCTATCAACAGCCATAAGGTATAACTGTTCAACTGACATTTCATCAAATTTTTCACTATCGTCAGCACATGATGTAAGCAACAAAGCGAGCATGCAAGGCGCCACTAAACTAGATAAATATTTTTTCACAGATGCTAAATCTTTCTATTTTGTAAAATTCTAGCATAAGGAAAATAGCTTTCCTAGGGCACCTATAAAAATCATCTCATCACCTAGAATCTCCGACTTGCCATCCACAAACAATACAGATTAATTATTTGGAATTAATAAAATCTTAAGAATACATAATCATAATTCAAATATAAAATGAATTTAAATTGTGATAGTTGTGTTGAATTATAAAGAAATTAAAATCTACCTGTTTGTAACAATCTCTTGTTTTTTTTCTGCATGTCTGACAGCAAGTGCCTCAAGCCCCTCAGACGCTGAAGCTCTAGAGAAGTTACTCTCCTCCAACCCCCACGCTAGAAAAGTAGTAAAAGAGAAGGATAGAGAAAGAGAAAGCCACAAAAGAACCGCTTTCGAAGGCCACCATGAATCCTGCCATAGAGGCTGCAGAGGAACGGAACTTCTTGAGGAGGTTCTTGGTGGAAAAACCGCAAAAGACAGTTGTGAATCACCTGAGGAACACAGGTTAAAAGTAAAAACTGTAAGGATTTTAGAAATTGATGGTGGCGCAATGAGGGGAATAATGCCAGCCACAGTACTAAAAAAAATTGAAGAAGAAACACGACAACCTATTTCTGATTTATTTCACATGGTAGGCGGAACATCAGTCGGATGTCTTTTAAGTTGTGGACTTACTATACCATCTGAAACCAATAAATCTAGACCACGTTGGTCAGCAAAGCAATTATCAAATATGTTAAAAACTGAAGCATCAAAAGTTTTTCGCTGGAGAATTCCTTTGTGGTCAATATATGACACCGGTGCTTTAGAAACTCTCGCAGAAGAAAAATGCGGAAATACAACATTTGACCAATCAATTATTCCAAGTGTAGGCATAACCTTTAATTGCCTTGCCGCAAAACCAAAAGTAATTTGCAGCTGGGAAACTGAAGAAATTTTCAGAACTAAAGATGTATTTTTAGCAAGCAGCGCCGTTCCATTTGTCTTTTATCCACGTATTATTTACCCGGTTAATTTTAATGCCCCAGACCACAGATATTTGGTGGCTGACGGATTTTTAGGCGCCAATAATTCCACAGCTATTCTCGTTGCAAAAGCCAGAAAACTCTTCCCAAACCTAGAAAATTTCGAAGTTGTTTCACTGGGAAATGGAATTGTGAAAGACCCTATGTACTGTAGAGTTTTTAAGGGGGGATTAAGCGTAACCAACTACGCCTTGCGAATTTTTGACCTTGGACTTAATGCCGTATCTTCAGAACCAGATGAATACGCAAAGGATATGGTTCTTGGACACTATACGCGCATTAATCCCATTGTTTCCGAAGGTGGTGGACCATTTGATGCTAGCTTAAAAAATTTAGTAAGCTTAGAAAAAGACACAGAAACTTACCTAGAAGAAAACAAAAAAGAGTTTGATGCACTAATTGAAAGGTTAAAGAAACCTAAGGACTAAAAACCTATTTGGCTCAACCACCTAAAACCGTTGGGCCAAACTTTACACCACCACTTTTAAAAAGGATACTCACAATTCTTAATTGTATTTACTCCTGCCAGATAAACAGCATTAGATCATCTTGCAGTTAACTTCCAATCCAACTCAACTGCCTGCTCCTCAATGATTTTCTTAAAAATGGAATCTTTAACATTCTGTATATCAACAACATCGACTTTGTAAGCGAAATCGGATTCTACAAAAGCATTTTCTAAATCAATTAGCTGATCAAAACTTAAAGCTTTGCCAGCATCAATTGCAAGGTCTAGATCTGAAAATTTCTTAGCTAGCCCTTTTGCACGAGACCCAAACACCCAGACTCTGGTGCGCTCATCTAAGTGTTTTTGTAAAATATCTAAAACAATTTGTAGCTGATCATTACTTATATCAATGGGTGATATTGGCATATTTAAGAAATTTTTTCTTTAAGTACTTTCAAAAGATACTCTGCTTCCCTAAGAAAAAGCGGAATGTTTTCAAAAACTACTTCGGCCTTTTCTTCATTATAAGTATGGCTGGTG
>JAPLON010000074.1:12515-17760 GCA_026400695.1 Pseudomonadota bacterium
CTTTGCTCGATAATTTCTCCATGACGCCACATCTGATAAAAGCAAACCGCGTTCATTGCCTGTGCGAATAAGTGTTTCAAAGGCCATACCTTCAACAACATCAGCTGACGGTTCGGTGTTTTCCAAATATCGCTTCAGCATTTTATGAGAAAGTTCGTAAGTAAATTCAAACGCTTGAATTGCACCAGCACGCATGTGTGTTTGTAATTTTGGATTTTCTTGCACGATATCACTTTGGTATTGAATCAAACTATCTGATAGCTGGTTGATAGCGTTTTCAAATGCGCTTAAATCCAATACCATAACCTAATTCTGCCATGTAAAACCATATCCATTGCTGAGGGTAACCGGCTGTGTTGCATAAATCAAGGGGCTGTATTTCAGTATCTATCATCCAGCGCAACATTTTCACACTACAATTTTTTTCTAGGCCATAAATTTGAAAAAGCGTAGAATGGCAGAAGTTCACAGAATTTTATAGAAAAAGTTTGAGCATTACCTGGACACCATCCCCCGAACGCATAGCCAACAGCCTGCTAGTAAAATTCGCACAAGACATTCCCCACAAAAACTACCAAGATCTTCATAAGTGGTCTATTAACAATATTCCGCAATTTTGGGATAAGGTTTGGGATTTCTGCAATGTCATTGGTACCAAAGGCAAGTCTATTTTAGTTAATGAACAAAGCCTAGAACATGCCAAATTTTTCCCAAACGCCACATTAAACTTTGCCCAAAACTTACTGCGCCAAAAAAACGATCTTCCAGCCATAACCTTTGTAAGTGAGAACAAAACTGCGCGTCAACTAACCTATCAGGAACTTTATTTAACAGTCAGCAAAATTGCTGATCACTTCAAAGATTGGGGAATAACCAAAGGCGACCGTGTCGCGGGTTATCTGCCCAACATACCTGAAACAGTAGCCGCAATGCTTGCAACGGCTGCCCAAGGTGCGGTATGGACCGCTTGCTCACCCGATTTTGGCATACAAGGAGTGATAGACAGGTTTAGCCAAATAGAACCAAAAGTACTAGTAATAGCAGATGGATACCACTACAACGGCAAAGAATTTTCTTGCCTTGAACGATTGCCAGAAATACTTAAATACTTACCTTCAGTTGAACGTGTCGTAGTTGTGTCATACCTTGGCCTTCAACATGACTACCCCAGGTGGGACCAATTGCTAGATTCTAGTGATGCAACTGAAATTTCATTTACCCCAGTCAATTTTAATGATCCACTTTACATATTGTATTCATCTGGAACAACTGGCATACCAAAGTGCATTATCCACGGGGTTGGCGGCACCTTATTAAAGCACCTGTGTGAACACCAATTACAATGCGACATCAAGCCAAACAACCGCGTATTTTACTTTACCACCTGCAGCTGGATGATGTGGCATTGGTTAGTTAGTGCACTAGCATCAAACGCGCATATTGTACTGTTTGATGGCTCTCCAACCTATTCAACCCCTACTCTTCTTTGGGATATTGCTGAAGAATTACAAATCAACTTTTTTGGTATTTCTGCAAAGTATTTAAGTAATTTGCATAAATTAGAAGTTGATATTACAAAAACTCATAAACTGAACGAACTCAAAACCATTGGTTCAACCGGATCACCATTACTACCTGAAACTTTTGAATATATTTGGAGCAACCTAAAACGTGATGTACAAATCAGTAGCCTTTCGGGCGGAACAGACATTGTTTCATGCTTTGTCATGGGAAATCCTTTAGACACAATACACTGTGGCGAAATTCAAGGACCAGCCTTAGGCCTTGCGGTAGATGTATTTGATGAACAAGGAAACTCAACCAAAACTGGTGCTGGCGAACTCGTGTGCACTAAACCATTTCCTTGCCGACCTATTGGCTTTTTCAAAGATGATTCAGGCCAAAAATATCACCAAGCCTATTACGCCCGGTTTAATAATATTTGGCACCATGGGGATTTTTGCGAATGGACAAAAAACCACGGTCTAATCATTCACGGTAGATCTGATGCTACCCTTAACCCTGGCGGAGTGCGTATTGGCACCGCAGAAATTTATCGGCAATTAGAAAATATTGATGAAGTTAGCGAATGCCTAGCCATTGGCCAAAAATGGCAAGATGATGAGCGCATAATTTTGTTTGTAGTGTTAAAGCCAAAATTCGAACTATCTGTTGATTTAACCAACTACATTAAGCAACATATTCGCCAAAACACAACGCCACGCCATGTTCCTGCAAAAATTATTGCGGTACATGATCTACCTCGCACAAAAAATAATAAACTTGCAGAAATAGCTGTGCGCGATGTCATTCATGGCAAAGAAATTAGTAATAAAGAAGCATTGTTAAACCCTGAATGCTTAGACGAATTTCAAAAAATTGCGGTGGAATTGAAAAACGAATAATATTTTCGTTGCAATCTCAATATTAGTTATTATATAACATCAATAAACATTATTAACTCAGAGAGTTTATGAAGAAGATACTAAATATTGCTTTCGCCACTTATGTTATACTAACTGCTTTAAGCAACTTAAACGCAGCATCGGAAGCAGATGTTGCGGCAGTAGAAGAAGTAGATGCAGCCCTAGTTAGAGGTTGCCAAACTGAAGCACTGCAAACTTTCAAGTGTCCATTAGAATTGCCTGGGTTTTACAAAATTAATCCCGAAGGATTAAAAGAATTTTTGAGTGTAGTTCCAGCTGCTCAAAAATTTTACGCAGAACAAGAAGATGTTGCTAAAAAGGCAGGCTTATCCGCTGATGACTATGCAAGGCTTACTGAATTTCAAACAGCGCAAGTTATAGCCCAAGCCTATTTTGGTGGCACTCGCGAACAACAATATGTTTACAAAATTCCATTTGTTAGCGGCAATGAAGATGCAGTTTTAGAAATCGCCCAAAAAACCGGCCTACTTACTATGATCGCTCCTTTAGCTGCATATGTTCAATATAAACATTTAACTGCGGCTATTGGTGATAAACGCACATTAGTGCTTGGTTGCGGCAATGCTTCTTTAGATGAAAAATTATATAATATGCCCAATTTCTATATGATGGATCATACAGGATTTGTTTCATCCGGATGTCACTGTAATCACGATAAACATGTAACGGTTGCCAGAACACCTGGAATACTTCCAACAATTGTGGCTGATATTTTTGATCCAATCTTCCAAGCAGGGTTACTTGCAGCCGCAAAAGATATTGGTGGATTTGAAGTCATTATTGATGAATATGTGCTAATGGGAATGGAAAAGCAAGCAGCTGTAGAAGCAATCGCATTTTTCAAATCATTACTTACAAAAGACGGAAAACTTGTTGCTTGCAAGCATCCGGGTTTTGAGGTTTTGTAACTAAAATCCATTTAAAGAGGTTAGCTAACACTGACCTCTTCTTAAGGAACCGTAATTATTTGCACACCTTCTTTTGTAACATTAGGATTCGTAGCCGCAGCAACTACATCCGCAGCAGGAGCAACAGTTGCATCCGTAGCTAAAGCTGTTCCACCCGCATCACTTTTTTGAGCGGCTGTAACTACATCAGCAGCTCTTTGTGCCGCAGCTTTCTTAATTATGTCTGCGTCTTCATTTGCTTGAAGTGTAATCCTAGCGGCCTCGGCTTTAGCCATACATTTCTGGCCCTCTTCAGCAATCCTTTTCTCTTCATCTGCTTTGTTAAGAGCAAGCTGATCTGCTGCTGCGCTTGGATCAATAGGAACCATCTCACCATTTGGTAGTACCTTAAAACACCTAACATCATTAGACGGAGGCTGACCAAGGCCATACCCTGCTGAACTTTGACCAGCAAAACCTGGGTACTGACCTACCACGCCCGGCCCTTGTGGGAATTGACCACTATAAGCACCTGGAAAACCTGGCCCCATCATAGCTGGACCAGAGTTCATGTTAGGCACCATGCCTCGCCCATAAGGCGATACTTGTTGCTGTTGGTAAGGACAACCTCCACCACCAGGGCTGCCATATCCACCCATTCCATTTTGCTGCATATTTGGTGGCATAAATTGGCCACCACCGCCTTGACAGGAAAACACATCACTTACTGAAAGTGAAAAAACCATTATGCTAAAAAAGAAAATCTGAACCATAAATCAACATATTTCGTTACATATTTCTACTTAAGTTAATCCTGACACGAGGAAGTAAAAAAAAGGTTAACGACTATGCTTTAAATATTTTAAATATGATTAAGTTATCATGCGGTTTTCCACCACCTACAATTTTTGAGAAAAACGATTTGCCTTGCGAATCAACATATCTCGTTTCAAAGTTGAAAGGTAATCCACAAAAAGTTTACCATCCAAATGATCTATCTCGTGTTGCACACAAGCAGCTTGAAGGTTCTTAAATTCATGTTCCAAAGTTTTCCCTGCTTCATTAAGATAGCGAACAATAACCCTAGCTGGACGCATAACGGGAGCATACTGTTTAGGAACTGAAAGGCACCCCTCTTGACATGTGGCAAAATCATCACTTGTGCTTACAATTTCTGGATTAATCATAAAAAATAAATCAGGCTCTGGTTCAATACCCTCTATTAAATCACCATTCACCCCAACATTGGCCGGCACGTTCACAATTAATACTCGCTTAGAAACACCAACTTGAGGAGCCGCTAAACCAATACCATCCTCGGCATACATGGTTTCTTCCATATCTTTAAGTAATTTTTTAATTGAACCATCCACCAAAGCAACTGGTTCAGCCTTTTTTCTTAAAAGTGGATTAGGTGCAACTAAAATTGTAAGTATCGTCATCAACATCAGCTATTTGCTGTTACCTCAATACAGTATATAGTACATCTATGTGTGAATTTTAAGATTAAAATCAAATTTTATGTCAAATAATTTCGAACAGTTTATAAATGAAGTTGAAAGTGATCTACGCCACGAAAAATTTGAAAAGCTTTGGAAGCAATACGGCAAGAGCGTAACCATTAGCTGTGTTGTATTAATTGCCTTATCTGGAGCTTTTAACTGGTGGCAGCATTACGAAGCCAAACAAAGAGATATAATATCTCAACAGTTTTTAAGCGCGCAGACACTGATGTTTAATAAAAGCGTTGGTGACGCCCTAGCTGCTATGGAAAATATTGCTAAAGCTTCTCACCGCACTTACAGCACTCTTGCTAAATTCAATATAGCAACCATTTTGCGCCAACCAACTGGTCACCAAGATTTAGCTCGTGCTGAAAAAATTTACCAAGAAATTATGGATGATCGCAAA
>JAPLON010000074.1:17805-28691 GCA_026400695.1 Pseudomonadota bacterium
GTTAAGAGAACTTGCGACGGTTTTATTTGTTGGTCTGCGCCTAGATACAATAAAAGATGAAGCACCAGAAGGGCTTGAAAATCTACTTAAACTTCTTAGTGCTTGCGAAAATAATGGTGACCCATATCGCCATTTAGCATTAGAGCTACATGGTATGATTGAGATGCGTAAGAAAAATTTCCCTAAAGCCACTGAAATTTTCACAAAAATTGCCCAAGATGAAAAAACCCCCAAAGGTTTGCGATTGCGCGCTCAGATGATAACGCAAAATCTAGCAAGCCAACTAGCAAATTAAGGTTTATTAATGAGAAAATTGCCATTCATTGCCATCTCTATAGCACTGCTAATTTTAGCTAGCTGTAGTGAAAATAAGGAAAAATTAAAAGGATCACGCGAACCATTTATCGTGGTGGGTGATGCCCTAAAGCCAGATGAATCGATCTCTCACTTAAATGTTTCTGTACCCGCGGCACAAGATATAAAAAACTGGAATCAAGTTGGCGGCACACCAAGCCACATGGTTCCTCCGGTTGCTGTAGGAAATGACCTTAAGAAAGTTTGGGAGCATCAAATTGGTGATGGAGCCGATACCTATCATCGCCTAATTACCCATCCTGTTGTTAATAATGGCTTAATCTACACCATGGATATTAATGGAAAAGTTCAAGCGAGAAAAACCGATGATGGCAGCTTAGTTTGGGAGAAAAACACATCTCCTGAAGAAGGACACAGCAATACCATGGGTGGTGGATTTGCTGCGGTGGATGAGACATTGTTCATCACCACTTCGTTCGGTGAAGTTCTTTGTGTTGAAGCAAAAACAGGCGAAACGCTTTGGAGCAAAATGCTAGAAACTCCAATTCGTGCTGCCCCTACTGTCTTTGCAGGCCGCATATATATTGTAAACGTTAATAATGAAATTTTTTCATTAGACACCAAAACTGGCGAAGAGCTGTGGGATTATGCTGGTATAGTTGAGCCTTGTTCACTGCTTGGAGGAAGCTCTCCAGCGGTCTGTTCACAAGCAATTGTAGTAGCCCTTACATCCGGGGAAATTTATAGCTTAAGTCCAGAAGGCGGTAGGATGCTATGGTCAGACACAATGACCCCTGCCCTGCGCATTGATACAGTTTCAAGCATTGCCCATATTCGTGCGCGTCCAATTATTGAAAACAACACAGTCTACTTAGCAAGCCATGGTGGAAAAGTAGGATCCTACGATGTACTTACTGGCAAAAAACATTGGACCAATGACATAGGTGCTTTACGCACCCCGGCAGTATCAGGTGATTTCATTTTCTTAATTACAACAAATGATGATCTAGTCTGTATGTTAAAATCAACAGGGCAAGTACGCTGGGCCGTATCACTACCTCGTAAGCGTGATAGTGATACCGTAATTACTTGGGCTGGCCCAATTGTAGTTAACGACAAACTAGTTATCCTTAGCACTAGCGGGCAGATGGCTTTAGTAGATGTTGCAGATGGAAAAATTTTCACCACTGTTGAAACAGAAGCACCGTGCCAATTGTCAGCTATTGCCGCAGATAAAACCGTCTTTATCCTAACAGATTCTGCCATGCTGCAAGCTTGGCGATAAAAATTTATGTTTACTCTTGCCCTAATTGGCCGTCCTAATGTGGGCAAGTCTAGCTTATTCAACCGTTTAATTGGTAGGAAATTAGCTATTGTCCACGAACGTCCTGGAGTAACCAGGGACTTTCAAGAATCGCAAGCCTATTATGGGGATATGCCTTTTTGCGTTTTAGATTCACCAGGTCTAGCGGATCCAGCTACAGCAGCTAACTATCCTGAACTTTCTAAGAATATGCAGGTTCAAAGTGAGGCAGCCATTGAAGCAGCTGATATGGTTGCATTTGTAGTTGATGGCATTGTAGGAATAACACCATTTGACCAACATATCGCTAAATTTTTACATAAAAAAAACAAGAACGTAATTGTCCTTATTAATAAGTGCGATAGTAAAAAATCTAAAGAAGTAGAGTACGATGTATTTTCCTTAGGATTTCAAACCGTAATCAGTGTTTCAGCAGAGCATAACTTAGGTATGGATGCATTGTACCAAGCAATCTACCCGCACATTAATGAGGCAGAAGAAATACCAGCTACTGAAAGACCAATAAAATTAGCAATTATGGGGCGACCTAATGTGGGCAAATCTACCCTAATTAATGCTTTACTTGGTCAAGAACGTCTCCTAACCGCAGATATGCCTGGCGTAACCCGCGATTCAGTCAGCCTACTTTGGCAACACAACGGCCAAATTTTTGAATTGATTGATACAGCTGGAATACGCCGCAAAGCACGTATACAAGATGCAGTTGAACAGTTAGCCGTACAAAGTGCCACTAGAGCCTTACAGTTTGCCGAAATTGTCGTTCTGGTTGTTGATGCAACCATCCCAATTGAAGAACAACTTGAAAAACAAGACATGGGGCTGGCACAGCAAATTGTTGAAGAAGGCAGAGGTCTAGTTATTGCCATCAACAAAATTGATAAAATCAACTACTTACCAAAACTAATGGAACGTATTCGTAGCCAGCTAAATTTTCAGCTGGCACAAGTACGCGATGTTCCTATGGTTGCAATTTCAGCAGTAAATAAAAATAACCTAGAAAAGCTTTTGGATAGCGTTTTGGAAATTCACAAAATGTGGAATCGCCGCATTTCAACAGCAAAACTTAATGAATGGCTGCCTTTTATGCTGGAAAAACACCCTACTCCTGCTATCGCTGGTAGGAGAATTCGTATTAAGTACATGACTCAAATTAAAACTCGCCCACCGACATTTGCCCTGTTTTCAACTAAGGCAGCAAACCTACCAGATTCTTATATTCGCTACCTTAGTAACGGATTGCGTGACGACTTTAATATGCCAGGCGTGCCGTTGCGCTTTATTATTAAAAGCATTAAGAATCCATACCTATCCTAAGGTTAAATATACATACCCGGAGGAGGACAATCCTCTTTTTCTTCTTCCACATCGAAAGCTTCAAAACCTTTTTCAACATCCTTTAAATTGACCTGCAAATTCTTTTCGCAACCAGAGTCAGCATCCATTAGGGTAAAAGCCTGTTCGTAATAAGGCTCTAAAACTTTTCCTAAAATTGTATGTACAGCCCTAACTCCACTATCAACCTTTAAACTGATTTCCGCTAATCTCGCCAATATACTTGGTTCAAATGCTAAGTTAACATTATAAAACTTTTTAAATTCGCCTTTTATTTGCTCTAATGGAGAATCCTCCTTAGTAAGTACTTCCAGCATTGTAGCCTTAGTATGGCCCTTGTACGGTATGATTGACCTAATGCGGTTAGCAAATTCCGGCTGCAATCCTGCCCTTTTTAAATCTTCATGAGTTGTAGCAGTTGTTTTTCTAACAGATGACCTACCTTTTGGCTTATTCAACATTGAAAAGGCGCCAGTCCCTACAAACAACCAATTGCTAATGTCACAAACACCACTTGTAGTTGAAACAGGATTACCATCTAATGATGACAATAAAAGCTTTTGGATTTCCATGCCAAAATTTTTAGAAGCACCCTCATCTCTTGTTCCCAGTTTATCAACCTCTTCAAGTACAACAAGCGCTGATCCTCGATGCTTATTTGCTTTCCAGAAATCACCAACTGCGTCGCTAAAATTAATCCCCTTATAGCCCTCTGAAGTTATACTTGGTGCATTGATATACAAAATTGGCAAATCTAAAAACAGTCCAAGCTGGCGCAAAGTCTCGCTTTTACCACTACCCGATGGTCCGGTTAAAATACAATGAGCTGGCCTACCTGCTTTTTGCCCAGTCTCTAACAGCACTTTGTTGCATAAAAATCTGTGAACTATCAAACTTAGCGAAGTTAATGCCTCATCTTGCCCGGCAATATATTTTTGCAAATGTTGCTTAATTAAAGATGCCGGAACCACACGTGTTGCTGCGCATACTGGTTTATCCATTTTATCAACAATAATTTCTAGAACAGCTGGCAAAGGTGCTATCGGCGACTCGTCACCAAATAGATCGGCATACACACTTTTTGGAGCAAATGGCGTGGGAGGCCGAGACCTAATAAAGGACGGAGGAGTTTTTAAGATTTCGATAATAGAACCATGTCTTTCAATGGGGCCATGCAAAATTAAAAAATCAAAGGCACCGTTAACCATATGCTCACCACCTTCTGGAAGAGCATTACTCAAAATTCTATCCCTTAATTCCGGTAAGGTAGACATATCCGTTTTAAATCGTAAATACGAATAGTAATTAGAAATTTCTTCACACCACAAAATATGATTACCTTTCATATTTAGTGATTTTAATCGTTCCATTAAAGAATCGAATGGATCCTCAAGTGTTAACGAAGGAGGTATTCTCCTTTTTTTTGCCCCGCCCTCCTGTGGATTAACCGAAGGGTTCCCTTTTCTTGATTCTTCATCTTGCTGATCACCTGGAATAGAGGCATCTGCAGCTGCCATGAGTTGGGTAGTTAATAGGACCAAATTCAGTAATAATATTTTTTTTAAAAAACTTGTCATGTCACTCTCCATAAATAAAATCGTTTAAACATAACTTTTAGAAAAAGAACTATAAATCAAAGAAATGCATGGTTGATAGTATTTTTATAGTTATTGTGGATTCTAAATTATTGACAGAGGTATCTTAATAACTTAAATGTACGGAAGAAAAGTTAACGAACAGTTAATTTTTAGCACTGATTATTATTTTTATTTAATATAACGTGCATTTTATGGATTAATATTACATATTTGTTTTTATAATTAATGTATTCACAAATGTTTATATGAGGTATTTGAAAAATCCAAATACCTCATAGAAATAAAATTGTTAGATGTACATATGTGGATACGCACAACTTTGAGGTTTTTTAGTATCTCTTTTCATTTTCTCTATAAAGGGAGAAACTTCTTTTGCCGTAATTGTAATACCCCCACCACCAGCAACGCTCGCCGTTGTGTAAAAGGGTCGCAAAATTTCATTCAAAACAGGCTGTAAACTACGCACCCCAAGACCAATTTTTAAGCTTGATTCTGCAAGTAAGCGTAAAGCTTTGTCATCAAAACTAAGATCTACATTATAAAACTTTTTAAACTCACTTTTTGCCTGACTCAGTGGCGAAGCTTCTTTATTGATTACCCCAAGTATTGTCTCCAACGTATGGCCTTCTAGTGAAATAATTTCTGAGAAACGCCCAACAAATTCTGGTTCAAAACCATAGGAGATCACATCTTCGTGGGTTTTAGCGGTAGTTGACCTTTCACAATCATCGTCGTCATGCAACCCCTTAAGTGAAGAAAAGGCACCAGTACAAACAAACCACCAGTTATTTACGTTATAACTAATTTTGTCCTTACAAACAGGATTACCATCTAAGCAAGAAAGCAAAACTCTTTGAATTGCCTGCCCAAAATCTTTAGTCCCACTGTCTTTTTTTGTAGCCAATTTGTCAACTTCATCAACAACCACTATGGCAAATTCTGGTTTATTATGTGCTATACAAAAATTACTGACTGCTTCACTGAAATTAAACCCCTTATAGCCCTCATCAGTTAAACTGCGAGCGTTAATATGCAAAATTGGTATATCTAAAATATTGCCAAGCTGGCGCAAGGTTTCACTTTTTCCACACCCTGTAGGACCAGTTAAAATACAATGGTTTGGCCTGCCAGCAGGTTTTTGCTTACGCTCTATTAACGATTTATTGCACATATAGCGGTGTGCCAAAACACTTAGAGACTCTAAAGCTCTATCTTGACCAGCAATAAAAGTTTTCAATCTTTCCGTAATATCTGCAGGTGTAAGAACAAGTTTAATTGGAATGTCCACATACAAAGCCAAAGCTGTCTCAAGCTCTTTTCCTGGACCAACGACTTCAACTGCCGTATCTTCCTTAAAACCACTAGCAAACTTAGAACCTCTTTCGAACATTTCCTTATTTTCTAGAAAATAGCTAAAAACATTTTTTTCTGGTTTTCCACCATTCCTAGCGCACTGTTCGTTTAAAACTTTAACTTTTAACTTCTGTAAAGTAGATTCGTCAAATGCTAGGCCTGAATCTGCTAAATATCTAGCTATTGCCTTACACCATTTAAATTTAGTGTTGCTAACCTCGTCCATTAAAATTTTAAAATTCTCACTATCTTTTGGTAACTCCGGCAAATCAGTTGGTGCTGCCGCCGAAGCTGTTGCCCCAGATGACTTACCATTTGAAGGCAGAACAGGTGTTGATAAATCATCCAATTCACCAGGATTTGTTGGAACAATTTTGCTGCCAAGAATTAGTATACTAACGCAAACTAATCTGCAAAGCGCTATTTTATAAAGGTTAGTCATAGTCCCCTCCATACAGCAAAGAGGCCTGAAACATAATTTTTTAAAAGTAAAACGTGAATGTATAAAATAAAACAACCACGACTTAACCCTGCAAAATTGCCAGTTAGAGCCACTTCAATGTCATAAAATGATTTCACATTTTAATTTTACACTTGTGGATATTAATATATGGTTAATCGACAGAATTATTTCTAAAAATTAAATGTAAGTTGCTATATTTGGAGAATTACATAAAGAGAGAAAAGAGGCATTTGAAAAACTCAAATACCTCCTAAGAATAAAAATTGTTACATATACATACCAAAAGGTGGCTCATCTTTTTTAGACTTCTTACAGTCTCTTTTCATTTTTTCTATAAAAGGAGAAATTTCACTTTCCTTAATTGTAAGACAACCGCTTATACCACCGACACTCGCAGACTCATAAAAAGGCTCTAAAATTTCGTTTAAAACAGTATGTAAACTACGTACCCCAAGACCAATTTTTATACTTGATTCAGCAAGTAAGCCCAAGGCTTTTTCTTCAAAGGTAAGTTCTATACCGTAAAAGGCCTTAAACTCATTTTTTGCCAAAGATATCGGAGAGCCTTCTCTACTAATTACCTCAATCATAGTTTTTAAAGTATGGCCCTTAAATGCAATAATTGATTGGAAACGCCCAACAAACTCCGGCTCAAAACCGCATAAAATTATATCGTCGTGCGTTCTTGCAGTTGTTGATCTTTCTTCTTTTTCGTCATCGTGAAGTCCTTTTATACTGGAAAACGCCCCAGTACAAACAAACCACCAATTACTTATGTCATAGCTATCCCCATCCTTACACACAGGATTACCATCTAAACAAGAAAGCAAAACTCTTTGGATAGCCTGCCCAAAATTTTTCTCATCATCACCACTCCCACTTGAAGCCAACTTATCAATTTCATCAATTGCTACCATCGCAAACTTTGGTTTCTTATTAGCCTTAGAAAAATTACAAACAGCCTCACTGAAATTAAACCCTTTATAGCCCTCATCAGTTAAACAACGAGCATTAATATGTAAAATTGGCACACTCAAAAGCTTACCAAGTTGACGTAAGGTTTCACTTTTTCCACAACCGGTGGGGCCCGTTAAAATACAATGAGGAGGTCTACCGGCAGATTTTTCATTACGGTCTACCAATGATTTATTACACATATATCTATGTGCCATAGAACTTATAGCCCCCAAAGCCAAGTCTTGACCAGCAATAGTTTTTTTCAACTGCTCTCTAATAGCAAGTGGAGTATGCTTAGTGGAAAAAGCTGAAGCTTTTGACAAAGATAAACTTGCTTTAGTATCCTTTTCTTTTCCTTTTTCTTCGGCTTCCTCTTCAGCTTTAGCATCTTCGTCGAAAGGATTAGATGAATTAACTGCATCAAAATCTTCAGACCCCAAAACTAGAAAAACAAGTTCTTGACCAGGAGAAGTTTCTTTTGCAAGTAAATTTGCAAAAATATTTTTTATTTTTTCTTTTCTATCCTTTTCGTCCTTTTCAAATTTCTCCTTCATAATTCTTTTTTGCAGTCCTTTTAAGGTGGGCTTATCAATCTCTAAGTCTGCGTCATTTAAATACGAAGTGATCACCCTAGACCATTGCTTATTACTCTTTTTGCCCCTGAGATTCAAATTATTAAGAGTCTTTATTAACTTTGTAAAATTCTCGTCCTCATTTGGTGGTGGCGGCACATCAACTGAACCTACTGGGACCACTCCTAGTTCATCACTTGGTGGTGGTGGAGGCACATCATCAGTAACATTCACTGAAAGCGGCTTAGATAGTGTTAATAGCTCATCAACCGTAGATTCTGCTGGAACAATTTTGCTGGCAAAAATCAGCATACCGATACAAACTATTTTGCTAAGTGTTATCTTGTGTAGGCTATTCATATTTCCCTCCATAAAGTCAAAGGGACCTAAAACATCGTTTTTAAAAATTAATCACGTTAAATAAAAATAAACTGCTACGGCCAATTTTAAAAAAACAACTGCCAAAAGCCACTTTAATTTCCTAAAAATATTTTTCACAGCTTTATAGTACAATGCAATGACTTAACATATTGTTAATTTGTGTAATTATTTCTTTGTGCCAAAAATTTGGGTATTTTGCTGTTACCTTATTTAATTCAAAAGACTTCTTTTATTGATTGTTTGACAAACAAAACATTGATAACTCAATGATTAATTTTCTTAAGTTAACTTTTTATTTACTTTTAACAAATATAATGTACATAGAGGTTTTTAAATATGTAATTGGTAGGTAAATATGTTTAAAATTTTTGCTTTAGTTTTTTTATGTTTAACTTCTGCATCACAAATTTCAGCTGCTACATCAGATAAAACTATTCTGGAAGAGATTCTTAGTGCACCAGCTCCAGCAGTGAAAGCACTCGCAGCACCAAGTATTGCTCCTAATAACATTGACTTAAAGCTTTCAACTTTCAATGTGCTTGCCCCTTGTTATGCAACGCCCATTTATTACCCTGATAATTGCGCCCAGGTAATAGCAAACACAAACTATCGTCTAAGCAAAATAGCCACAGAAATTAGCGCTTTAAAGGCTGCTGGAACTACGGTATTTTGCTTTCAAGAAATTACCCCTGAAATGTATGACGGAATTTCAGCAACATTCACTACTATTGCGGGAGCTGGAAAATTCCAAAAGTATGTGGCATATCATGACCCCAACTACTGGAGAACATATCAACCAGATCCTTTAAATCCAGTACCCAATGGAAATGCAATATTTGTTTTAACAAACAATTGGAATATTTTAGCTTGGGATAACGTCTCAACAAATCCAACCGGACAAGGAGCAGGAAACCACGCAGCATATGTTAGGCTTTCCTCTAAAACATCCCCCTCGCATGTTTTTAATGTGATAAATGTACACTTAGATAGCGATCACGGCGGGAATAGAAAAAAGGAAATTGCAGGAGCATTGAATTACCTAAATACCCATGCACAAGCTGGAGAAGCTCAAGTCGTTATTGGTGATCTAAATAACACTACCAGCAGTGGCTCAATCAAAGAAATTCTTGATGCTGCTGGGATGGTTAACTCTAAAAATCCATTGGAAGCCACCCACCCATTTTCAAATGGTTACAACTCAAACAATAACTGGGCAAGTATTGACCATATTTTGTTTAAATTGGGCACCGCAACAGCATTAGGAGACACAACAGTACGTAACCATGGTTTATGGGATACTTATCCTATTTTGACACCAGATACAAATAACCCACTTCGTATTTTGGCAAATTTTGACATTTGCGGTTCGGATCACTTCTCTGTTCATGGCACAATAAGGCATACCGCCTAAAACAAAAACAGCCGCCTGATTTTCTCCCAGGCGGTTGTTTTTTAATTCATATTTTTTTAAGCTAGCCTAAGTTCTTTTATTGACTCATTTTCATTGCCAGCTCCATAGTGAGGTGCCGGACTATAAAGCGTAGCTTTTCTGCGATAAACTCTAGAAACAGATGTGAAGATAATGGCAAAGCAAGAAATTATAATCGCCGCCATATACAAGTTACCGGTATAAGCAGTCATAAAAGTATAGACAGATGGCATAAGCCCTCCAGAGATTGCAATACCTATAGAAAAGCTCACTGCTATGCCAGTGTAGCGAGTCTCAGCAGGAAATAAAACTTGCATAAAGGCATGACTTAGACCAACAAAACTACCAACATACAGACCAACCATATATTGGCCAAATCCTACTAAATATAAAGTTTTAGTTTGCAATAAATAAAACCCTAGGTAAGAAATTGTACAACACAAAAAGCATGATAGATAAACAGACTTACGCATGGTTATTTTATCGCTCAGCCACCCAAAAAAGGTACAGCCACTAGTATATCCAAGCAAACCAAAGGTATTTAGCAATATAGCAGTCGCCATATCATAACCTAGGAATTTGGTAATATACACATTCATAAAACCAAATACCGTGTACGTTAATGAGCCTTTAAAAATGCCCACTAATATGTTCATTAAAAAAGCCCCACGGTGGTTTTTAAAAATATTCTTCATTGGTTGCTTTTGCTGTTGTTTCTTTTTTGAAATATGCAAAAAAGCATCGGTTTCTTTTGCATTTTTACGCAGTATAAACCCCATAAAGCTAACCAAGGCACCAATAAAAAATGGTATTCGCCATGCCCAGCTAGGCATTTCTGGTTGTAATACCAAATACCCTGCAAGACTTGCAAACATAGCCCCTACCATACAAGATCCTGCAATAATTCCGCTAATTAAACCAACCTGTTTAGCTTGACCATGCTCTATCGCAAAAATTGCTGCACCATTGTACTCTCCACCCGTAGAAAGCCCTTGCACCACACGGCACAATACCAAAATTATAGGTGCCGCAATTCCAAGGGTTTCATAGCCAGGCAACAAGGAAATTATCAGTGTCGGAAAGCCCATCAACATTACCGAATAAGTAAGAGCTACCTTTCTGCCAAATGTATCCCCAACAATTCCAAAAACATAAGCACCTA
>JAPLON010000116.1 GCA_026400695.1 Pseudomonadota bacterium
AACGAGATTACAAAAATGGTCCAGTTAGAGTATTTCAATATGAAATTAATCATTGGACTGCCACGCCCCAAAAGGGGCTCGCAGAGACGAGATCTGGTCATTACGAGAGTAGGGTTGTGGTGTAAAAGCCTTATCATTTTATGGGTCATTAAGCCATGGTGTGGTCGGAATTTTGGGCTCTCCCGAATTAATCCGCCTACGCAGGAATGACACTGAAAATAGTGTGTTTAAAATTAAATGGTGATTAATGCGGCTTAATTTTTTTTCAAACTTTGCAGTCTTTTGGGAGGCCATAAAATTTTTCCAACTTTGTTTTACGAATTAATCATAAATCAAAATTAAAAATGCCCATCAATTTTTGTGAATTTTTATTTTTTTTACGGTTAATTATGAGAAGTTAATCCATATCTCAAAGCTGCATTTCTTAGGTAATTACTGGGCGTTAATGCTTCGATTTGTTGAAAGTTGACACCTGATTTTTTGCATAGATTAACAAAAATTTCTAAAGATTGTTCGCTAGAAAGCTCTACTTTTTGGATTGTTCCGTCTTTTAGGGATTGCTCAATTTCAGGCTCAAAAGTGTTGACTGCTTGTGTTTTATAAAGCATTACACGTATAGTTTCGAAGCCGTATTTTTCAAGCATTTCGGCTATGTTATAGCGGAGAATTTCGCCACTTCCATGGATGATTAGACCATTGCTTGGTTGTAGATTTTGTTTAATCCAACTAACTAAGTTAATTGCGGATGGATACGGTTTTGAATTTGGTGAAGAGCAATCTTTAAAACCAGAAGATTTGGCTGCAGTAACAGTCGCTGTACCAACTCCATAAACTGGTATGTTGCGATCCCAATCGGAATCTTGCAAACTTGCTGCTCCGTTTGCTGAGCTTAGTACAATTGCTTGTGGAGTTTTTGTTAATTGCTCAACTGGCAAATTAACAATTTTTAAAAGAGGTTGGTAATATACAACAAATCCATGCTTGCCCCATTTTGCTATTTCGTGCTGCATTGGGGGTCTAGAATTTGTAATTAAAACTCCGAGCTGTGGCATTGTTGTAATTCTTTTTTAAGAGTTTATCTGTGTCTTGTACCAAGACAATATCTTTGCTATGTTTCTCGTGTTGCGGCCGTGGTGGAATTGGTAGACACGCAGCGTTGAGGTCGCTGTGGAGAAATCCTTGGAAGTTCGAGTCTTCTCGGCCGCACCAGAAAAATTTTAACTAATCGTAAGAGTCCTCGTCGTCGTCACCATCACCATCAGGAAGTGGCTGTTGATCAGTAGTTTGTGTGTGGCGATCATCCCGTTCTTGATTAGGGTAGTCTAAAATACTAACTGGTCCATGAGGCATTAAAGTAGAAATAGCGTGCTTATAAATAAGCTGCACATGACCTTCTCTGCGTAATAAAATCGTATTGCTATCAAACCAGGTGATGTTGCCTTGTAACTTAACTCCATTTACTAAGAAAACAGTTAACGGGGTTTTATTTTTTCTAATATGATTTAAAAAAGCATCTTGTACATTTACAGATCTTTCGTGAGACATTGTTGCC
>JAPLON010000130.1 GCA_026400695.1 Pseudomonadota bacterium
GGAAATCAATTCCTAAAATCTATTTTATAGTTGATGATACCATCAACGCTTTTGCAACTGGTGAAGGCTCTATTTACATTCATACTGGTCTAATTATAAAGCTTGAAGATGTAAGTGAACTTGTTGCTGTATTGGCCCACGAGCTTGGACACATTACGGGTGGTCATATTCATCGTTTTAATAAAGAAAGCACTGGAATATCGGTGGCTTCTATCATTGGTACTCTACTTGGCGGAGCTGCCGCTCTTGCAGGTGGTGGAGGTGATGCTTTAGTTGCTGGTATTTTGCTTGGCCAAGGTGCTGCTCAAGGTGAATTTGCAATATACACGCGTGGTCATGAAAAAGAAGCAGATGCAGCTGCATTTCGCATGATGCAAGCGGCAGGTCTAAGTACAGAAGGTGGAATTAAAGTTTTTGAATTTTTTAAAAAAACTATGATGTTTAGTGGGTCACCATATTTAAAAACTCACCCATCAGATGATGAACGTATAACTGCTTTTAAAAACTTTCGTGTGGCAAGCCCAGATAGTGGCGTTATACCAAGCAATTGGGAATCTGAGTTTAAAAATATTAAGGCAATTTTTGTTGCAAGCCTTCATCAGGCTAAAGACGCAGATAAGCGATACGGTGAAAAACAGTCGCCAGATGCCATGCTTGCTCAAGCGATAATACTATCTAGAAGAGGCCAGCATAAAGAGGCATTTGCAAAGCTAGATGCGCTGCTTGCTAAAGACCCAAACAATCCTTACCTTTATGAAATGTACGGACAAATTTTAATGGAATCTGGCATGGCTAATTCCAAGAAATCTGTAGAAAAGCTTAAAAAAGCTGTGGAGCTGGCTCCAAATGCTCTATCAATACGTTTGCTTTACGCTCAAGCGCTTTATAACAGTGGTACTGATAGCAATGTGGAATTGGCACTTGCTGAATTAAACAGAATTACTGAAGAGGACAAGAGGAATGCCATGGCCTGGCTGCTTAAAGTGGGTATATATAGCAAATTAAAACAGTATGCTGAGGCCGATTTAGCTCAGGCAGAATACGCCAACATTACAGGTGATAAGAAATTGGCGGCAAGCAGGGCAAAACGCGCTTCTAAAAGTAATGATCGCAGAGTTAAGAAAAAAGTAGAAGAGTTAGAGGGGGCAATAAAGGAAGATGATTAGTCGCCTTTAGCACTACTTTATTTGCACCATGCAGTGTTGCTTTTTACCTAAAGAAATCTTTAAACCTTTTTGTTGCAATTCCTCTAAATCAATTTCTTGGCGGGTATCAGTTACCTGCATATCGTTAATTCTTAAGCCTCCACCACTTGCGAGGCGTTTTACTTCACCTTTGCTTGCACAAAGTCCAGCCGCCACCAATAATGTTTCTAAGTTTGGCACATCAATAAGGTTTCTTTCCACAAATTTGGTTGGCAGGTCTTCGTCATTACCTTTACCAAATGCTGCTTCTATTTGCTGGTGGATCTCTTTTAAAACTTCTTCTCCGCGACACATAGCTGTAGCAGCATCAGCCAGGGCAATCTTTGCCTGGTTAATTTCAGAACCCTGCATTTTTGAAAACTCGCTGATTTCTTTGTCATTAAAATCGGTAAAGATTTTCATATAACGAATTACATCGGCATCATCTGTGTTTCTCCAGAACTGCCAGTATTCAAAATGGCTTAGCTTAGCATCATTTAACCATACAGCGCCTTTCGCACTCTTACCCATTTTTGCACCACCAGAGGTGGTAATTAATGGGCTAGTAAGTCCAAATACAGATTTATTAAGAACTTTGCGGGTTAATTCAACACCATTAACAATATTTCCCCATTGGTCAGATCCACCCAATTGTAGTACGCAATTATGTTTTTTGAATAATTCCATAAAGTCATAGGCTTGCAGCAGCATGTAGTTGAATTCTAGGAATGATAAGTTCTGTTCACGATCAAGGCGTGATTTTACGCTTTCAAAACTTAGCATGCGATTTATTGAAAAGTGCCGCCCAAAATCCCTCAAAAAATTTATGTAGTTAATGTTAAGTAACCAATCTGCATTGTTTACTAAAATGGCATCTGTTGGGCCATCGCCAAACTTTAGGAATTTTGCAAAGCTATTTTTGATACCTGCAATATTTTTATTAATAGTGTCGGTATCATTGAACTGCCGCATTTCATCTTTACCAGATGGGTCACCAACTTGGGCTGTAGCGCCACCTATTAGAACAATTGGTTTGTGCCCATGTTTTTGTAGCAAACGTAAAGTCATAATTTGGCTGAGGTTACCTACGTGTAAACTATCTGCGGTTGGGTCAAAACCAATATATGCAGCTATTGGTTCTTTTTTTTGAAATAGTTCATCTAATGCTTCAAGGTCAGTTGCCTGAAATAATAACCCCTTGTTTTGTAGGTTCTGTAAAAATGGACTTTTCATGAAATTTATCATTTTTAAATTTGTAATAATTGTAACAGGGTGCCGTTGCTCAAGCTAGATAGTTAATCCCCATGGCTGTATTAATAATCTAAATTCATTAAATGTTGATCGCTTTACTCAGATAAGAATTTATTAATAAATTAACATTACACTTCAATAGATAAGAACAATTATTATTGGAGAATATATTATGTCTAAAAAACTATTACTTTTGTTTACATTAACGGCGGCTTTGCAGCTAAACTCTGCTTCACCTACTCCTACTCCTGAAGGGCTTACAGATGAATTACTGGGGGGGGCTAGGCCAGTAAGGATGCTTGGTGCGGTACAAGATACTGCTGCTGGAGACTCAGATTTATCTGCAGCTAGGCCCTACCATCACAGAATGGGGCTAGGTCTTGATGATTCAGACCCTGATCAGCTTGAGTATATGAAAAAATTAATTGAAGAGAGGTGCCGTCGTGATAGCGATGATGAGTATAGAAACCTTTCATGGACACGCTATTTATTTGGGTTCGCCAAAAAAGCATATAGCTCTTTGTTTGGTAAAAATGAAGAATCTCCTTATAAGCGTGTAATAACAGTTCAAGTGCAAAATGACGATCTTGGAGCGGGTGCAGGGTCAACAGGTACAAGCTCTACATCAAGTTCCGTATCACTTGTTACTAATGATATTTTGAATGGAATTACGTTTGGCCCTGAAATGGTTTACGATCAAAAGAATATTAATGCATGTACAGCACATGTCATGGCATTTATTGTGAGGCTTTGGTCAGTACGTAATAGCCCTACTTTAGCTAATAAAACCAATTTTACCCTTTCAAATCCTGACCTCCTAAACCCTTCCAGAATATTTCACTATCTTAATGCTGTTAAGTTAATAGCTAAGAAAGAAGGTCTAAATGGGCAAGACGCTGTAACAGCAGAACAATCTATATTTGCACTTGATAAGTATGGAGCATGTCCTGAAAAAATTACCACAATAGATGCCAATGTCTCTAATGTAACTCAACAGATTAAGGTAGGGATGATTTACCCTGAAAACGCAGACTCTACCTCTATTATACTAACTCAACCTCAATTAGAGGACTATCGTTTTGCTCTTGATACAAGTAGTACTGGTTTAAGCACTGGTGCTGTAAATCCATATGCTTTGATCGCACAAAAAATTAGATATAATTGGCTAGGAAAAACTGATGTTCAAAAGTACAGCGCTGCTTTATCAAGCGGTTATCCCATCTTTTTTGGTGCAAGACTTTATTCAGCTTTTATGAATAATGCATATTTTTATAATACAGGTGAATCTCCAAAACCTTTTTTTGTACCTATGCCAACTGAGAAAATTGGTGGAGCTAGTCAAACGTACGTAGGTGGTCATGCTATGACGATTGTAGGTTATGGTAATTATAACCCTGATTTGCCTAGTAAAAATTATTTTAGGGTTCTTAATTCTTGGGGACCAAATTGGGCAAATGGTGGTTTTTGTTATTTTCCTGAAGAATATATTGTAGGGAAAACTATCATAAATAATAGTAATAAAACGGTTACAGACACTGCTATTACAGGAACATCAACATTAGAAAATACAGTTGCTGCCTATTCTATTTATTTTGTGAAATAGCTTTTGTTAATTATTCAAACAAAAAACGGCTAGCGCCAAGCTAGTCGCTTTTAAATTTAACATAAATGGACACGCTAAATTTATTAATTTTGGGGCTGTACCAGATAACTAAAAAAGAACAGCCTTAATCCATTGCTTTAACTGGCTTAATTGAGCTTTTGGATTAGGGTTATTAAATCGCCACTCAGATTCCTTTAGAAATAGAGGAAAATTTTCTTTTGGTACA
>JAPLON010000139.1:0-903 GCA_026400695.1 Pseudomonadota bacterium
CAAGATTCAATTATTCAAATTGATCCAGAATTAATTCCTTTCAAAACACATAGCTTAGACCTGGCGTTAAGCAGTGGTCCATTAATGTTTACTAATGACATTCCCGGCGTTTTAAAACAGTGGTATGCAGTCTTAAAACTAGGTGGTGTATTCATGGCTGCATTTTTTGGGGAAGAAAGCCTAATAGAGCTAAAAGAATGCTTTTTTAAAACTGAAGAAAAATTGCAAACTCCCCATGAATTGCGTTTCTTTCCAACAATAGCCACTAAGGACGCTGGGTTACTTGTACAACGTGCAGGATTTCATTCACCAACCGCTGATAAAACTCGCCTTACGCTGCATGCGAAAAATTTAACAGATTTATTACATACCCTAAAAGCACTAGGCGGCAACATTTTGCATGAACGCTCAAGATCAAGCATTTCTAAAAAATTTTTAAATACAGTTGAATCTGAGTACCACAAAAGTTATTCTGACGAATCAGGCCTGCGTGTAACTGTTGATATTGTTTGCATGACTGGCTGGGCAATTGAACGTTGCGCTAATGAACTAATTAATCAGCAAACCCCAAAGATAGGATATTTATGATAAAAACTACAACTCTTGCTAACGGCCTACGTGTAGCCAGTGATAGCTTTGATCACGTTGAAACAATTGCTTTAGGGGTCTGGTTAAACATTGGCACACGCCATGAAAAAAAATCTGAAAATGGCATAGCTCACATACTAGAACACATGGCATTTAAAGGCACAACCACTCGTAGTGCTTTAGACATTTCAAAAGCAATTGAAGATGTGGGCGGATACATGAATGCTTACACATCACGCGAAATGACCGCTTATTACGTAAGGGTATTGCGCACGGATGTAGAATTAGCTGTAGATATTTTGTCAGACATTTTAC
>JAPLON010000139.1:956-4259 GCA_026400695.1 Pseudomonadota bacterium
AAAATTCCGTATTTGATGCTACCGAATTTGCCAGAGAGCAGGGTGTAATTATTCAAGAAATTGGCAGGTCTAATGACACACCTGACGATGTGGTTTTTGATTACTTTCAAAGTACATGTTTTGGTGATCACCCTATGGGTTGGGCAACTTTAGGAACAGAAGAAATTATTCATTCACTTACGCCTGAGGCCGTAAAAGCATATATGGATCGCCATTACGGGGTTAAGAATATGGTATTTGCAGCCTCTGGTAATATTGATCATGATCAGTTATGTGATTTAGCAAAAAAATATTTCACTAAAGTTACCGATAAGGGTGACCAAACACCAAAGCCTGCTGAATATGTAGGAGGTGACAAAAGAGAAACAAAAGAACTTGAACAAGTCCATGTAGTGCTTGGCTTACCAACTGTTAATTCGTTTGATCCAACTTACTACGACAATGTTATTCTAGCGTCAATTTTGGGCGGGGGAATGGCTTCAAGATTGTTTCATGAAATACGTGAAAAACGTGGCCTGGTCTACACAATTTCTGCAGATCAATATAGTTACAGCGACGCTGGAATGCTAACCATATATGCCGGAACTGGTCCTAAAGAAGTTGCTGAACTATTGCCTGTTATTTGTGAAGAGCTTAAAAATGCAGTCAACACAATTACTGAAGAAGAAGTAAATCGTTCAAAAAATCAAATGCAAGCAGGGTTATTAATGGGACTTGAAGGAACATCCAATCGCTGTGAACGTTTAGCAAAACATATGCATATGTTTAACCGTCCCATTCCTATGGCAGAGACATTAGAAAAAATAAATAAAGTAACAGTTCAAAGTGTGCAAGAAGCCTGTAAAAGAATTCTTAAACAAAAACCAACGCTCACTACACTTGGGTTAGTTGATCATGTACTTAGCTACGATGATTTGGTGGCAAAGCTATCAGCATAAAAGCTGGCGTCCCCAACGGGATTCGAACCCGTGTTGCCGCCTTGAGAGGGCGATGTCCTAGGCCTCTAGACGATGGGGACTCATGTTATATCTAAACCATTCTGCGTGTGGTTTGCAAGTAAATTGAGCAAACATTTGGTTAGAATAAGTTAGTGTTGTAACCTGTATAACGCTTATTTCACTGGGTAACCACAGCCATTTTGGATTCGTGATGATAGTTTTTTCTGTATGTGATAATCCACAAAACTATATAAACTGCACATTCCGCTCACAATTTCTTGCATTTTTAACCTATTATAGATAGGATTACTCCATGTAAAGCCACTATTGGCTGATGGATTAGCATGGCAAAACGCGAAGAAAAATTAATTGCCCAGCACAAAAGGGCGCGTTATGACTACGAAATTTTAGAAACTTTCGAAGCAGGAATTGTGTTGCTTGGAAGTGAAGTAAAGTCTTTGCGTACTGGCAAAGCTAGCATCAATGAAGCGTATGCTGGTGAAATGGCAGATGATCCTACCGCTATCTATTTATTTAATGCAAACATTACAGAGTACAGTTTCGCTAATCAATTTGGCCACGAAGCCAAAAGACCGCGCAAACTACTCTTAAAAACCAGAGAAGTTAAAAAACTTTTGGGTAATATACGCAAAAAAGGCTACACGGTTGTACCATTGCGTATGTATTTTAACGAATTTGGCAAAGTTAAAATACAAATTGGCATGGCACGTGGAAAAAATACGGTAGACAAACGTGAAACTATCAAAGAACGAGATTGGAATCGCGATAAATCCAGAATTTTACGGGACCAAAATCGATGAATCAAAATAGTTTTGTGAACGCCTACCAACACTTTATTTTTTTACGAATGTGAATATTTTTAAAATTTTAGTATTTTAAAAAACTTTTTCACTTACGAGGTTACCATGCGTTTATTAACTCTATTTTCTCCAATATTTCTATTTTTAGGTCTTTTTGTCGGTAGTGGTTTAATATTTACCTGGCAGGGAGTTGAAAATGCCTTCTACCAAATTGCTCCAACTGTAGCTATTCTTCCGGCGATAATGCTGGCTTTTATTTTGTTAAAGGGTCCAACGCAAGATCGCCTACACAGCTTTCTTGATGGCTTAAGGCACCGGGATATAGTAACTATGTGCCTTATATTTTTGTTGGCTGGTGCATTTAACGTGGTTACCAAATCCATTGGCTGTGTTGATGCAACCGTGAATTTGGTACTTTCATTAATTCCCAGTCATTTTGTTTTAATTGGATTATTTTTAACTGCTGCATTTATTTCTACGGCAATTGGAACATCCATGGGGACAATTGCAACTATGGGACCGATTGGGGTTGGTATAGCTTCCAGTGGGGTATTGCCATTAGATTTGGCTATTGCCACTGTTATCGGTGGCTCAATGTTTGGGGATAGCCTATCTCCTGTAGGGGATACAACTATTGCTGCCGTGCTTTCACAAGGGGCGGATTTTAGAAAAAAGTTAATTTTAAATGCAATTGTTGCTTGTATTGCAGCTGTAATTATGTTGATAGTTTTGTGGTTTATCCATACTCCAGAAACCACCACCGCTAGTAAAGATTATGATCTAATCCTTATTGTTCCGTATGTACTGCTGGTAACGCTAGCTTTTGCCGGGTTAAATGTATTTCATGTGCTTATTTCAGGTTTAATTGCCGCTTGGGTAATTGGTTTTGTTCACAATTCCTATAGCATAGTTACTTTTGCCAAAGATATCGGCAAAGGTTTTGAAAGCATGCATGAAATATTTATATTATCTCTGTTTGTTGGTGGACTGGCTGGCATGCTAAAGGAAATGGGAACAATGCATTATGTTGCTGACTTTGTTGGCAAAGCCCACCATTTAACAAAACGCTCTGCACAATTGGTAATTGGCGCGATTGTTTCGGTTTTTGATGTGCTAATTGCAAACAATTGTGTGGCAATTATTTTTAGCGGAGAAATTGCCAAAACAATTGCACACAGATATAAAATTCCTAACCACTACACAGCTGCATGGCTTGATATTTTTTCCTGTGTTTTTCAAGGAATTATCCCATATGGGGCACAGATTCTTTTGGCAAGTACTTTGTCTGGAATATCTCCTCTGGTCATTGCTGGCCAAGTCTACTATTGCTATATACTGGCTATTGTAGTGGTTGTTTATATTTTATTAGTCCCAATAAAAAAACAGATAGCTAACATCAATAAATATTAAAAATTTTAACAATTAATTAAGGGGCTGACACCTAATAATATTCTTTAAGGACCAACTTAAGGTCCTTAAGGAGCTCTCTAGGTGATCCCATATTAAAGCGCCACTCACACTCTTTCAAGAAGAGATTGAAGTTG
>JAPLON010000052.1 GCA_026400695.1 Pseudomonadota bacterium
GGTCATCACCATCGGCGTATAAGTACTGAAAGGGCATTTGATCAAGGTGAACACGTTCAACGTTTTCAGCAGAGCGAAAACGCTCGTTCAATTTTGTACCATCAATTAGGTTTTTTAATTCCACCTGCATGTAAGCACCGCCTTTGCCTGGTTGGGTATGCTCGGTCTTAACGGCAGACCATAGTTTTCCTTCATGAAGGACGACATTTCCAACGCGAATTTCAATTGCTGATATTTTCATAAATTTTTTTCTAATAGTGTTTTATAAGAGCCATTATAGAGGGTATAAAAAAACCCGCAACCAAAAGCTGCGGGTTTTAATATCAAGAAAGCAATATTAGTTAATAACTGTAACTGCTGTACGGTTTAGAGCGTGAATCTCTTCAGTTTCACCAACCGCTTCTAATTTTTCTTTACCGTAAGAAATTGTTTTCAAACGATTCTTATCAATGCCTAAACTTTCTAGAGTTTTTCTAGCAGATTCCGCACGACGCGCACCCAAAGCTAAGTTGTACTCACGTGTTCCACGAGCATCACACTTACCTTCAACGGTAGCTGATGTTGAAGAGTAAACTTTCAACCAACCAGCTTGTGCTTCTAATGTTTTCTTCGCATCAGCTGAAAGACCTGATTCGTTGAAATTAAAGAATACGCGATCTTTTACTGTTTGCTTGAAGTGGCCAGGAGTTCCTGGAGTAGCTGCAGCGCTTGCATCTACGTTTTGGCATGTGTCTGTACAGTCACAACCGATTAACAATAGCGCAAGTGCTACTGAAGATAGAGTCTTTTTCATTGGATATATCCTTCCCAAGAATTTTATTTGAACTTAAACCAATTAAAATGTATCAAATTTTAACAAGTACACCAAGATAACTATGACTATCTAAGCTATAATCTAGGCATATGTAGATCTTTAGCAACAGTCTAGCAGAATTTTTCTAGATTTTGTCTATTATTTAAAGCAAAAATCACTACCATAAACTTTATCCAACATCTAAAGCTGGTAAAAAATCAGTACTTCTGCGCACAGGTGAAAGTGAATCGGTAAATCTTTGCCAATAAGCTTCATCCCAAACAGAACGTTGAAACATATACTCAAAAATATTTTTAATGTGGAATTCCTTTAAGTTAGCATGCAAATCCAAAGTATCAAGGACTTCATTTAGGGTACAAAACTGGGCTTCATTGATATTGAAAATATTTGCCCATACTGCTCTTGAAAGATCTGTAGGTTGAGGAAAGGAAGTGACTCGCTTCATGAAAAAAGCATATCTTTCTAGGCCATTTGGTTCTGCCAGTTTATCTAAAACACCATCGTAGGTAAAAACAGCTGGATTTATTGTTTCTGCATAAAGTTTCAAATATGACAAACGACAATCAGACCAAACAAAACTCATATGATAACTGCCTGCTAAATCTGGTGTAATATCGATCAATGGGGTGATTAAACGATGAAAATTTGGGTTTGCTTTAAGATGTGCCCCATACATCCTGTCTATGCGCATAATTAAATCACGCTTTGCAGCAATATCTTTATGGGTGGTTAGTGGTGGAAAACTATCCTCAAAGACACCAAGATGGCCAGGTTTATCTATTGCAGCTAACACTGCAGGTAGTATTGAGTCTTCTAACGTTAACGACGTTAATGACGAGGTATCGTCGCAAGATGCTTTTAATACCGAATAAATCATTAATGATAATAATAAACAAATATATATTATTTTCATGTTGATATGCTCTATATGGAGATACAATAAAATTGTAAGCGATAAAATTTAACAAACAGTTAACAAAAAGAACAATTTTATAATTTTAGGTATGCTGTAGTTGCATTTTTGCATCTTAAGTTTTGCAAAGACCCTGCAGAACGTATGCGATGGCCATTTGGCGTTTTCTAGAAATGTAAGTTTCTATAGGCAAATCTATAAAAATGAGTGTAAAAATGGATCCCCCCGGAGTTTATCCCCGACCTGATCGGGGAAGGGGATGACAAGTATGGGGTAGTATTTGCGCCAGTTTTACGTCATTTCCGTCCCAAATCTGATAAGAAAATTCATAAAATTCGTTTTTATGAAAGTAGTTACTTATCCTAAAGAAGCTGGTGCAGTTGAAGGTGCAGAAGAAGCACTTAAATCTACTACACTAGTTGCAGTACGAAGTTGTGCTGCTAGTCTATCCAGATGCATCAGATAAAGACCATCATCGCAAGTAATTAATAAATTTCCTGCTATAGTTTTTGCAGAACGAGGCCCAATTCCAACCGGAATATCAGCACCTAATCTAGTGTTGGTTGTAGTATCTATTACTGAGATGTTGTGTGAACCATAATTCAAAACATACGAATTTGTTCCAGCAAGAGTTGCAGAAACAGGAATACTTCCAACCTGAATATCAGCACCTAATCTAGTGTTGGTTTTCGTATCTATTACTGAGATGTTTCTTGATAACTCGCCAAAAACATACAAATTTGTTCCAACAAGAGTTGCAGAAACAGGCCATTTTCCAACCTGAATATCAGCACATACTCTAGTGTTAGTTATAGTATCGATTACTGAGACATTATCTGAAAATCTATTACAAACATACAAATGTGTTCCGTTATAGTATCGATTACTGAGACATTATCTGAAAATCTATTACAAACATACAAATGTGTTCCAAAATGTGCTCCAATAACAGCCGCAGAAATAGGCACACTTCCAACCTGAATATCAGCACCTAATCTAGTCTTGGTTGTCGTATCTATTACTGAGATTTTGTTTGAATTATACAAAACATACAAATGTGTTCCAAAAAGAGTCGCAGAAATAGGACCCCTTCCAACCTGAATATCAGCACCTAATCTAGTCTTGGTTGTCGTATCTATTACTGAGACATTATCTGAAAAATTATTAAAAACATACAAATGTGTTCCAACAAGAGTCGCAGAAATAGGACTCCTTCCAACCTGAATATCAGCAATTCTGGTATTGGTTGTAGTATCGATTACTGAGACACTATCTGATTCACGGTTCAAAATATATAAGCTTGTTCCAGAAAGAGCTGCATAAATAGGCCATTTTCCAACAGCAATAGCACCCTTGATATTAGTTATAGTATCGATTACTGAGATGTTGTTTGAATCAAAATACAAAAAATACAAATTTGTCCCAGCAAGAATTGCAAAACTAGGATAACTTTTAACTGGAATATCAACTCTACTTCCTGTTGTTAAATCGATATCTGAAACCATTTTATCTCTCACAACATAAAAACGTAATGGCACCTCATACTCAGCCATAATAGATAACAGATCATTTGGCACCTGTAGTTCAAGTTTTTTAAATGTTTCATCAAGTGTAAGAACCCGAGTCCTAGCAGTAGCGTCCATAGGTACAGCTATAGTTTGCGATATCCCCCTACCCTCCATAATTTTTGTAACTATTCCTCCCCCATCTAAAGTTAGCGAGGATGATGAACTTGAAGAGGATGCAGCAATACGAGCACCATCTTCATTACTTGAAGCAGCTGCTGCCCCATGCACATTCCAATTCAACACTAACACTGAAACCAAAAGTGGCAAGTATAACATTTTAAATTTAAACATTTTTATTCTCCATTATGAAAGTAGCTACTTATCCTAAAGAGGCTGTTGCAGTTGAAGGTG
>JAPLON010000144.1 GCA_026400695.1 Pseudomonadota bacterium
GAACGCAAGTTGTAGTTCATGTTTGTGTATGTCACTCGAAGCCTATTTTTCGATACTGGTTTTTTTGGCCGTTGCATTTGGTTTCGCAGCCCTTCTGTTAGGGCTTTCCTGGTTACGTGGAAAACAAAACCCATACAAACAAAAACGAACTCCTTATGAATGCGGGTTTGACGCCTTTGACCTACCAACGCAAAATGCTCGCAAACAATTTGATGTGCAATTTTATTTAGTTGCGATCTTATTTATTATTTTCGATTTAGAAATTGCTTTTTTGTTTCCTTGGGCAATATCACTAGAAACCATTGGCTGGCCAGGATTTTGGTCAATGATGATTTTTTTAAGTGTTCTTACTGTTGGATTTATATATGAATGGCGCAAAGGTGCCTTAGATTGGCGCTGATATGACAACAGAAAAACTTGAAAATCTTAAGAATTTTTTACCAGCCAATCTGCAAGATGAAGCCGCAATGTTTCAAGCTATTAATCAAGAAATCTCAAACAAGGGCTACATTTTAACTAAGCTTGATCAAGTTGCTGCTTGGGCACAAAGCGGATCCTTATGGCCAATGACTTTTGGTTTAGCATGTTGTGCTGTGGAAATGATGCACAGTGCGGCCAGTCGTTACGACCTTGATCGTTTCGGCTTAGTATTCCGCCCCAGCCCTAGACAATCTGATGTCATGATTGTTGCTGGAACTTTAACCAATAAAATGGCCCCAGCTTTACGCAGGGTATATGACCAAATGCCAGAGCCGCGCTGGGTAATTTCCATGGGAAGCTGCGCCAATGGTGGCGGGTATTATCATTACTCTTATTCAGTAACCCGTGGATGCGATAGAATAGTTCCCGTAGACGTTTACGTTCCGGGATGCCCCCCTACAGCAGAAGCACTAGTATATGGAATTATGCTATTACAGCAAAAAATTACCGGAAAAATAGGCAAAAACTTAAACAACACTCTGAATTTTTGAAATTTTATAAATAAACCAAAAATGCAAAAGCTGTAACAAAACATAAATTCCACAAACTACCGGAATAAGTTTGCGATCTAAAAATAAAGATTGCGCGCCCAAAGCTAGCAAACAATTCAGCCCTAAATAAACTAAGGTTACTAAGCTGTGGCTTTTAAAAAATCTTGCTTGATGATGAAAACCATAATCCCCAAACGAGGACACTACCGAACGTTTTTCCAAAAACCGCCTAATAAGCGTAAACGTTACATCCCCCCAAGCAAAAGCTAATGGAAAAAGGGCAAACAATATAAAACTATCTTTGTTTAATAACGTACTTGGAAATTCATTTTGCAATGGAGCTAGGTAAAAAATAATCGCAAAATATGAAAAACCTAAAATCGTACTACCAGTATCCCCCATAAATAAATGCGACTTAGGAAAATTAAATAGTAAGTAAATTAAAACGCTAATCCACAAAATCCAAAATACACTATTGTCGCCAGCAAAACCTGCGAGCAAGAACCCTGTCGTTAATAACCATTGGCTAGCAAGTAATCCGTTTAAACCATCTAAAAAGTTACATACGTTAATTAACCCTACACCTACAAAAAACCAAACTATATATTCTACAGGACTTAAGTTCTGCGATAGTAACACTAACCCAACCACTAAAGCATGACTAACTAAGCGAATTTTATAACTAAGCTCACGCCAATCATCAGCAAAACCTATTACCGTTAGTAGACCTAGACCAATAACAAAGTTTAAAGGAACTGTAGCAAGATTTGAGCTACATATGTAAAAGCAAATAAAAACACAACTTAGGCATATACCTGCTGCGGTTGGAGTGGGGCTAGCATGCGCCGAACGATAGTTAGGAACATCTTTAATGCCAACCATTTTCCATACACCAAGCAAAACAGTCGTAGCAATTGCTGCAATTATCCATTGAATAATCATGCTAACAACAATTCTAAGTTTAAATGGTGACCATTTTTTAACAACGCATCTGCTTCTTGAGTAAATGAACCATCAGCATTATGTAATACCATACCCGGTAGCAAATTTAGCCCGCCTTTTGATCCTTTTACACCTTGCACTATAACAAGTTTAGCAATTTGACCACTGTAGGGCCAAAATGGAAAAATCTTAATGTCACCAACCTTGCCATAAAATAAACATAACAACTTGTCCAACATTTCAACACGATAGATGAAGGTGATTTTACCAGATGGCTTTAACATTAATAGAGAAAACTTTAACCATCCTTCCATGTCAAAATCACTTTCATGATTGCTCAATCCCTTATTAGTTACCGGAGATACCCTTCCACGAGTACTTTCAAAATAAGGTGGATTAGAAATTACTTGGCTATAGCTACCAGCTGCCAAACGTGGCGGTGGACTTTGCAAATCCCCATGAAGAATTTCAACGCGGTCACGTAAATTGTTAAGAACAATATTATCGTTAGCCAAGCGCACCAAATCTTTTTGGCGCTCTATCCCCATAATTCGGCAATGGGGTAAACGTGTCGCCAGGCACAATCCAGCTGCACCCACTCCTGCACCTACATCTAAGATTGTTTCACCTGGCTCAGCATTAACAGATGCAGCTAATAATAATGGGTCAATCGCTACCCTATAACCTTGAGCAGGTTGGCGTAGAGCTATTCTCCCCCCTAACAGTAAATCTTGGGTAAACGCATTTTCCAATTGCTCTTTCACAAAATACTATCCTGAGAGGGTTAAACAGGCTAAATTATACTGGAAAATTCACTATGTTGGATAGGTTGATTTGTTGCATGCGTCCCAAATTGTTTTAGATCCCATTAAACAATTAAGAAATGACTTTAAAAATGGTTTGCAACAAGTAGATAATCTAATTCTAGATAGTGTTTCAACCAACGAACCCTTAGTACAAACTATTGCAAAAACCTTGATTTCTGCGGGTGGCAAGCGCATACGCCCATTGCTGTGTTTAGCGTCTGGACAATTAGTTGGCACCCTTAATCAAAATAGTATTTATTTAGCAGCTGCAGTTGAGTTAATTCATGTAGCAACCCTTTTGCATGATGATGTGGTCGACGAATCACCCCTGCGCCGCGGTCAACAAACAGCGAACATGATCTGGGGGAACAAACCTAGTATTTTGGTGGGTGATTTTTTATTTGCTAAAGCTTTCCAATTAATGGTTAAAACTGAAAATATTCAATTTTTAGATATTTTATCCAATGCATCTTCTAAAATTAGCGAGGGAGAGGTTACCCAGCTACGCTGCTTTAATGCTCTAGATTTAAGCGTTGAAAGTTACCTAGAAATTACTGAGCACAAAACTGCCACTTTATTTTCAGCTGCGTGTAATACTGGTGCTATGGCCGCAGGAGCTGACAAAAGTACTGCTTATAAAATATCTCAATTTGGTAAATTTTTTGGACTAATGTACCAAATCATTGACGATATTAATGATTACATAACAACTAACCGCGGAAAATCGCAAGGAGATGATTATCAGGAAGGTAAAGTGACCTTACCTGTATTGCTAGCATTTCAAGATGATCCTGACAAAGCCTTTTGGCACCAATGTTTTAGTAGTGATAACCAGCCACCTTTTGAACAAGCACTTGAACGCTTACACAAGTTTGATTCCTTTAGAAAATGTAGGGCAATCGCAAAAATTTATGGGAAACAGGCGCAAGAATGCCTACAACCAATTGCAAATGATATCTCTTATTTGATGCAAGCGTTGGTAGAATCTTCACTTTAGAAGTTAGTCTAGAAGGGTATACTTTTCTAAAATTTTAATAAAATTACATGGGACATTTTAATTTTTGCAAGCTCATGAAATATTATGATAATTTTAAAGGGAGCCAAGGAACCAACTGCAGATGGTTTCATTAAAGAACTCTTAAAGGCCACCCCTATAAGAAGTTCTTTAAATTGGTTCCTGTTAGATTTTTGATCTTTGCGCATGACCAAATACTTAACAGAAATACACTTAAAACAAAAGAGTACACACCGCACCGTGTAAGTTACGGTGTTCCATCACGCAGGCAAATCATGTTTCCCCAAACATGCCTTTATTGGAGCACTGCTACCCAATGTACATATTGTGAAGGGGTTAACATCACAAAAATGTGCAAATTGGATGACCAATTTGTGGTTAGACATAATCACAAATAAAAAAACCAAAGGCAATGTGTTTGATCGCACATTATCAAAGTGCCAACGCTTAGATGACAACGTTTTCGCGTCATCCCTGACGAGGCGTAAAGCGCTGAGATCCTGGATCTAAAACGGATAGTCCTAAGTCTTAACTGCTGGCTTTGTTAAAAAGCCCAAGCAGTTTGTGGTCTCAATTGTACCTAGCAAGTACATGACCCAAAGTATTTAAATACAAGGGTCAGAGATAACAAGCTCAAATACTGAGCTAACTTACACGGTGTGGAACTCTTTAAAAACGAAAAGAAAAAAAGAGATAGTAAAAATGGAACGATAGAATACGACTATTTTTAAATTTTCAAATTCTTGTGCTAGGCTTGTCACATTGAATTTTAGTTGAATAGTAATATGACAGCACATAATATCACTTTAATTCCTGGCGATGGTATCGGCCCTGAAGTAACCAAAGCTGCACGCAAAATTATTGACGCCACTGGCATAAAAATTAACTGGGAAATTTGCGAAGCAGGAGCAGAAGTTTTCAAAAAAGGCAAAGCCACTGGAGTTCCACAAGAAACAATTGATTCAATTAATAAAAATAAAATAGCTCTTAAAGGACCGCTTGAAACACCCGTGGGTTTTGGTGAAAAAAGCGCCAACGTTACATTACGCAAAATGTTTGAAACTTATGGTAATATCCGTCCGGTTCGTGAATTTCCTGGGGTTAAAACTCCATATAGTAGACGCAATATTGATCTAGTAATCGTACGTGAAAATGTTGAAGATCTTTACGCTGGTATTGAGCACATGCAAACCCCAAATGTAGCACAGTGTTTAAAGCTTATCTCACGCAAAGGTTGTGAAAAAATTGTACGACTCGGTTTTGAATTTGCACGCAGCCAGGGGCGTAAAACCATACACTGCGCCACCAAAGCCAACATCATGAAATTTAGCGAAGGCATGCTAAAGCGTACTTTTGAAGAAATTGCCAAAGAATACCCGGACCTTAAGGCAGAGCATATTATCGTTGATAATTGCGCTCATCAATTAGTTAAAAAACCAGAACAATTTGAAGTAATTGTTACAACTAATATGAATGGAGATATTTTAAGCGATTTATCATCAGCACTAATTGGTGGTTTAGGTTTTGCCCCTGGCGCTAACATTGGTGATAATGCTTGTATTTTTGAAGCAGTACACGGCTCAGCCCCCAAATATGCTGGAAAAAATACGATTAATCCTATGGCTGTTATTCTTTCAGGAGTCATGATGCTACGCCATTTAGGAGAATTTAAGCATGCCCTCGATATTGAGCACGCATTATTTGTAACTTGCGCTGTGGATAAAGTACTTACCCGCGATGTTGTAGGGGATGCAAATGCAGCATCTACCACTTTATTTACAGACACAGTTATTAAAAATCTTGGAAAAAGGTTAGATGGCGTTGTTGATCGCCCTTATAAACCATTAAATATAGACAATTCAAACATTCCTATAGCCTCAATAAAACCAAAAGAGCGCTTTGTTGAAGGGGTTGATGTATTTATAGAAAATATCAAACCAATTGTTGAACTAGGTAAAGCCATGGAACAAGCGGCAGCTGCTGCATCCATGAAATTAAAACTTGTTACTTGCCGTGGTATGAAAGTTTACCCATTAACCACAAACTCTGTTCCTGATTTAACAGACCAAGTGACTGCGCGCTTTGCAGGAAATGGCCCGCTTGATGATAGTCAAATTCAAAAAATTATCACAGAAGTTGGTAAGGTTGCAAACTGGTCGCACATTGAAAAGCTTCATGTTTTCGATGGAAAACCAGGATATACTAGAGCACATGGGGAAGAATAATTTATTAAAAAAGGGCGCCAAAAGCGCCCTTAATCTTACTCAGGTATCTATAATTATTTTTTAATTTTAGCAACAACACCAGCACCGACGGTACGTCCACCTTCACGAATCGCGAAACGTAGACCCTCATCCATTGCAATTGGTGCAATCAATTCAACTTGAACATTCACATTATCTCCTGGCATTACCATTTCAACACCTTCCGCTAATGTCACAACTCCCGTTACGTCTGTCGTTCTGAAATAGAACTGTGGACGGTAGTTTGTAAAAAATGGTGTATGACGACCACCTTCTTCTTTTGTTAAAATATACGCCTCAGCTTCAAAGTTTGTATGTGGAGTAATTGATCCTGGCTTCGCCAATACTTGACCTCTTTCCACATCTTCTCTCTTTGTTCCACGCAAAAGTGCACCAATGTTATCTCCTGCTTCACCACGGTCAAGCAATTTACGGAACATTTCTACACCTGTTACAATTGTCTTTGCTGTTGGACGAATCCCAATAATTTCCATTTCATCGCCAACATTTACAACACCACGCTCTACACGACCTGTAATAACTGTACCGCGACCTGAAATTGAGAACACATCTTCAATTGGCATTAAAAATGGCTTATCAATCGCACGCTCTGGTTGAGGAATGTATTCATCAACCGCTGCCATAAGTTTAAGCACAGCTTCTCTGCCAATCGCATCATCACGGCTTTCTAAAGCGCACAATGCTGAACCGCGAATAATTGGAATAGTATCACCTGGGAAACCATACAATGAAAGCAATTCACGAATTTCAAGCTCAACTAGATCTGATAATTCTTCATCATCAACCATATCGATTTTGTTCATAAACACAACCAATGCTGGAACACCAACCTGACGTGCCAACAAAATGTGTTCACGAGTTTGAGGCATTGGGCCATCTGCTGCAGACACAACAAGAATTGCTCCATCCATTTGTGCTGCACCCGTGATCATGTTCTTCACATAGTCAGCGTGTCCTGGACAGTCAACGTGCGCATAGTGGCGGTTTGCTGTTTCATATTCAACGTGTGCTGTTGAAATGGTAATACCACGAGCTTTTTCTTCTGGGGCTTTATCGATTTGATCGTAAGCCATGAATTTCGCTCCGCCGCTTTCTGCTAGAACTTTTGTAATCGCCGCTGTTAATGACGTCTTACCATGGTCAACGTGACCAATCGTTCCTATGTTGCAATGCGGTTTACTTCTTTCAAATTTTTCTTTTGCCATAACTAATTCCTTAATAAAATGAAGACCAAAATTTTGATCCAGTTTATCGCGATTGCACAGATTCGTAAATGGGTGAATTTTTCTTAAATGCAGGAAATTTTGGAGCGGGTGATGGGAATCGAACCCACATAGCCAGCTTGGAAGGCTGGAGCTTTACCACTAAGCTACACCCGCATCAGCAACATGCTGTACTTAGCAATAAACTAAGAGAATTTTTATAAAAGGTCAAGCCACTCAGGTAACATAAATTATTAATTACCTTTTGCCATAATATATAAATTACGCCATATTTACTACAATGAAAAAGGGAGGGTGAATATAGTGAATCTAAAAAATTTAGCCAACACATTAACACTAGTACGCATTGGGTTGATTCCTTTTATTCTAGTAACATTTTTCATTAATTACCCAACCCCTCGCTTGATTGCAGCATCCCTTTTTGGTTTGGCATGTCTTACTGATTTTCTTGATGGTTTTGTCGCACGCACCTTTAATCAAGAAACACGTTTTGGAGAAATCCTTGACCCAATCGCCGACAAGCTTTTAGTTTCCTCAACTTTATTAATGCTGGTGGGATTTGATCACATTTCAAAATTCAGCATTTTAGCAGCAGTAATTATTTTATGCCGTGAAATTTTGGTTTCTGGCCTTCGGGAATATTTAACCGAAATGAATGCCACCCTCAAAGTAAGTTTTATTGCTAAAATTAAAACCGCTGTGCAAATGATTGCCTTAATGGTGCTTGTTTACTTTGATCCTGCCCATAGTCATATTGCCATTCAAATTCTCGGGGAAATATTGTTATGGTGCGCTGCAGGTATTACTCTTTACTCTGGATGGCACTATGTGCAAATTAGCCTAGGAGTAGTTTCAGAAAATCAACAACAGTGATATTGTTTTTTGCCAAGTTAATTTTTTCTGGATTAGCCTTATGGTGGGCACTACACCAGGTGGATTTTAATTATCTACACATAGTTTTCAAAGAGCTACCAACAGGCATTTGCGCAACAGCTTTTGCGACAATGTGCTGTTCAATTAGTTTGAATGGGCTTCGCTTATACTGCATCGCAAAAAAACTAAAACTAAATGAATCATTTAAAATGCTTCACCAATTAACTTGGATTGGCATGTTTTTTAATCAATTGCTCCCTGGGGGAATTGGCGGAGATGCTTACCGCATATACACTCTAGCCAGGAATAATACTTTGGTACTAAGCTCAGCTGCCATTCTTTGGGATAGAATCTTAGGCATTCTATGTCTATGGCTATTAAGTGCTGCTTTACTGCTAACCATCAAATTGCCTAGCCATATACAATTATTAGCAACAACCCTTTACTGTTTGATTTTTGCGGGAATAATTTTTTTGATTTTATTCATCAGGTATCCGGTTTTACAAAAATACAAACTGGTTGCAAATTTGTGGAAAATTTTTGCCACAGCAAAGTGTATAATTCGAGTACCTGGTGCGCTAATTGCTACCAGCATATGTATGGCTATAACAAACTTTTTAGCATTCTATTTACTTGTAATCGCTTTAAAAATCCCCTTAAGTTTTGCTGAAAGCTCCGTGATTTTCACATTATCCCTTATCGTTATAATGATTCCGCTTTCTATATCAGGCTGGGGATTACGTGAAGGTTTTTTGACTACCTGTTTTGTAGCTTTAGGACTGCCACCTGAAATGGGATTCAGCCTAGGTGTGCTACAAGGATTATTGATGTTATCAACTGGCAGCATTGGAGCTGTGTTTTATTTATTTGCAAAAAAAAATAAAAATTCACTTGCAAACTCAGTAAAAAAAGATATTATAAACACAACGAAAGCGGGCGTAGCTCAGGGGTAGAGCACAACCTTGCCAAGGTTGGGGTCGAGGGTTCGAATCCCTTCGCCCGCTCCAGTTGTTATTCGGTTTTTCACTTCTTGCTTGGTGTTTCCGGCTCATCTTCTAATAGTGCCTTCAGTTTAGCGTTTTTTTCCTGAGTTTTGGCTGCATCGATTGCAGCATCTGCTTGGGCTGTAAGAACCTGATTCACTGACGCAATAATTTTTTCTATACCCTTTGAAAATATCTCAAATGCCGTATCATACTGCCTAGTTGCTGCATGCATTTGGTGACGCTGATTATTTAATTCTTTCATTTCTTCAGCAAGATTTATTAAGGCCGTAATTACAGGATTATTACCGCTCTCTTTTTCCTTGGCTTTTAGAGTATCTATTAGAGCCTGGTCTTCTTTCAATAACGCCATGCCTCCAGGACCATTTTCTTCCTGTTCGCCTCCCTTTACCGCATGTACTGTACACATTAGCGCAACAGCTGCAAGGGTTATTACTTTAAATTTAGCCATTCTAAGCCTACTTAGTATTTCTGAGTTGACTTTAGAATACGCTTAAAATTATTAAGAAAACGTTTACAGAAACTATAAATATTGAAAATCCCGGAACAAACCGGGATTATTTCTATTATCTTAATTTATCTTTGAGAATCTGATTAGCAACACCTGGGTTAGCCTTACCCTGCAGTGCTTTCATAACTTGCCCTACTAAAAAGCCAAACACCTGCTCCTTACCAGCACGATACTGCTCTACCTGTGCCACATTAGCAGCAATTACTTCATCTACTGCTTTTTCAATAACGCTAGTATCAGAAACCTGCTTTAAACCAAGTTCTTCAACTAATTTCGCTGGAGCTTTGCCACTTTCCCACATTTTAGCAAAAACATCTTTTGCAATTTTTCCTGAAATTGTGCCATCTATAATAAGGTCAACAAGCTCAGCCAAATGATTAGGCGCAAATGGCAGATTATCAATTGCCTTATTATCACGATTCATTGCCGCAAAAACTTCAACAATTAACCAATTAGCAATTAATTTTGCAGCGCCATTACCCTTAGCTGCAGCCGCGATTTTTTCATAAAAATCTGCCACTTCTTTTTCTGCTACTAGGACATTAGCATCATACTCACTTAGGGCAAATTCCTTGATAAAACGCTCACGCTTAGCATCTGGCAATTCTGGCATATTAATACGGATAGATTCGATGCGAGCTTCATCTAAAACTACTGGACGCAAATCAGGATCAGGGAAATAGCGATAATCCATTGCATCTTCTTTGCTACGTAAAGAACGAGTTTCACCACGGCTAGGATCGAATAGTCGAGTTTCTTGAACAATTACCCCACCACTTTCAATTATTTCTAACTGGCGGGCAATTTCGTATTCAATTGCTTGACCCAAAAACCGCACTGAGTTAACGTTTTTAATTTCAGCACGGGTACCAAATGGTGTGCCTGGCTTATGCAATGAAACATTGGCATCTACCCGAAGGCTACCTTGTTCCATGTTACCGTCACATGTACCTAAGTAACGTAAAATTGATCTCAATTTTTTAACATAGGCCATGGCTTCTTGAGATGAGTTTATTTCCGGCTCAGAAACAATTTCCATTAAGGCTACGCCTGCCCTATTAAAATCAATGTATGAAAGACTAGGATGCAAATCATGGGTACTTTTCCCTGCATCCTGCTCTAGATGTAGCCTGGTAACGTTAATCCGCTTACTTTTGCCATTCTCTAAATCGATATCTACATAACCACCAGTAACAATAGGGTAATAGAGCTGAGAAATTTGATAACCTAACGGTAAATCAGCATAAAAATAATTTTTGCGATCAAAAATTGAAACACGGTTAACCGTAGCATTTATACCAAGTCCCGTTTTAATTGCCTGATCCACGCAAAATTTGTTTAGAACCGGTAACATGCCAGGCATACCAGCATCAAGATAAGTTACCTGTGTATTAGGATCAGCACCAAACACGGCTGATGCCCCCGAAAATAACTTAGCCTTTGAAGAAACTTGAGCATGAACCTCAAGCCCAATAACAACTTCCCATAGACCAGTCTGTCCTTTTACTAAATTTTCCATAGTATTTTGTCCTTATGCAGCTTTAAAATGAGGGAATTCAGCAGCTTTTTCTAGAGTTAGCCCCACGTTAAATAGCAGCTGCTCTGATAGCTTTGGCCCAATTAATTGTAAGCCTAAAGGCATACCATTGTTAGAAAGGCCTGCTGGAATTGAAATACCTGGTAACTCAGCCAAATTAACCGTAACAGTGTAAATATCGTTAAGGTACATTGCTACAGGATCATCATTAGGGTCATTCAAGCCAAAGGCAGCACTTGGAGTAGTAGGAGTTAGGATTACATCAACTTTTGAAAAAGCCTGATCAAAGTCATTAGCAATCAACTTTTTAACTTTTTGAGCACGGGTATAATAAGCATCGTAATAACCTGCAGAAAGCACGTAAGTTCCTATCATAATACGACGCTTTACTTCATTACCAAAACCTGCCTGACGAGTGTTGTAGTAAAGCTCATCTAAAGAACTACCATCCACTCGTACGCCATAACGTATACCATCGTAGCGCGCTAAATTTGATGAGGCTTCTGCAGGCGCAATAATGTAGTAAGTAGGCAAGGCATACTTTGTGGTTTTTAATGATATCTCAATAACCTCAGCACCAGCATCTTTAAGCCAGGCCACCCCTTTTTGTAATAGAGCCATACCTTCTTCGTTTAAACCTTCAAGGTATTCTTTAGGTAAACCAACACGCAAACCTTTGCCAGCTGGTTTCAAATTAGCAAAATAATCAGGGATGCTAACATTTAGACTGGTGGCATCTTTATCATCATACCCAGCCATATGTTGCAACATTAAGGCACAGTCAGAAACTGTATGTGACATTGGTCCTGCTTGATCTAAGGAAGAAGCAAAAGCTACCATTCCCCAACGAGAGCATAAACCATAGGTTGGCTTAATACCGGTAATACCGCAAAATGCAGCAGGCTGGCGAATTGACCCGCCCGTATCAGAAGCAGTTGTTCCAAGGCATATCCCCGCAGCAACAGCCACCGCTGACCCTCCTGAAGACCCACCTGGAACAAAATCTTTATCAGGCTCTGCGCTAGAACGCCATGGATTAATCACAGGACCATAAGCACTATTTAAATTAGCTGATCCCATGGCAAACTCATCCATATTCAACTTACCAATGCTAATAGCACCAGCTTTTTGCAAATTGCCAGATACAGTTGATTCGTAAGGGGGCACAAAATTTTTCAAAATGTTTGAACCAGCCGTAGTGCGCACACCTTTTGTGCAATACAAGTCTTTATTGGCAATTGGTAAACCATCAAGTGGTAAAGCTCTACCGCTAGCAATACGCAGGTCTGCTTGTTCAGCAGCAGCAATTGCACTTTCAAACGTTTCAGTAATAAAGCAATTCAATTGCTTTTTTGAAGCTGCTTGGTCAATAAACGACTGCACCAGCTCTTTGGAAGAACATTCTTTTTTAGCAAGCATCTGCTTAGCTTGGGTTAATGTAATTTTGGTATCCATAACTATTCCTTACTCGACAACTTTCGGTACTGCATACATATCGTGGGCTAATTGCGGGGCATTTTGAGTAACCTCCTTTAATTGATTAGTGGTAGTCACCACATCTTCACGTTCTTGCATTTGCGATTTTGGCAAATCGTGCAAATCAACCGAACTAACATCAATTTCACTTAATTGGTCAATCCAGCCAAAAATACCATCTAATTGAGATTGCATACGCAAACTTTCAGATTCATCCAAACGTATCTTAGACAGCTTGGCGATATTTGAGACTTCTTTTAATGAAATTGTCACATTTCCCCCTTAAATTGTTAACACACACTCAACTGGCGCATGGTCTGATGCTCGTTCTAATCCGCGCATGTTCTTATGTACTTTAGTTGTTTTTAAAGCCTCTGCTGCATTAGGAGATAATAGCAAATGATCGATACGAAGACCATCATCCTTTGCAAATGAACCCTTACGATAATCCCACCAGGTGTAAGGCATTGCACCAGCTGTAGAATTCTTTACAGCATCTGCTAAACCCAAATAAGTAATTTTACGCCAAGCATCACGCTCAAACTGACTACATAACACTTGCCCCTGCCAAGCAGATGGATTACAAACATCTTCATCACTTGGTGCGATATTAAAATCTCCACCAATTACCAATCGCTCATCAAACCCTAAAAGAGTTTTACAATGGGAATGAAGAGCATTTAGAAAATCTAATTTGTAATGGTAAGCTTTTGAATCTATTTCCTGGCCGTTGGGCACATACACGCTTGCGACTCTTATCCCACCAGTGAATGCTTCTACGTAGCGGGCCGCAGTATCTTCAAAATTTGGAATACCTTTTTGAATATCTTCAATTGGGTGTTTAGATAAAATTGCCACTCCATTGTAAGTTTTTTGACCAAAAATGGTGCAATTATAACCAAAATCTAGTAATGATGCTGGAAAGGCATGTTCTTCACATTTTAACTCCTGTAACAGCAACACGTCAGGTTGTTGCTCTTTAAGAAATAATTCGACATGAGGTAAACGTGCTCTAACCGAATTAACGTTCCAGGTAATAACTTTCATACTACCCTATCTACTTTAAAAAAAGTATTTTCATGATTTAATAGTTTATTAACTAATTGATGGTAAGCGCTACCACCTTAACAGACACAGCTTCGCCATTGGCATCCTTAAGGGCTTTAGAATGATGCCTTGAAGTAATATCTGAAGAACTGTTCTTATGTTCATAAATACCATAGTACTAATTAAGAATTTATTAAAAATTGCATGCAAACCTAAATTCACAAGTTGCTGATTATTTAGTTGCAACCACATAATGCGAAACAAATCCAGCATCAGCAAAAATGGGGTCATAACGAATCGCCGGGTTTAAATCTCTACTTGTTGTAACGATTTCTACAACTCTATGCCTTGCTTTTTCTAGATCTGCCTCGGGTGTGTCATCAGAAAAACTTATTCCAGTCTCTCTTAAGGCTCTTACTAGCGGAGATTCATGCAATTCAATCTTTGAAAAACCTATTTTAGTTAAGTTAAGTGCTATAAATTTTTCAACATCTTCTAAAGAAGCAAATTTTTCTGATAAATTTTGATAAGCTAATTTTTCACTAAATTCACCAGTTTCAGCTGCTTTCTCAACATGATGGCCCGTGATCCAAAATTTTCCTACATGCTCGACAGGCAAAGTAAAAATAAACACTCCGCCAGATCGTAAGCTATTAAATACTCCTTCAAATAGCCTTGGAGCAGATAGTACGCTTGGGTGATAAGATTCGTCCCAAACCAGATTCCAGGTATCTTTTACAAAAAGAAGTTCTTGATGTTTGGGGTTACGAACATTGCCGACCATATCTGAACCAAATGCGCCATCGGTCTCTGCGCTAAAAGTATACCAATCTTTGTGACCATGAAAACCATACCCACCTCTAATACTTTCAGTAAGATAGTTACTGCCATCAGGTTGATACACCGGGTGTAACTTGAATGGATCAAGAATATGCCCTGCACCTATAGCTAATTTGCAGCTGTCTTTCTGTCCCAATGCATAATCACCTACACTTACTCGCACAATTGGATCTGCAAGATCGAGTCCCAGTAAATACCCTGCTTCATCGGCTGCTTCTACACTTTTAGGAGCACTTAATATTAATCCTAAAAAAAGCAGTGTGCATTTTAGTTTTTTATTAATCATATATATCTCCTAGATGTTAATTTTTTAAATAGAAAAAGAATTCCCGCAGCCACAAGCAGATGCAGCATTAGGATTTTTAATTACAAATCTTGCCCCAGAAAGATCCTCAACATAATCTAGCTCTGATCCATTCAGCAAACCCAGAGAAATAAAATCAGTAACCACCTCAACATCATCTTTGGTGAAAAGTTTATCATCAGGCGTTGTTTCGCTATCAATTAAAAAATTATATGAAAACCCTGAACACCCGCCACCCTTAACAGAAACACGCAAACGGCTTCCCACAGCTTCATTTTTAAGAATTTTTTTTATATGTCCTGCTGCATTAGCACTAATAAAAAATGCTACTTCCATGTTGCCAACTTGTAGATATTTCTGTTAACTGGTGTCACTATAAATTTTTCTCAAGAAAAGGGCAAATATGGCTGGCTCAGTAAATAAAGTAATTTTAGTTGGAAATTTAGGTCGTGATCCTGAAATTCGCAACACTCAAGATGGAACAAAGATAGCTTCATTTTCAATTGCAACTAGTGAAAGCTGGAAAGATAAACAAACAGGCGAACGCAAAGATCGTACAGAATGGCATCGTATAGCCATTTTCAATGAACGCTTAGCAGATTTAGCAGAAAAATATTTGCGCAAAGGTAGCAAGGTTTACGTTGAAGGAAGTCTTCAAACTCGCAAATGGACTGATACAAATAATGTTGAACGATACACCACCGAAGTAGTTATTTCACGTTTCCGTGGGGAATTAACCATGCTAGATGGTCGCAATAGCGGTGGAGATAATACTGCTGATGATCAGGCTGGTGCTTTGCCAAATCATTTTGATGAACTAAACGACGACGTACCGTTTTAAAAATCCTTCAAACTAAAGCAGGTACTAACCAATAACTTGGTTAGTACCTTTCCAAAAAAAGAGTGTTCACTATAAGTAAACACTCTCATTTTTTATATATTTGCTAAAGATATTTAGCCTTGGCTATTAACCTTGGTTAACAGCTTTCATACTTAGTTTA
>JAPLON010000123.1 GCA_026400695.1 Pseudomonadota bacterium
GTATTGATGTTGGAACATTCAATTTATGCGGTAATTTCACCGGAAGGATGTGCTTCAATTTTGTGGCGCAGTTCGGCAAAGGCTGCTGAGGCTGCAGAGGCTCAAAAAATTACAGCTCAAGACCTCTTAGCTTTAGGTATTATTGATGCAATTGTTCCTGAGCCAGTTGGTGGGGCGCAGCGTTTCCCAGATCAGGTTATGGATTCGGTTAAATCGCATATTGTAACGGCTTTAAATGAACTAATGCGTAATAGTGGCCAGCAATTAAAACAAATGCGCCGTGAAAAGTTTTTGAAAATGGGTCAAAGAGGATTAGGTTAATGATTGGCGAAAGGCTATAGCAATATGATGTTAAAACTAAACGTTCCTAAGCATGTTGCAATAATGATGGATGGTAATGGTCGCTGGGCAAAGGCGAGATCATTGCCAATCATTGCAGGTCATAGGGCTGGTGCAAAGGCTGCAGAGGAAGTGGTACGCCGCGCTGCTGAGCTTGGTATTGAATATATTACTCTTTGGGCATTTTCTTCTGAAAACTGGCAGAGAGACCATGAATGGGTGATGGAACTCATGGGGTTGTTCCGTTGGTACCTACAGCATTCAGTTGATAAGCTAATGAAAAATAATGTTCGTATAAGAATTATTGGCGACAAAACTGCGTTTGCAAAAGATTTGCAGGATTTAATGCAATCAGTTGAGGAACGCACTAAAGAAAATACAGGTATTACTTTGATATTAGCTCTTAGTTATGGCGGACGTGACGACATAAAGCGTGCTACTCAAAAAATAGCGACAGATGTTCAAAATGGAATATTACGACCTGAGGATATAACCGAAGAATTAATCAGCAAAAATCTTGATACACATTTTGTTCCTGATCCAGATTTACTTATTAGGCCCGGAGGTCAATTGCGAGTGAGTAATTATCTATTGTGGCAGTTATCATACACAGAGTATCTTTTTGTTGATTGTTTTTGGCCAGATTTTGGGGCAAAACAGTTAGACCAGGCAATTGAACAATATTCAAAAAGGCATCGGACCTATGGCTTATACAGTGTGGCTGCCTAGGGGGGATTTACTGCCACGAACTTTAACTGGGTTAGTGGCAATTCCTGCAGTTATTTTTACTATTTTTCAAGGGCAATTTTTCCTCAAAATTATTGGCGTACTTGCTGCATTTGGATTGTTGCGAGAATGGTCAAATCTTAGTTTTTCAAAGCCATACCATTGGTTAAGTTTGGTATGTTTTGCTTCAATTGTGCTGGCCTTTTTTCCAGATCTTAGAGTTGGGGCTTTGCTTATGACTTTGGCTGGGTGTGGTTGGTTTTTATACTTAAAAGCTTTTAAATCAGAAGAGCTTAAAGTTATTTGTTTTGGCTATTTATACATTACAAGTGCTATGGCCATAATCATTCATATACTGCCAAATTTTGGAGTTAATTTTACCCTGCTTGTTTTGACTTTGATTTGGAGCGTTGATACGGGAGCATTTTTGGCAGGAAGAACTTTTGGTGGACCTAAACTGGCGCCTGCAATTAGTCCTAATAAAACATGGTCTGGATTTATTGGTGGAGTTATAGCTGGTTTAAGTGCGGTGGTTTTGCTAACTAAGGTTATGAATATTGTTAGTGTTTTGCTTGCCCAAGGTGGTGATTTGTTGGAGTCGTGGTGTAAGCGTTTCTTTAAAGCAAAAGATTCAGGTAACTTTTTGCCTGGTCATGGCGGTATGCTTGATCGCTTAGACAGTTTATTAGCGGTTAGCTTTGCAATAGCTGTGCTTTGGTATTTTTGTGGATAATACACAGTTTTTTGGTTTTAGTTATTTTAAAATTAGCAAATTATTAATTAGTGATGTGTTATATTTCAATTTAAGAGAATCTCTTCAGATATTACTTCAAGGCATCATTCTAAAGCCCTTAAGGATGCCAATGGCGAAGCTATGTCTGTTAAGTTGGATGGAGTCAAGGCGGGTGGCCCACCCAATAAGGGCGGGGGTTGGGGGTGGCAGCACTTACCATCAATTAGTTAATAAACTATTAAAATTTGTAAATATTCAAATCTCTCTTAGACTACTCATCTTAAAATCTATCAGACAAAAATAAAATGCGCCTAGTATCATCAGCTCTGAATGTTGCTTTTTTTACAATTGTAAGTCGTCTTACTGGATTTTTGCGAGATATCCTTATGGCCCAATATATTGGCACTAGTAAGGTGATGGATGCTTTAGTAATTGCTATTAAGATCCCTAGTTTCTTGCGTCGCATTTTTGCTGAAGGGGCATTTAATTCATCATTTGTGCCAATCTATTCATCAATGCACGTAACTCAAAAAGAAGAAGCCAAAGAATTCATTAAAGATGTTTTTTCATTAATGACAGGGATTTTATTATTATTAATTGCTGTTTTTGAAATAGCCATGCCTTTTGTTGTAACCATTATGGTTCCGGGGGCTGAGCAAGATGTTTTTTCACTTGCTGTTTCTTTTTCACGCATAACTTTTCCATTTATTTTACTAATCTCCCTTACAGCTTTGTTTAGCGGTGTTTTGAATACTCATGATCGTTTTTGCGCGGCTGCCTCTTCTCAGATAGCTGGTAATATTTTCATTGTATTCATTATGAAAATGGTAGATCCACTAATCATTACCAATGGAAGTGTGGTTGCAGTTGCTATAATGGGTTCTGGAGTTGTTCAGCTTTTGTGGGTGCTTGTGCCATGTTATTTTATGGGTATACGGCCATCTATTAGGAAGCCACGTAAAAATCAAGCAATGCACAATTTTGGTAAGCGTATGATTCCAGCTGCCGTTGGCTCTGGCGTGCTGCAGATTAACCTCTTTATTGATACGATTATTGCATCACTATTGCCAATGGGCACTATATCGTACCTGTATTACGCTGATCGTTTGTATCATTTACCAATTAGCATTACTGGCACGGCACTAGGAACTGTTTTATTGCCAATGCTATCTCGTCAGTGGCGCGAAAATAATGTTGAAGGGGCTATGCATAATCAAAATCGAGCAATCGAATTTGCTATGCTAATTACTCTGCCAGCTATGTTGGGGTTGATTTACCTTGCTTATCCACTGGTGATGGTAATTTTTGAGCGTGGGGCTTTTGATAATACATCTAGTATTGCGACGGCTCAAACTTTAGCAGGATTTGCCACAGGTTTGCCGGCTTATATTTTGATTAAAATTTTTAACACTAGCTTTTTCGCACGCCAAGATACAATTACACCCATAAAGGTGGCGTTGCTAGGTATGCTGGTTAATGTAGTTTTAAACTTTATTTTAATTTATAAACTTAAACATTTAGGTATAGCTTTAGCTACCTCTATCGCTTCTTGGTTTAACGCTATTGTGTTGGTTTACCTTTTAAAAAAACGTAAATTTGTTCATTTTGATCTGGCTCTTTGGCGATTCCTGGCAAAAATTATTGTGCCATGTATATTAACATTTGTAGTGTTATTTTTGGTAAAGTCGCAGGTGGCTCCATACCTTCAAAGTGATGATGGTATCCATATAAGGGCAATGGCGCTTGGTGTGCTAGTTGGCTCTGGGTTATTTACTTATGTGTTCTCTGCTTGGTATTCTGGATTGCTGCGTTTTAAGGAATATATAGCAACCTAAATGGAAACACTATCACAAGTTATTAAAAGTTATAGAGCTTTTGCTGTTTCGGGTTTGTGCGAAAAGGCTAAATCAGCATTGATAGTTTTAAGCAGAGATCGGGATATTCCCCAATTTAAAGCTCAGCTTGAACGCTTGTTGAAACGAAATATCCTAACATTTCCTGCTTGGGACTGTTTACCGTATGACAGAGTATCACCTTCGCTTGACTGTGTTAGTGAACGAGTTGATACCCTAACAATTTTAGCTGAAGATTCCTCTCATATTGTGGTTACTTCAGTTAGTGCTTTAACGCAGTATTTACCACCGAGAATAAGTTTTTTTGGTGAGTCGTTATTTTTAAAAAAAGGGGAATCATATTCATTTAATAAACTTAATGATTACCTAAGCGGAAAAGGCTTTAATCGAGTTGGTGTTGTCTACGAACCTGGTGATTATGCAGTTCGTGGTGACATTATTGATTTTTTTCCTATAGCGCACTCTAATCCTTATCGTGTTGATTTTTTCGGTGATCATATTGAGCGTATTCGTCAATTTGATGCTTTAAATCAGTCGACTATTTGCGATTTGGCAGAAGTATTAATTAAGCCTGTAAGGGAAATAACTCTTAATTCCCAAACTATTCAATGTTTTAAAGATTCATTTCGTAAGCTTTTTGCTGATAGTTATATGCAAGATTCTTTGTATCAACACATTAGCGAAGGTCATTTATACGCAGGGTATGAGCATTGGTTGCCACTCTATTTTAGTCAGACTGAAACTTTGCTTGATTATATAACTCCAGAAAAGATTATTTTAGAGTTTGATGCTCAACAGACATTTTCAGAAAGTTCTCAGATTTTGCAGGAGTACTATCAGGCTAGGGTATCTCCTTTGTTTGGTGATAGATCTTACCAACCATTGCCACCTGAGATGGTTTATTGGGACCAAAGTGCTTGGGATAAATTTTTTAAACTTCCTCATATTAACCTTTCACCTTTGCAGGAAGATGGATCAATATCCCTAAATGTTAAAATTGCCCCAAGCTTATCTAATGCACGTCAGAAGGGTGAGTTGTTTGAAGAAATTTTAAACTTAAAAGAAATCCATCGTGATAAACAGTTTATCATTGTGGCGCAAAGTGATGGATCTAGAACCCGTCTTGAATCAATGCTAAAAGAGCATGGGGGCTCTCAGGTACTACCACTTGCTGATTGGCCTCCAGCGCAAGCGAGTTGCAAACCAATTTACACTATGACATTTCCGTTGGAAGAAGGTTTTGTCACTCACGATCAATTTGCTCTAACAGAGCAAGATATTTTGGGAGAACGCATTTCTCGTTCTTTGCGAAAAAAACGTAAAAATGAAAACTTTTTTAAAGATATTGGTGAATTAAACATAGGCGATTATGTGGTTCATCGAGAGCATGGTGTTGCCAAATACATAGGCTTACAAACTGTTGAAGTTGGTGGTCACCCGCATGACTGCTTATTGCTGGAATATGCAGAAAAAAATAAATTATTTTTGCCTGTGGAAAATTTAGAATTACTTAGCCGCTATGGCTCTGACGATATGGTTGTGGAGCTTGATCGTTTAGGAACAGCAAATTGGCAAAATCGTAAATCTAAAGTTAAGAAAAGATTGTTGATAATTGCAGATTATCTAATAAAGCTTGCTGCGCAACGTTCAATTCAAGAAGGGGAGGAAATTTTAACTCCCAAAATTTACGAAGAATTTTGTGCGCGTTTTCCATATCCTGAAACTGATGATCAGTTACAAGCAATAGAGGATGTTTTAGGAGATTTGTCTTCAGGAAAACCGATGGATCGCTTAATATGCGGGGATGTTGGCTTTGGTAAAACTGAAGTTGCTTTGCGTGCTGCTTTTGCAGCTGCAAAGGCTGGTAAACAAGTTGTTGTAGTAACGCCAACTACTTTGCTTTGTCGTCAGCATTATCAAAATTTCATGAATCGTTTTAAGGATTTTGGCATTAGGGTTGTGCAGCTATCTAGATTTGTTAAGCCCGGAGCAATTAAAAATATTCGCGAAGAAATCGAAAATGGTGACGCTAAAATCATTATTGCTACCCATGCTGTATTTTCAGATAAAACTAAGTTTTTTGACTTAGGGTTACTGATTATTGATGAAGAGCAGCATTTTGGTGTTAAGCAAAAGGAAAAATTAAAAAAGTTAAAACCAAATGTGCATATTTTAACTCTTACCGCTACACCAATACCGCGTACTTTGCAGTTAGCACTTACTGGTGTTCGTGATTTAAGTTTGATTACTACCCCTCCTATTGATCGTTTGAGCATTCGTACTTTTGTTATGCCATTTGATGGGGTGGTAATTAAAGAGGCGCTTATGCGTGAGTATCATCGTGGCGGGCAAAGTTTTTTTGTAGTACCGAGAATTGAAGATATCGCCAAGGCTAAAGAAACTATTGAATACATGCTGCCAGATTTTAGGGTTGCTGTGGCTCACGGGCAACTTCCTGGAGAAGAACTTGAAAATATTATTTCAGATTTTTGTGACCGTAAATATGAGGTGTTGCTGGCTACTAACATAATTGAGTCAGGAATTGATATGCCATGGGTCAATACGATTATTATTCACAAGTCTGATCGCTTTGGTCTTGCACAATTATACCAACTACGTGGAAGAGTGGGTCGTACTAAAATTCAAGCATACGCTTACCTTACTACACCTGCAGAAACAATTATGAGCGATTCTTCTAAAAAACGTTTAGAGGTTATGCAAAGTCTTGATCAATTAGGTGCAGGCTTTAAATTAGCTAGTCATGATATGGATATTCGAGGGGCTGGTAATGTTGTGGGTGAAGAACAATCTGGCCATATTAAAGAGGTTGGAGTTGAGCTGTATCAAACCCTACTGCACGAAGCAATTTTACAAGTACGTGCTGAGCAAGATCATACTGAGGTCCATCAGGAATGGGTACCGCAATTAAATTTGGGGATTTCTTTATTAATACCGGAATCTTATGTAGCTGATTTAGGATTGCGTTTAAGTTTGTATAGACGTTTGGCAAGTTTAGAGACTGTTAATGAAGTGCATATTTTTGCCGCAGAATTAGTGGATCGTTTTGGCAAAATTCCCAAAGAATGTGAAAATTTACTAAAGGTTATTGAGCTAAAAATTGCATGCAAACATTTGAATGTTGAAAAAATTGATGTAGGTCCAAAAGGTGTAGTTATTGGTTTTTACAAAAATCAGTTTGCAAAACCTGAAGCATTGCTTGCCTATATTCAATCACCAGAGGCGCGTAAGCTTGCTAACATAAACTTGCGTCCTGATCAAAAAATCACTTTTTTGCGAGAAGGTTTGAATGATGAACAAAAGGTGAAATTTTGCTTTGCTATTTTAAAGCAGTTGTCATCTTTTAGGTGACCATTAAAGGCCACCTAAGTCTACTTTTAATTATTTAGATTTTGTAGTTGGTTTGTTATTTTTTGTCCATTCCGCTATACCGCCTGCGTAATGTTTAACATTTGTGTAACCAAGGCCAACCAGACGATTTGCCAATTGCATACCAGCGTCACATTCAGGGCTCCAACAGTGAACAATTATTTCTGCATTTTTATCTTTTAGATTAGCTGAGATAACTTTGTCATCTGCATTAGCAGGAATACGGATTGATCCTTCTATCATATCACCTTTTTCTAGGGCATTAACGACTGTTACTTTTTTTAAATTAGCCTCAACGTAAGTCATACCAACTTCTGTGATTGTAACCTTAGCTTCTTCAGGTGCTGCTTCAGGTGCTGCTTCAGGTTTTGCTGGTGTAGCTGTAGTGTTTTGAATGTTACTTTTATCAATTGAATCTTGTATTGAGTCTGAGTCTACAACGTCGCCTATAGGATCACTCATCGCGGCGGTAACAGTGAATCCTAAAACTGTAATAGTCATAGTTAGTAGTTTAAAAAATGTTATTCTCATAAGAATCCTTAGAGGTTAATGTTAGTTACGATAGTATTACAGACTAGAATTACGTTAAAATCAAGAAAGTGAAAAAAAATTGGTATTTTGTGAAGCGTAAAGTTGTGTTGTGTATCCTTGATGGATGGGGGATTACTTCAACCGATAAGTATAATGGGCTGCAGGCTGCTACTTACTGGCCTGAACTTTTGAAAAAATATCCACATACTCAATTACAAGCATCAGAAAGCTATGTAGGCTTACCAGATTTGCAAATGGGAAATAGTGAAGTTGGCCATATGACCATAGGTCTTGGCCGGGTGATTTTTCAAGATTTGCCAAAAATAGATCAGCAATTTGCTGATGGTTCCATCAATAATAATCAATCTGTTTTAAAGGCGATTGAACAATTAAAAAATAGCAATAAACCTTGCCATGTAATGGGATTACTATCTCCTGGTGGGGTGCATTCGCATATGCGCCACATGGTTCATGCAGCAAAATTACTGGCTGCAGCTGGCATAAAAGTTTTTATACATGGATTTTTAGATGGCCGTGATACTCCACCACAAAGTGCGGCAGCCTATGTAGAAGATTTTTTAAAAGAGATACAAGATTATCCAAATATTAAATTGGCGTCTTTGTGCGGGCGTTATTACTCAATGGATAGAGATAATCGCTGGGAACGTAGTGAGCTTGCTTATGATGCTTTGGTAATGGCTAATGCACCTAAGTTTGAAGATGCAGTATTTGCAATTAAAAGTTCTTACACTGAAGGTGTGACCGATGAGTTTATGAAACCTTCCGTGCATGCAAGTTATACAGGTATGCAAGATGGCGATGGTTTGTGGATGATTAATTTTCGAGCAGATCGGGTGCGTCAATTACTTCGTAGTTTGTTACTTCATGATTTCAAGTTGTTTAATAGAAAACAAATTGTGAAATTTGGTGCGACATTAGCCATGAACGATTATGCAGAGGATTTATCATCATTAATTCCGTCAATTTTTACAAAGGATAAAGTTGGAAAAAGTCTTGGTGAGATTATTTCTAATCATGGTTTAAAGCAAATGCGAGTTGCTGAAACGGAAAAATATGCTCATGTGACCTTCTTTTTAAATGGTGGGCGAGAAAAACAATTTGTAGGAGAGGAACGCGTTATGATTCCGTCTCCAAGTATTGCAACTTATGATTTGCAGCCAGAAATGTCTGCTGAAAAAGTTACAGAAACGGTTTGCAATGCCATGGAAAGAGATGATTTATCACTTATTGTTGTGAATTACGCAAACACTGATATGGTGGGTCACACAGGAGTAATTGAGGCGATTCATAAAGCGGTAAGTTGTGTTGATAACTGTTTGAAAATATTAGAAAAAAAAGCACTTGAGCAAGATTGGGTGTTATTAATTACGGCAGATCATGGGAATGTTGAATGTATGCGAGAAGTTGATGGGGTGACTCCACATACAGCACATACTTGTAATCCTGTGCCGCTAGTGCAGGTTAATGGGCCGGCAAAAAGTTTACATAAAGGTACACTGGCAGATGTTGCCCCCACAATTTTAGATATTATGGGGATTACTCAGCCTGTGGAAATGACCGGCAAATCGCGCTTGCTTCCTTAGGTAAGTAATTTATATCTTGGTGGGCAGTTACCTAACGCAGGTACCGTAACAAAACAGCGTTAAATTATTTTTGTTTTCACCTAGAAAAATTCTCAATAAATGTGGTAAATGGGGGGGAGAGTTTAATCTATTGTGGAGTGGTTGATTGGGCTTTTTATCAGGATTAACACGGAATCAACGCGAAGCCGTTGGTCTACTTCAAGTAGGGACTTTACTTGAATATTTCGATCTTATGCTCTACGTACATTTGGCTGTCTTGCTAAATGAACTGTTTTTCCCCAAAACCGACGCACACACAGCTTCCTTACTTTCTGCCTTTGCTTTTTGCTCAACATTTGTTTTGAGACCATTTGGAGCATTTATTTTTGGATATATCGGAGATCATCTGGGAAGAAAAACAACGGTTGTTTTAACCACAATGATGATGTCACTATCGTGTATCGTTATGGCAAGCGTTCCAACATACGCTCAAATTGGTATTACAGCATCGTGGACCGTAACCATATGCCGCATTATCCAAGGGCTTTCTTCTATGGGTGAGATTGTTGCTGCTGAAATATATCTCTCAGAGCTAATAAAACCTCCAGCACAATATCCTGCCGTTGGTTTAATGTCGTGCTCTTCTGCTTTTGGAACTATGATGGCTTTAGCTGTCGCAATGATTGTGTTTTCACTACAATTGGAATGGCGATTGGCTTTTTGGTTTGGCGCAACCATTGCTCTTATCGGAACACTTGCCAGAACAAGACTTCGGGAAACTCCGGATTTTGTTGATATGAAAAAAAAGTTAAAAAATAATTTAGAAAAAATAGCCAAAGATAAATCAATACAAACAATTTTATCCAGTAAAAAAGCCTTAAAACAGGCCAAAGCTATTGGAAAAGGAAAGATAAATCAAACTTCTTCCGTGGCTTTTTTCTTACTTTATTGCGCGTGGCCGGCATGTTTTTATTTTTCGTATATTCATTGTGCTAGTATTCTCAAGAATGATTTTGGATATACTGCTCCAGAAATCATTAAACAAAATTTTTTCGTTTCGATTGTTCAGTGTGTTGGATATCTGTTTTTTTCACTTTTAAGTTATTACATACACCCTTTAAAAATTATCCGCTTTAAAGGACTTATTTTAACGCCATTTTTTATTATCTGCCCTTATTTACTATATGCAATTCATGATGGAATCTATTTGTTTGGGATTCAATCTTTTGTTATTTTCTTTGGCCTGACGGCAGCTCCAGCAATGCCTATATTTATTAAGACATTCCCCGTCTTTAAACGTTTTACTTATACCGGATTTATCTATGCATTAACTCGGGCTTTGATGTATATCACCACTTCTTTTGGTTTGGTTTATTTAACAGAAATGGCAGGGCATTGGGGTTTGTATGGGATTATGCTGCCATCCAGCATAGCCTTTTTGTGGGGAGTTAATTACTTTGTTAAACTAGAAAAACAAAATCAAGTAAGCTCACCATTTTCAACAAAGTTTGATGAACTAGCGGCGTAATCTTTCTACTATGAATGGTGGCCCTGCTTACAGGTATTACAAAGCCATTGGAAATGAGCTGCGAATCGTGCTTGAATTAACAAGGGTACCTTTATAATTTAGAAATTATTAACCACTTTCATGGTATACGTTAGTATAAGAACAGTTCTTCAGATATTACTTCAAGGCATCATTCTAAAGCCCTTAAGGATGCCAATGGCGAAGCTGTGTCTGTTAAGTTGGATGGAGCCAAGGCGGGTGGCCCACACAATGAGGGCGGGGGTGGGGGATGGCAACACTTACCATCAAAAAGTTAACAAATTGTTAACAAAATTAAATATATATTTTTCTATTTTTTTTAAAACATCAATAGCTATTATATTTTTTTATTCGTGCCTTTACCCGTCTGATATAGTTGTTCAATCGTTAACTTGGCAAAATATACAAAAACAACTGATGATGCAGCGTTTGGAATGTGATCAACTGTTATCAAAAAAGGCAATTGATAACAAAGAATTTTTTAATTTACAACAACAGCTTGGAGCAATTTATTTAGCTCAAAAACGTTACAGCCTTGGTTTTGGTACGGCCTTCATGCCTTCGGCGCAATCGGTACGTAACTATGTGCACAAAAAAACTTTTCTCGATTTAAAAACTAAAGAGCTATTACCTTTGTATAAAAAGAAAGTTCTGGAATATCAAAAGCGCTACGCAACAGGTGAGCTTGAGCGCATTCAAAAAAGTATTAAAAAATTAGAAGCTCTAAATTTATTGCATCTTAAGTTATTTGATCATTTTTGTGCCGATATAGCTAAAAAAACGCGGATTGATTCTGCAGAAATTACAGAAATAAAATCTATAGAAAGTTGTTTGAAAGCCTTACCGCTTGGAAAAACATTAAAAAAATCAGCTAATTTATTAAGCTGGATTACTCCGGTTGCTGGAATTAATGATAACCAGAGCCCACAGATTTGGCAGCCTATAGAAGGGGCAATTGTGCTTTGTCCTGACAATGGTACCATTGCAGCTATACATTACTTTGAAAAAGACTTGGTTGTTTTTATAAAACAACATCACTTTACGTATGTTATTAAAGGATTTTCTCGCTGCTGTGTTAAAGTTGGGGAAAAAGTTAAGCAAGGTGAGCCATTGGGAATGTGTGCTTTGGAAAATCCACAACAAGTTGAATTACAACTTTGGAGGGACGATATAATCCTAAATCCAGAGCCTTACCATCAGGTAGTTATTTTATGAAATTTTTACTGTTTACTTTATTGCTACTAGTTGGGTGTTCCAGTAAGTATCAGGATTTGCATCAAAGCTTAGACGAGACATTAGCTATTGTTGATGAGGTATATCCTGAAGAACCTAATGTTCAAAAAATGCGTATAGCAATGCTGCAGGGGCTTATTCATGGGGTTGATCAATGCGCTACTTATTTGAATGATTCTCAAATAAAGTTCTTGCTTGAGTCAGCTGATGGTAGCAAACTAAGATTTGGAATTAACGTTGCAAAACACGAAGATGGTTTTGAAATAAAAAAAGTTTTTGAAAAATCAGCAGCAGACGTAGCAAGTTTAAAAGTAGGGGATGTTATTTGCGAATTTGAGGGGCAGCCATTAAAAGAGTTAGCACTTGAAAGATTCCCGCTTTTAATTAAGGAAAAAAAACCCTATAAACTTCTTATTTTTCGAGGTTCTAATAAACTAATTAAAGAAATTATCCCTGATAATTCCCCAAGTATCGAATTCAAGTGGTTTAATAATGTTGCATATTTGAAACTTGATTTTATTAGTAATGATTGCGTTAATCATGTGAAAAATTATTTAAATAAAATTAATGGCAATCCAAAATCAGCGGCCTTGATTTTAGATTTACGTGATTCTCCAGGGGGGAGCTTTGATGCAGCAATGGAGATAGCAGAACAATTTTTAGATGGCCATCCTATTGTTGAAATGCAAAAAAAAGGTAGTTTTTCTAAATATGCCGCATCCGGAAAAGACGTACTTAACAAATTGCCAATTTTTGTATTGCAAAATAGCAACACATTTTCAGCTGCAGAAATTATTTCAGCCGCATTAAAAGGAAATAAACGAGCAAAAATAATTGGCCAAAATTCTGGCGGAGCAGCTACTGCTAAGCATGTTCTGAATTATCCTAACCGTGCTGACGGACTAATTATTCCAATTGCATTATTAAATGACCCCAATGGAAAAAGGATTGGCAAAAATGGTGTTGAACCAGATATACTCATAGAGGAAATAAAAGTACAAAAAAGCAAACATACAGATCTCTATGTTTTTGAAGCTTTGCGTTTTGTGCCCAACAAATAGTGAAAGAAAATTATAATGAATAATTTCCCAGTGCTAAATAATCAGTCAATTAAACTTTGCGAAGATGAATACAAACTTGCTACTAACTTTGGTGATAATGTTTTGATGGAGTTGGCAGGGTCTGCTTGCGCAATGGAAATTTTGAAATTTTGTGGTCCTTTTGATGATGATCATTTAGTTATTTATGCTGGTCCAGGTAAGAACGGTGGTGATGGTGTAGTTGCTGCTTATTTTTTGGCAGGTCATACTAAAAAGATTACTATATGCATGCCAGTTGCATCTAACCTTTCGTATGTTAATGAAAACATAGAACGCATAAAGAAATTTTGCGCAAATGTAGAATTTTCTACTGATGTTGTTGAAGGTGATATCTACGTGGATGCTATTTTTGGTACAGGTTTTAGTAAAAAATCAGATGGGGTTTTTGAAAAATTTATTAAATTTATTAATCAACAAGCCAATACAGTTATTTCAATTGATGTTCCTAGCGGAGTAGATGTTGATGGAGAAATATCTTCAGATTTTGATGCGGTGATGCCAGATTTGACATTAGCTATTGGTTGCTTGAAACCATTGCATCAGCACGCAAAGGCAGAGGAAATTTGCGGAGATATTGTTTATCTTGATATTGGGTTACCGTTTACAATTTTGCAAAATCATGCTGCAAACCAAAAAATTGCATGCTAGCATTGCGTAGTTAAAAAATATTACAAATCAATGATTCTATACTCTTTTCCAAGTTCACCTTTTGGTTGCAAAGTTAAAGCGGTTATATTGGCATGTGGCTTGGAAAAAGCGGTGGAAATAAAAGAATTTCATCCCTGGTTGCCTGATGTTGAATTTCGTTTCTTGAACCCTTTGGGTAAGATTCCGGTTTTGCAAGTTGAAGATGATGCTATTTTTGATTCCCGAGTAATTTGTGAATACCTTATGGAAAAATCTGGCATGCTCGAAAAGCTTATGCCAGATCGTATTAAGTCTTTAAAAATTCAAGCTTTGGTTGATGGCATTGCAGATGCGGCTGTTGCTATACGCTATGAACTTTTTTTCCGTCCGGCGCACCTGCGCTGTTTAGATTGGCATGAACGCCAGCAATTAGCTTTGGTAAGTGGGTTGGAATATCTTAACAAAAGTAGCTTAAGTATGGATATTCGCTTTGATAATTTATGCATTGCAATGTTGTTGTCACTATATGAATGGTATTATGGATTTATGAAAAATCATCCATTTTTAAAAGCTTCTAAAGCAAAAGATCATCCTGTTCCCTCTGGAATAACACGTTTGGAAAAATAGCTTTGCTAAAGTTTCAGTCAGCAATTGCTCAAAAATTTATAAATTTTCTATTACCATCACAGTGCGCTATTTGCCACGAGATTACGGAAAAACCATATACTTTATGTATGGATTGTTGGGAGTGTTTAGAATTTATTACATCTCCAAAGTGCTCTACATGCAGTGTTCCATTGCAGAGGGTAGATCACGATATGCCTTGTATGGATTGTCTTAAGAATCCGCCTATCTTTACTAAAGCTTATGCCCCACTTGTTTATAATGAGTCACTTAAAAAATTAATTTTACGCTTTAAAAATTATGATGGATTGCATTTAGGTCCAATGTTCTGTAATTGGTTGCAGCTTTGTGCAATTGAAAAGGTTGATTTTATTATTCCTGTTCCTTTGCATTGGTGGCGGTTTTTTGTGCGCCAATATAATCAGGCTGCAGAGCTTGGTAAAATATTTTCTAAACGCATGGATTTACCAATCTATTTCAATATTTTAAAGCGTGATAAGGCAACTGCAACTCAAGGGCATAAAAATAAATTTTTACGCTACCAAAATTTGGCAGATGCTTTTGTGGTATCTGATTCGTCGCAAATTCTTAAAAATGCTAAGGTGCTACTAATTGACGATGTTTTAACCAGTGGTGCAACTGCTAATGCATGTGCTAAAGCTTTATTGAATGCTGGTGCCAGCAGTGTTGATGTGTTAACCATAGCCAGAGCTATTAAAACGCCATCTGATAAGGTAGATTATGGAACACCTTAAAACTTTAAAAAGAATTTTTGATGTAGGTACTACACTTACTGGAATAGGCATGCGTGTTGGGGCTCAGGAATATTTGGGCATGGATATTGATGATGCAGTTTACGCAAAAAAATTGCGTCAGTCGTTTGGTGAAATGAAAGGGCCATTTATGAAAATGGTGCAATTTTTATCAACTGTGCCAGATGCTTTGCCACCTGAATTTGCTACAGAATTTATGACTTTGCAATCAAATGCTCCATCTATGGGGGAAGGTTTTGTTAGGCGCCGTATGGTGGGTGAGCTTGGCTTAAATTGGCGTAATTCATTTCGTGATTTTGATCTTAAAGCTTGCAATGCTGCTTCTTTAGGGCAAATTCATAAAGCAGTTAGCTTGAACGGAGAAAATTTAGCGGTTAAGTTGCAGTATCCTGATATGGAAACGGCAATAGGAGCTGATTTAAAACAGCTTGATATCGTTTTAGGAATCTATAGATCGTTTAATAAATCAATTGATACTAAAGATATTGTTACAGAAATTAGTGAGCGCCTTTATGAAGAGCTTGATTATAAGCAAGAGGCTATAAACCAAGAAGAATTTCGTCAAATATACAAAGAGAATTTGGAATTTGTGCAGGTGCCAAAAGTTAACCAAGATCTTTCTACCAAACGTTTGCTTGCTATGGAATGGTTTGAAGGTAGGCCAGTATTGGAATTTGTTAACGCTTCATCAGACGTGCGTAATGAATTGGGGAAAAAGTTATTTTTAGCTTGGTATTTACCTTTGTATCGCTACGGAATTTTGCACTGCGACCCGCATCCAGGGAATTATTTGATTTTGCCTGATCATCATATTGGTTTGCTTGATTTTGGTTGTGTGCGTCGTTTCTCTCCAGCTTTTTTAAAGGCTGTAATTGATTTGTACATAGCTTTAAGGGATGATTTGCCAGAGCTTGCTGTTGATGCTTATAAACGCTGGGGGTTTGATAATATCAACAAAGAATTAGTTGAGGTTTTAAATAGGTGGGCGAAGTTGCTATACGAACCATTGCTAGAAGATAGAGTCAGACCATTGCAGCTGGAAGAAGGTGGTAAAAAAGGTTGGGAAACTGCACGTGCAGTTCATAAGCAATTACATGAATTAGGTGGTATTAAGCCACCACGGGAATTTGTATTTATGGATAGGGCTGCCGTTGGGGTGGGGTCCGTGATAATGCGTTTAGGATCTCAGCAGAACTGGCACCAGCTTTTTGAAAGTATTGCTGGCACCACATCTGCTTAATTATTGATTTATTGTTCTAAAGTGTGGTTACTTTCCTGAGTTCCTTTTTTTGATAGATTAGTATCTTCAATAAAAATTATACCCAGTATTATTAGTGTTTTTATCAATACAGAAGTAATGAAAGTTTTGTAGTTACTTGATTGATTAATTAGGTCAAACTCTCCCTTAATAACTGCAGTAAGAATCATTCCAATTACAAAAGCTTGAAACATCAACGTAAATACTGTGGTTTCGTGATTTTCAAATTTTAGACCAAGTACCCATCCTGCAATAAGTGCCAGCATTACAAGGTAACGACCCACTGAAGAATATAATTTATTAAAATGCTTTAGCAATGCTGTTTCTTCCAAGAATATTTCAAAAACAGCTAATGAACACACAATTCCAAGTGCATAAAGGCTGGCATTTGCAAGTGTTGGGAATGAGCTTACTAAAGTAACGAGCATGGCACATAAGATTGTCATATGCAGGAAAAATATAAATTTACTTGGGGTTATATTTAGCTTTGTGCTTTCAAGGGCAATTTTTTCCAAAGTATACATGGTACAAAAAGCAAATAAGAATGTGGAAAAGACCACAAACATTAGATGTCCTTCATTTTTTAAAAACTCAATATTTGTTTCTGCAGCGACACCGTGAATTTTGGAAATTACATCTGGCAGCATGAATACAAAAACAGCTGCTAGTGCCATACCGCCACCTATAGAAGATGTTCTGGAAGCGTTGAATCCTGGTATTTTACGTATAATTGGTAGTGCTATTGGTAAAAATAGCAATATTAGTGTGGCAATTGTTGTTGCCAAGAAGTTTGCTTTGTTTATAAAATCCATGGGTTGCCCACTTGTATTAAATTGCTTCAACTTAAATGCTATTTTATAAAGGTTAACAAATGGTAAATATTTATGAAATTTTTATGGATAATTAATAAAGTGAAAGGAATTTAGAGATACTTAACTAAAGAACGATAGAGTGATATAGTTTTGTCATGGAGGAAGTTATGACAGAATTAAATTGTAAAAAGTGTTCATCAACCAGTTACGTAAAATCAGGCTATGTTCGTGGTCTTCAACGCTATAAA
>JAPLON010000084.1 GCA_026400695.1 Pseudomonadota bacterium
AGTTTGCCAAGCATTAGGTATATCAAAATGGCACACCTGGAAAGACATCATCTTACCGCAGGTTTTTCGCAATGTTTTTCCGTCCTTAATTAATGAAGTTGTGGCTTTAACCAAAGAAACTGCCCTAGTTTCAGTTTTAGGTGAAATGGATATTATGCGGCGTGCCCAAGCCTTAGCTGCAGAAACATATAATTATTTCGAGCCGATGTGCCTAGCCGGGATCATTTACTATCTACTAATTAAAACAATTGAATTTATAGGAAAAAAACTAGAACAAAGGTGGCACCATGCTTAAAATTACTAATGCAACAAAATCTTTCGGAAATAATGTAATACTTAAAGATGTAAATTTTTCCCTAAATCCAGGGCAAATTGTGGCCTTGGCTGGCCCCTCTGGCAGCGGTAAATCAACATTGCTAAGGTGCATCCAAGGGCTTGAAAAACTAGACAATGGAATAATCGAGCACAAAGTTTCAACAGGCTTTGTCTTTCAAGACTTTCAGCTTTTCCCACACCTAAATGTACTACAAAACGTAATGTATGCCCTGAAAGTCAGTAAGAAAATTAACCATGAAGAAGCGCAACAAAAGGCTAAGGAAACCCTTAAAAAGCTAGGTATGCAAAGCGCTTATGCAAAAATGCCAAACCAGCTTTCAGGTGGACAACGGCAAAGAACTGCAATTGCCAGAGCATTAGTGCTTGAGCCTGATTTGTTATTATGTGACGAACCAACTTCTGGCTTAGATGGCTTAAGCAGCAAAAATGTTGCGGAACTATTTACAATTTTAAAAAGCCAAGGCGTCACTATGCTAATCGCCAGCCATGACCTTGATTTTGTAGGTACCATTGCTGAGAGAATTATTGTGCTAAACAATGCAACTATGCATAAAGATTTCATAATTGATAAGGCAAATCACGAAAAACTTAATTGGCACAAATTGCTAGAATAATTGACCTAGAAAATATGGAAAAAAGCCAACCAACACACATCAAAATGAGCACAAATTTGCATATACGCTAGGAATTCTCTAAACTACTAACAAAGAAAATAATGATGGAGTATTTTATGGAATATGTTGTTTACGCTGCAGTAGCGTTAGTTGCGATTTATTTAATCCGCTCTGTCCGCATTGTAGGACAAGGGTATGAACACACCGTAGAGCGCTTTGGTAGATATACAATTACTTTAAAACCTGGCCTGAATTTGATACTACCATTCGTTGACAGAATCGGTAACAAAGTTAACATGATGGAATCAGTACTTGAAGTACCATCACAAGATATTATTACCAAAGACAACGCTGTGGTTAATGTTGACGGAGTAATCTTTTACCAAATCCTAGACGCTGCCAAAGCTGCATACGAAGTCACAAACTTAAAAATTGCGATTTTAAACTTAACCATGACCAACATCCGTACGGTAATGGGATCTATGGACTTAGATGAATTATTATCATGCCGCGAAAAAATCAATGCACGCCTGCTAAGCGTAATTGATGAAGCAACCCACCCATGGGGAACCAAGGTAACTCGTATTGAAATTAAAGACATTCGCCCACCAAAAGATTTAATCGATTCAATGGGACGCCAAATGAAGGCAGAACGCGAAAAGCGCGCCTCAATTTTAGAGGCTGAAGGCCAAAGGCAATCAGAAATATTAAGGGCTGATGGTGATAAACAAGCAGCAGTTTTGCAAGCCGAAGGTAAGTTAGAAGCGAATCGTCGTCAGGCAGAGGGACGTGAACGCCTAGCGGAAGCAGAGGCTAATGCTACCAGGTCAATGGCAGAAGCTATAAAAACCAGTGGTCCCATGCCACTGCAATATTTTATTGCTGAACGTTATGTTCAAGCTTTTAAGGAATTGGCTACTGCTGACAACCAAAAAGTAATTATGCTACCTTTTGAAGCATCAAATATGCTAGGATCATTGCAAGGAATACGTGAACTCCTAAGTGCAACCGACACCAAGACTAAAAAGTAATAAGGATTAAGTTATGGATGATATTTGTTTATTTTGTTTTAACATGACAGCCTTGCAATGGCTTGGTTTAGGTATAGCTCTATTGTCTTTTGAGCTAATGTTTCCAGGCGTATTTATGCTGTGGTTTGGACTTGGCGCCTTAATTACCGCAGGTTTAGTTTATTTATTTGGCATAACAAACCTTGTGGCAATTGCTGCATTTTTAGTTGCAGGCTTAGCGCTTAGCTATTGCTTTTACAAAAAGCAAGACAAAAATTCAAAATCTTTAGTAAATGACATGAAAGGTAAAATGGTTGGCACCACAGTCATTCTCGAAGAAGCAATTAAGAATGGACGTGGGCGTACTAAAGTTGGTGACAGCCATTGGTCAGTTAGCGGACCTGATTTACCAGCTGGCACCATGGTTAGGATTACCGATGTTAATGGCAATACATTGGTAGTAGTTTCCGCTGAATAGGCCACCGCTAAGTGGCCCTTTGGAAATTTAATTTTAGAGCTTTATCCTATGTGAGCATTATTCATGTTGTGATTATTGTAGAGATTACTCTACAAGCCATAATTTTGCATGACACCCACATCTAATAGAAAAATACCATTATCACAAGTAACTGCTAATTTATTACCTATAGAAGTGACGCAACGCGGGTTAGAACCGCAACGTATTTCAGTATATGGTGTTTTGTATGGAGGTGTATCGGTACCAATTATTGAAATATTGCCCGAAGATTCAAAAACATATAATTTTGAGCCACTAAGCATAGCACAATTTGGCCGACTATCAAACTTAATATCTGCTACTGTTTGAGCTGAGTCAGTATTGATAACTGTAACCATATTGGAATCTCGCTTGAAACAATAAAGAAATGAAGAATCTGAAGGTGAAGCTTCATATTCTTCCATGATTTTGTTAAGTACACTTGGGGTTCTGACACCCAATGATTTAAATGTAAAATCTAGTATTCTAGAAACCTCGCCATAAGTTTTACCTGGAACAGTAATGATATAATCCGCTGGCTTATCAGAAACTTGCGTGACAAACTGAGAATATTGAACAGGCATAAAGGTGCTAGTTGAAGCAGGTGATGAATCTGATGAGCTAGATGAAGCTGTACGAGTATCAGTATCATCCGTTTCTGCAGACGCATATACATTACTGATATTCATTGCCGCAGAAACCAAAAGCAGCAAGTATAGTTTTTTAAATTTAGACATTTTTATTTTCCTTTTTGAAATTGTTAAGTTTTTAATTTGTTAATGGTTGTTGTTTTTTGTACCAATTGATTACATCACTATAGATTTTACCCGCCTACGCGGGTATGACAGCAGATGCTGTTCAATTGTCATTACAAATGGATATTCGCTTATGTGGGGATGACAAATGATTCAATACCATCTGCCATTCCGTACAAATAGGAATCCATTAATAATTATGGGTTTTAGAGCCTACTACCAGGCGTCTAAATCGATGTGTTGAAAGCTGACATAGATTAAAGATTGACTCTTTAAAAGATTGATTAATGTACGCAACTCAAACACCTGGGCAGAATAACTACCCATTGGCATTTGCAAGCTGTTTTTTTTCAAAAAAGTACACATACTATTTATAAAATGTCGTATATAACATTAATCATAAATCTTATATAGTGAAAGTTTTTATATTTTGCAACAAAAAAATTATCATATTTTCTTATGTTTTGAGTCACTTTCTTATTCGCCTATTTCAGCAAACATGGCAATTCTGGCATTTGAGAGATCCCACCTTTGACGCATATTAAATGCTTTTAATTCTGCTTCCGTACGCACAGTACTATCTGTGCTATAATACTGCGGAAGAAATGCTTTGAGGTCACTTTGAAAAATTGCTTTTAATTCATTAATTGATGTCATGGGATCATTAGCATTAATAACTTGATTCTCTATAGTTTCTGCTAATCTAAATACCCTTGACGCAATTGAAGTATCTGCCATCATATTACCAACTGCTAGACAAAAATTGTTAGAATAAATAGCGCAACTATTGTCACCTTCGGCTGTTTGTATATTATGCGAAGCATCAATTAATGGTACCTTTCGTTGAACACGAACAGATCCAGAACCACCTTCTAACTTCAGATGTTTAAGCTGTGAATCATTTACATTTATCTGATCTGCTGAATAATAAGCCTTCATAGAAAAACGTTCATTTATATATTCAAAGTAACTACTATTAGAGAAACTATTAATGAAAATCGATGCCATAACACGAGTCCGTGATTCATCTAAAATGTGCACAAACATATAAGCATGATCATCCTTGCCATTAGGTGCAATCCAAACACGGGTGCCTAAAGGTTTTGGTATAGTTAAACTGTTTGCTATGAAACCCTGCATATCAAATTTATCTATAGCTTGCCTAGTCATGTAAACGTCATAATAGCTGTGACGTGGTTGAACCCCCATAAGCATCACGGATGAATTGATGTTTCTTAAGGATGGTCTAAAAATAGGCTCAACTTCGCGAACTCCACTATCGTAAAAACCGCCATCTTTATGAGGTGGATTACCAACGCAGCCTCGGTACGTCCAAACCAATAGTTCTTGTAATGCTCTACAGAGCCATATTTCTTGTTCAGAACAACCTGTGGGACCATGGTCATCAAAGGTTACAGAACTAGATGTCCTATTAATGTGCTGCATAACTAGCGGGATTTTTAAAAGTTCCTGAAACTTAACCTTTGCTTAATTGTACAATTCATCGCTAGCTAGATCTGTAGTAAATTGTTGGGCAAACCTGTATTTTTCATTAGAAGCCATAAATTTATCTATTACCTTGCAAAACTCACTTTGTGTTTCATCAGTTAAAAAATCACCCCTCGTTCTTGTCGCAGGTGCAGCAGCTTCTGACAAAGAAGAAGATGCTGAGTAAACGCCTCCTGCTGCGCAATCACGGGGATCATTACCTGCAGCTGCTGATGCATGTATATTTCCTATATTCATTGCCGCAGAAACCAAAAGTGGCAAGTAGAGTTGTTTAAATTTATACATTATTATTTTCCTTTTTTTAAAAATTGAGTTGTTACTAGAACCATAGGGTTCTAAAAAGAACCCTAAATAAACCTAACTTAATTCTGGTGTTCTTTTTGATAACACCAGCTTCTTACAAATGAGGTAAAGCGATACCAACAGGAATTATAGGAGATTTTATATACAATCTTGTCCTTTGCCATTAAAGCCACATTCTGTAGATTCTGCGCAGATTTTTTAAAATAATCTTGTTGACTTCTCAGGACTCTTTGTGCCTCCTGTTTACTTTGGTCATCCCATGTATAATTTGTAACAAAAGTAAGCTCTTCCATATTTGGGAATATGCCTAGAGCAATTGACATATGGGATGAAATATCATCAACTTCATACAGCTCTGAAAGATTCACAGTGTATTTGCGAATACTTGGTAAAGGCACACTATTTTGCTGGCAATATAGTGTGATGAGAGAGTTATATCTCACATTGATTTCACGGAAGAGCTCTGTATCAGACAATCCTGATGGCAAGCCTATACTAACCTTATCGCCAATTTTAATTACAGGACGTGTACATGTAATATCTAAATTGCCGCCTCGAAAAGTTATGCTTGTATAAATGCTATCGAGGTATTCCATTGATGTGTGATGAGTATTGGAAAAATTTGTTAATTGTTGACACACATATGCTCCCAACCTGCTTTGCCTTTCACTATCAGAACCTGGAAGTAAAGAAAATACTGTACTTACGGTTTCATAAACTGAACAAGCTGAATTTGCATATGAATTTATATTTGCTCTTACTACTTCACCAGCTAGATTTAAGGTACTGGAAGCAACCCTACCAGCAGTAAATACCTTACAGCTTAAAAGCATTATAGTTATAACTGCGGTTTTTATTATTTTACCATTCATTTTTATTTTTCCTTAAATTGTTTTGATTAATTTTCTTGCTCTCATTACGAATACTCGTCATCACGAGTCCCATTAGTGGCGTGGTGATCCAGTTGGTAATATCAATTATTGATTAACACTAGATCGCCACACCCAACTAACGTGTCGGGTTCGCGATGACGTTCTATAGGTAAAGCCCTACTACCAGGCGTCTAAATCGATGTGTTGAAAGCTGACATAGATTAAAGATTGACTCTTTAAAAGATTGATTAATGTACGCAACTCAAACACCTGGGCAGAATAACTACCCATGGGCATTTGCAAGCTGTTTTTTTTCAAAAAAGTACACATACTATTTATAAAATGTCGTATATAACATTAATCACATATCTTATATAGAGAAAGCTTTCATGTTTTGCAACAAAAAAATATCATGAAGCATTTGAATAGATTATAAATATGCAAACATATTAGTTTCTCAGCAATGGCATAAATTTGTCTTACATTGATAATCCGAATAATTTTGCCAAAACCCTAAAATAATTTTTAAATTGCATAACCACACCCATATGAGTAGCTATAACAATTGAATGTTTGCTTGCCTGTTTTTTTGCTCTGTGCTAGATGTTACATGAAAAATTAAACCAAAGACTATTTATGCCTAAAAAAATTATAATTTTACTAATGCTAATTTGCTTACATATTACAGCTTCTATCAGAAATGAAGAAGAAGTCATAAGAAACAAAGGACCATTTATAGAACACATATCCACTGGTCTACCAAAAAAAATTGCAATGGCTGCAACTATTGGATTCTGGGCGTCTGTTGATGCAGCAACAATGCTTCGTGTACTTCCCAGCATTGTTAACAGGAACTTGTTTAGCATGATGACTTCTTCAGCAGCTGTACTGCTTCCTGAGGTTCTTGAAGGACCATTAACAAACAAAAAATGGAGTGCGATAATAGCCAACGGGTTTTGCGCCGCATCTATTTTAATTTTTCCAGAGACCGCTATTGGTTCATATGCATTCGCTTATATTGTTAATGAAACTGCAAAATATTGTAAAATTGACCCAATTAATAGGGCTACCCTTTCCTATTTTGGCGGACGTCTAGGTGCAATGCTCTCACAATCTTTTATTCCAGCAGACCTTAGTTTTTTAGGAGCATACAGTTATATTGAATAACTCTATGGTAAACTTTCTGCTGAATTAATGGCTACTAGCCTGAGATTTTCACTATTTTTTAATACTTGTGCCGTCACAATAAAAGAAAAACACATGAAATTAGCTACAAGCTTCACTGTTGCATTTTTCGGCGTTCAATCCAAATTGATTGAGGTGCAAGTACAATTCGCCCCAGGATTGCCTGTTTTTGCAATCGTAGGGTTGGCAGATAAAGCAGTTGCAGAATCCCGTGAAAGGATTCGCGCTTGCTTTCACGGACTTGGCCTAGATATTCCAGCCCTGCGTATAACCGTAAACCTAACCCCAGCTGATTTACAAAAAGAAGGCAGCCATTATGATCTGCCCATCGCACTAGCAATTTTAGGGGTTATGAAAATTATCCCAGCGGATGAGCTAAAGAACTATATAGCCCTTGGTGAAATCACTTTAGATGGCAGAATTTTAAGTGTACCGGGAGTGCTGCCTGCAGCCTTACTTTCAGCGGAATATAATAAAGGCATTATTTGCCCTAAAGATTGCGGCCCAGAAGCTGCTTGGGGAGGTGATGTCCGCGTTCTAGCACCTGATTCAATCTTAAGCATAATCAAGCATTTTAAAAATGAAATCGCCCTACCCCAACCTGAACCAAAGCTTGATCAAAAACCAACTAATCAGCTAGATATGGCAGATGTGAAATCTCAACGCTTTGCCAAACGAGGCTTAGAAATTGCTGCAGCAGGTGGCCATAATGTTTTAATGATTGGACCACCTGGGGCTGGAAAATCTATGTTAGCCGCACGTCTTCCAAGTATTTTACCAAAACTTAGTGCCGAAGAAGCTCTGGCCGTAACAGTTGTACATAGCCTAGCAGGCATGATTCCCAAAGATGGATTGGTTAAGGTTCGACCATTTCGTGACCCCCACCACAGTGCATCATTACCAGCATTGGTTGGCGGTGGTCAAAAAGGTAAACCTGGTGAAATATCTTTAGCCCACAATGGTGTGCTTTTCTTAGATGAACTTCCTGAATTTTCACGCGCCTGCTTAGAAAGTTTGCGCCAACCCTTAGAAACAGGAACAATCACCATAGCGCGCGTTCAGCACCACTACACCTATCCTGCCAGGTTTCAATGCATTGCCGCCATGAATCCATGTAGATGCGGCTATTTTGGCGATGAAGATCGCCAATGCAGCAAGGTGCCTAAATGCGCTGAAGAATATCAACAAAAAATTTCAGGCCCCATGATGGATCGCTTTGACTTAGTCATACCGGTGCAAGCCCTTAAGCCAGATGAACTTCAAGCTAAAGACACCATTGAAGAAACAAGCCAGCAAATATTAACGCGCGTTGAAAATGCCAGACAAATGCAACATCAACGCTACAACAGCCAACTAATGATCAACGCCCATGCGGATGGACAAATGCTTGATAAAGCAGTGCGCTGTGAACCAAAGGTTGATGAAATTTTACGCAAAACAATTAATCACTTTAATTTATCAGCCCGTGGCTACCACCGGTTGCTAAGAGTTTCCCGCACAATTGCTGATTTAGCAAATTCAGAAAACATCACCAGCAACCATGTGCTTGAAGCGATTAATTATCGAAAAGTGTAATTATTCTCTCTTAATACGTTATTAATAACAGTAATTATTAGATGTATAGAACTTTAATGTATAGAACAAGTAAAGATTTTCTACTTTAATGTTAAGATATATTATATTAATTTTTTGTATATTTGCGCACTTAGCAAGCTTGACTGCCTCTGGTCCATAGGAAATGTTAAGGCTGTTTCATATGTATGGCGCCTACTGTTAGCGGGCGATGACTCATTGGTTGGTAGTAACTCGACTATCCCTGAAATTGTTATAGCAACTATGGAGCAGCAAACTACCTTAGAAGCATTACAAAGCTGCGCAGAAGCATGGGTACGTTCTAAACTTTTGTGAAACTCCACGATACAAACACCGTGAAATTTCACTTAACTAGATAAATATTATCTATAACGAATCATGTTACTGTCCTTATTTTGCCTGCTCACTTAGGCATACCGATCTTCTCCCACTTCTCAAACTTCGTGGCCATAATAACTCCAACTTCTTTATGAAAATCACTGGAATGAACACCTCCTTTTTCTATGTGGGGTATCCATTCTTTTCTCCAATTTTGAGCAGGAAAGTACACGCCCTTCGACAAATGTCGCTGATACAAGTCTTCATCTAGAAAAGTACCCGTAGTATAGACCAAAGAAATAAGACTCATAGGAATCGTAAGGGACCGAGATCCAATTTCCTCGTTGGATAAAAACGTTAAAGCAGAATCCATACCTTTCTTTTCTATTCTATATAGAGCAGTTTCTTGTAATTTTTCATTAGTCATATCATAGGGATGACTTAGATTCAGAAAATGGACTGCAGGCATAGGGCGTTTTTTATGCTGCTCAAAGAAATATCTTAAGAGTCTGAGGTAGGAATTTAAGCTTGCACCGTTTCCAATAACATCCACTACATACAACTTATCGACTACTTTCCCAAGCCCCACAATCTCATCCATATATCGGCACATAAAAGCTAGCTTGTCTGGTGTTACTAAATTGCGAGCTAACTGAGCTTCTGTGTCATTAAATCCTGACGCAGTCCTTAAGTTTGTCATGTCGGGAGCACCTGAAAAGTTCTGGTAAAGAACATGCCCACTCAAATTTTTTCCTGGCTCCACTGCGGCCATCAAACACTCATATGCCAATTTAACCAAACCGGGAGATCGACCCAAAAACATTATAGGAGCTTCCCCTCTTGCCTGGATGACGGAGCGTATTTTACATGCCCCTAACATTATGTCGTCCAAAATGGTAATGGTGCCATCTCTTTCTAAGGATAAAATAAAAGTATCTAACGATGAAAGGTGGCCAAGAGCCTGCCGTTTTTCTTCATAATAGGCGCTAACAAATTTCGAGGTGACAGCAATTTGGTAAGCTCGTGTTTTTGAATCCACACCATATTCTTCACCTGCAACTTCCCCCCAAATAGGTGCGTGAAGAAATATGTAGCAATCCTTAAAGACTACCCTTTTAGGAGATATCGGGTCTGCTTTCATACCAGTAAAAGCAAGAGCTTTGGCAGAAGCAGTTATTATTGCTTTTTGTTTTTTAACTTTTTTAAAGAGTGAATCAAAGGCGTCTGTGCCGGTACCACCATCCAGAAACTCAAATTTAAAAGTACTTTCAAACTTAGAATCAGTTGTTGAAAGGGATGAAGATGAGCTTGAAGATGATGCAGCAGGCGCTCCAAGCCCATCATCCGATGCTGATGATGCATATGCATCCATACGGCAGGTAAGTATAGCCGCAGAAACCAAAAGCGGCAGATAAAATTTTGATATTTTAAATTTAGACATTTTTATTCTCCATTTTACAAATTTAATTAAATTAATCTTTCATTTTTATGAAAGTACCTACTATTGAGAGCTACACAAAGCATGGGTACGTTTTAAATTTTTGTGAAACTCCACGGGAGTTACCCCGTGGTATTTTGCTTAAATATTATTATTCATATTTATTAATCTAGTCCAAATCTGCCACAGTTAAAGGGCGATTGATTCCTAACTGTTGAAGCACACTAGTAAGTCTCGCGTAGTATGGCAATTCCACAAGCTCTATATCTCTTAGACCATCAAGTTTTTCGGACTTCTTCGTTATTAAAGCAAATTTTGCAGCCAACCATTTTTCTTTAGATTCATAGCCATCTAAAGTTTTTTCATTATCATGTAACTGTCTCATATAATCTTTAAAAGCAGGAGATGCATAAGGAAAATTGGCTTGCAAATGTTGAGTAAACCTTTTCACAAAAGGATGCTCTGCCCCTAATCTCCGTAAATAATAAGCATCTGATAGCTGTCTACCATATGTAGTAAATGCTTTGTCCAACTCATCATTACCACCACCTAAATCAGCTAATGGCTGTGAATAATGGGGGTTCTCTAGGTAATGCGTACGATGCCACTCCATTGCATTATTGTCATCGTATGTTAATTCATGGCACTCTCCGCGTCCTGGATACTTCAAAAGACCAGGACCTGTAACTTCAACAATATTTTGCACTCTTATAGAAAAAGGTGAAAATTCTTTTAGGTAGCCAGAAAATGAATTTTCTGAATCGGTAGCACCTTTTACCGCATAATCATGAAGATTCAGGAAATAATTAAGTAAATTTAAACGAGAAAATTGCCCAGACTCAGACATGGCTGATTTTGCAGCTGATTGTGAAGCTGATTTTACAGCGTACAACACCCCAACACAAAAGGCTTCATAAACACTCAGCTCTTGAATGTTAAATTTAATTAAACTACTACCATTTTGTCTTTTACCAAAGCTAAGCCCTTTTATTTTTGCTAATGGCTCCATTTTACTAAATAACGCCCTTATAAAACCAAACCCGTCATCATTATTTTCTCCTACGCGTTTTAAAGTATAAGTTTCCTCTATACCCAGTAGCTTTTTTAGTGCCATTTTTTGCTCAAAGCGCTGTTTACATTTCATGCCGAAGCAAAAAGTATCAACATCACAATAAGTATATTGGGTATTCATAACCAAACTTTGATCTGGGTTAGGGTTGCTGCCATATAACATTCCAACTAATCGATAAAGATCGCTAGCTATCGCAGGGTTACCCGCTACGGCATTTTGAAAAATTAGTTTTAAAAACCCGGATCTTTCTTCCCCAAAGGTTGTAGCCAGATTACTAACCACACCTTCAATAGGTAAAATTTGCAGACGGCCATTATGCTTTGCACATAATTCTGAAAGCCATGTATTAGAACTTACAGTCATTCTATCAGCAACAAGCTTAATCGTAAGTTTATCAGGGGAATTTGCTAATAAGAAATCTAGGTATTGCTGGAAATTTTCTGAGCACTGAGAACCGCCAATCATCACTCGATCATTAGCACCAAACTCAGTATTTAGCTCACCTATTTGATAACCAGTGGTCCAAAAAAAGTGAAGTTCAGCATGGTTAACAGCATTAAGGCATTGCTCAATTATGGGTTTAGCTGCAACAAAATCTTTCTGAATATCAGCAGATACAGAACTAAGAAGGCTACCTATAGAAGAACTTGAAGATGATGCAGCAGGCGCTCCAAACCCATCATCCGATGCTGATGACGCATATGCACCCATATGGCAAGTAAGTATAGCCGCAGAAATAAAAAACTGCAGGCGAAATTTTGATATTTTAAATTGTGACATTTTTATTCTACATTTTTAAATTTTAATTAAATCAATTGGGCTAGTTTTTGATTGCTATAACCATTTCCAAAAAATACCATTAAGCAAAAATGGATCCACTTCTTCGAGGGGATGACATAATTACCATTTTTTCTGTCATCTCCGCCCCGATCGGGTCAGAGATAAACTCCGGCGGAGATTCATAGTGAAAGATAATTAATTCGGGAATTGGTATTAGAGCCTATTACCAGGCGTCTAAGTCAATGTGCTGAAAACTGATAAAGATTAGGGATTGATTATATATTTTTAAAAAAGGGATCAATGCTTGCAACATCATCGCTGTATAAGCGTGATGACAATAAGCCTGTCTAGGGAAACTATTTTGTTTTAAAAAAGCACACATGTTGTTGCGTAAAATGTTTCGAATTACATTAACCATAGAAGTTGTATAGCGATAAATTCTATTTTTTGCAACATAAAAATACTTTTATAGAAATGATAAATTTGACTAAACAAAATTTAATGCTAATTTTTCCAACTCCTCCTTAAACAATTCAGGCAAAGCTGCCGTAACGATAATTTTATCGCGCTTAGCATACAATGGCACTTCCATAGAACTGCAGTGCAAACATAACGATCTTTTATCACCTTTTAAACCGTAAATAGCATCTCCCAGAATAGGATGGCCTAAGGCTTGCATATGAATACGCAGCTGGTGAGTTCTGCCGGTTAATGGGGTCAATTTAACTAAGGAAGCATCATCATTACTGGCTAGAACATCATACAAAGTGACTGCCTCTTGCCCATTAGGATCAACCTTTCCCCACCATGATTTTTTGTCACGTGACTTTTTGGCAATCTTTAAATTAATTTCACCAGATGATTTTTCTAGTTTGCCATGCACTAAAGCCATGTATGTTTTGCTAATTTGCTGTTTTTGGAATAGCTCACTTAACCGCTTAAGCGCTGTTTTGTTACGTCCTAATAGTAAACAGCCAGTTGTGTCTTTATCTAGACGATGAGCAAGCTCTGGCCTTAAAGGTAACCCAAAACGAAGATCATCTAGATAGTCTTCCAAGGTGGTCATTTTGCGCCCTGCGCCTTTATGTACAGGCAATCCCGCTGGCTTGTTTATTGCCAACAATAACGCATCCCTATAAATGACTTCTAATGTTTTCATACGTGCTATGACTACAAATTATAATTGCTAAAGAATGAACTTCAAAAAAAATGCTGTCAATGGACTTTTTTAGGATTGACACTAACTTATCCACATTTTTTTTACACTCTTAAAATTTTTGTATGCTTAACAAAATTAAATAAAATTTTCTGATATCAATCTTCAAAGCTGGCTGTTTTCAACGGTTTCAAGACTATGCCTGTTTTTTGAGCAAAGGGAATAGAACTCACGGATAGCTTCAATCTGCACTTATTATTCAGGTTTTACCCAAAGACTTATCCACAGGTTTTGGGGATAAGTTAACAAAGTGTTAACGCTACGAATTTTTGGCATGTATGTTATAATAACTTACACGTTAATGAGACTTGTTATGAATTATATGCTGCATGCCATAGGTTTGGCAGAATTGGCCATAAATAATGATGAGGTTCCTGTTGGTGCGGTTTTAGTAAACAACGAGCAAATTATTGCCCAAGCACATAACACATGTAAGGCAAATAATCATTCATTGCAACATGCAGAAATGCTAGTCATACAACAGGCCATTGAAAATTTAAAAACACCATACCTAGAAACATGCACCCTTTATGTAACCCTTGAACCCTGCCCCATGTGCGCTGCGGTAATTGCCCAAGCAAGAGTTGGCAAAGTTATTTTTGGTGCTTATGACCCTAAAAGTGGTGGCATTGAACATGGTCCACAAATATTTAAACATTCTCATTTTCAACCCCAAATCATTGGCGGAGTTTTAGAAAGTCAGTGCGCAGAGCTTTTAAAAAATTTTTTCCTTAAAAAACGCTAGGAAATATTTCCTTGTCATTGTAACCTTGCCAAATACTCAATAAATCAGGTTGCTTCCCATGCCAGAAGAAATTAGAAGAGTTGTGGATGGATATAAAAAATTCAAAAAAGAATACTTTGAAGAAAAAACCCAAACGTTTCAAAATCTTGTAGATAACGGACAAAAACCAAAGATTTTAGTTATTGCGTGCTCAGACTCTAGAGTAGATCCAGCAATTGTTACCAACAGCAAACCTGGCGACCTGTTTGTAATTAGAAACGTTGCCAACCTTATCCCCCCGTATGAGCCAGACAATGGCTACCATGGCACAAGTGCTGCCCTAGAATTTGGCGTATGTACCCTAAATGTTGAACATATCATTATTTTTGGTCACACCCAATGTGGTGGAATTAACAGTATCATTGAGGAAAACGATTCTAGCCAACCAATGTGGTTTATTGAGAATTGGATGAAAATAGCCAAGCCATCGTGCGTACAAGCAATAAATGAAAATCCAGAAACAGAACCTGAAAAACTTAGCGAACTTTGTGGCCAATATTCTTTAATTAATTCTTTGAAGAACCTGCGAACTTTTCCATGGATTAATCAAAAGGTTTTAGATGGTGAGCTATCACTACATGCCTGGAACTTTGACCTGCCAACCGGAACCATTAAAGTATATGATGAGGAACGTCAGGTATTCACAGAGCTTAATGGCCTTTATTAATTATAACAACTAAAAAATTTCGGTTCTGCAGATGAGCAAAAGCATTTAAACTTTGGCAGCAATTCTTGGAAATTTTTAGCAGCATCTAACCCTCTTTTGCTGCAAAAAATCTAACAGAATTCTTTTGCCTTCAACAGATGCGACAGAACCTGGAAAAAGAAACCAGCTATTTGTGCACCTCACTACTCTGAGCCACGTTGGGCCTATTTAACATGCCCTTTAATCGCTGAGCATAATCACCCACTATTTTATTATTATCCGGCACAGATTCCTCAACTGCTTTCCGTGCTTCTGCAATTCCCTGATCTTTTTCTACTAGTTTTGTAAATAATATAATTGACAAACCTTTCACGGCATTATTAGTGCTAGCAATACCTGCTTTTGCTACATCTATAGCTTCTTTAAACCCCTGATCTTTTGTAAATAGCTGTACAAATAGCTTAAGTCCACTAATACCAGCTATACCACTAGCAATACCTGCTTTTGCTGCCTCTATAGCTTCTTTAAATCCTTGATCTTTTGCAACGAGTGCTTCCAATAATTTGAAAGCGCTCTCAATAACAGGATAATCACGATTACTTATTTCTTCAGTTATTACTTTAACTGCTGCTTTTGCTGCTAAATCAAATGACATACCTTTTACAACGAGTGCTTCCAATAATTTGAAAGCGCTCTCGATAACACCATGATCTTGATTACTTATTACTTCAACTGCTGCTTTTGCCGCTAGATCAAATTGAGTTTTTGTGATGAATTGATCTTTTTCTGTAACAAGATCCGCTAATAAGATGCATGCTTTCTTTCGAACTTCATAGTTAAAACCATGCTCGACTCCTATAGCTAATACCTCCGCTACTAAATCAAATTGACCTTTTTCAATAAACACATCAAACAACTTGAAAGCAGTATCTGGGTATGCCATCTCTATTGCCTTAGTCGCTACTTCTTTTACTTCTTCAAATTGACCTTTTTCAATAAGCACCTTAAATAAGTTGTAAGCAGCGACAGGAGGATAGGGACTATTTATTTCCTTCGTTGCTGTCTGTACTACTGCTTTATAAATTTCATCTTTTGTGTCAAATTGACCTATTTCAATAAGCGCCTTAGATAATATCAAAGCTTTTGCACTGATTAATTTATCTTTACTCTTTATACATTCAACTACTGCCTTTTTTGCTGCCTCAAATTGACCTTTTTCAACAAGCATTTCCAATAATTTGCAAGCAGTATCTCTGACAGAAGAATCGGGACTATTTATCCCCTCCGTTGCTGACTTTTGTGCTTCATTAAATTGATTTTTTGCAATAAGTGCTTTAAATAAGGCAAAAGCATTTTCACGGGTAATTTTACTCTTTATACATTCAGCGGCTAATTCTTCGGCTTGCTTATAAAGCTGATCACTAATTGTCACTAAATACTGACACCAAATTAGATAAGCATTCATTTTTTCATAGTCATTACTGTTTTTAGCGTCTTCTATATGAGACTTCACCTGATTAATGTATTTGCTTAAAATCATTGCACTAATTTTTGGTGCCTTACCGAGCAATTCAGCTGGGTAAATTTGTGATTTACCTTGACCGCTTTGATACGCAGTACTGGCAATTGATTTAAATAAATCAAAATTAGGGTTTAGCTCTAATATTTGTTCTATTCCATTGACATTATCATTCCTTAAAAGATCAACATACTGTGTTTCAGCAGTTATTGTTTCATATACCTTTTGTGCGTTTAGTTGTATACGCCGGTACAATCTTTGAAGATTAGCGGGATACTCTTTTGAAGATGCTGAGCTTGCTAGAGATGATGAGCTTGATGAAGAAGATGAGTTTAATAAAGCAGGTGACAAAGGGTTATGCTGCTGTAACCATTGTGTAAGATCATTTTTAACCATATCACGCAATGCTTTTAAATAACCTGATTTTGGAATTTTCTTAAAATGGCGTCTAATTTGAACCTTATGAGGATCTAACATAATACTTGGCCTTAAGAAAATACGTGCCTGAATACTATTCAAGTCAGATCTAAGTGGTTCTAATATATGGTTTGCTTCTTCCGGATTTTCCCTTAATTTGGTTAAAAATTTATTAGGATTTAAATCGGCTTTTTGCTCCGCAAAGTTTTGATAAAGACCTTTACCCATAGTACCTGATAAATAGACAATATCATCAACAACTGCTGGATTAATAAAGATTTGTAATAGTTGATTTTGTGAGTCTGTTCCAAAATAGCGTTCAAACAAGTCAAAATACTTTTTTGTATTCGTAAGGCCAAATTGGAAAAGTATATTGCGTAAAAGGTTTTCATAGACTGGAGCCCGGACTGAACTATCTTCATGCAGTAAATCAAAAGTTGATGAAGTATCAGTATTAGGATTACCAAAAAGATTAATATTGGTTGAAATCCCCTTTTCATTAAAATCACCTTCATAGTTATCTAATTTTGAAAAATCTTTATTTTGCTTTTTTACCTGATCTGCTACAAATGCCTCAACGTTTCGCAGACCTTTAAAAGAAGCATCAAATGCACGTAAATAATAGATACTAAATTCTGAGTCGTTACTAGGACTCTTCAATTGTAGATAGCATTTAATTGCTGTAATTATATCGTAAATAAATGCCATTTTGTCTTGCAAAGTATGGTAAAAGACAAACCAATCAGGCATTTCCCTTTCTTTTTGCATGGCGCTTAGAATTACTTTTCTGTAATTTGTAACTGCTGCTGTAGGACTAAACTCTTGAAAATAGCTTTTAGAGTTGGGTGTCGTACTTACATGTTGTAAAAATAGGTAAACATTTTGCAAATCATTGTTTGTAACATATGATTGGCGCGCTTGCTGCTCTAAGCTCCATTTTAAGTAAGCATCAGTAGCAGTTTGCTTTGGCAGCTTCTGACTGGTTAAAACATCTTCATGTACACATGTAGGTTCTGCATTAAGATTTGAGAATAACTTATGTATATTTTCCTCATCTTCCGCCCGTGGATCAAAAAATGGTGGATTTGGATATGTTATTGTTGCAGCAGGTACAAGAGTTGAAACTAAAGCTGTACTAGAAGACGCAGCTGCACCATCTGTAACATTAGTAGGTCTTGGACACCCAATACTGCCTTGCGTATGAACTTTAGGCACCTGACTATTTGCAGCTAAAGCTTCTAACCACGCAACAACAGGAGCTTGTCGTAGCATATCCATTAAAGGGTGGTGGATATAAATTTCTTTATTGTCAACTCTTAAAGCATATTGCTTTTCATTGTGCTCGTCATTTTCGGTATCAAGGTTAGAATGGACAAGAGCTAGTAAAACCTCAACATCTACCCAATCAAAATCTCTGTATTTTCCATTGCTCCCACCAATCGGTTTGTTAAGTTCTTCCATAAATATTGCAGGTTCTTTATAGTCCACATTCATTAAATACATACGATGTAAAGCATCAGTTGTATTACCACCTTTGATTAAATCATGGGATGGTGCATCAACCAGATCATCTGGTGATGCCTGATAGATCCTCATGGATTCTTCGTCTACTTCACTTACAGCTGCATTTAACAAGGTTTTATCAGTGTTATCAGCTTCGACACCAAAGTTACTCCACCAATCATTCCTGACACTTTTAGCAAGCAACACTTTTTTACGGCCATCAGTGCCAGTCGCCACCATTAAAATAGATACGAATGACTTATTCGCAATTGCTACAGCAAAAGGATGGGCCAGTTCATATTGAGTTACTGGTTGTACCTGATCGTAATAATATGCCTTTAAAGATTCTAAGCGATTAATCAAATTTGATTTTAATTTGGCGTAGTCTTTAATGTTGAGCCAATCATTATACTGATCTGCAGTTTTAAGGATTACCTCTTGTAATGCAACAAGCTTTTCAATTTGTTTTAAAATATCTGCTTGGGTTAAATTACCATAAAAATTTTTACCATCAGTACTTGCAGGAAGGTTTTGATTAAGGGGAGATTTTTGTCCTCTTAAAGTATAAAGGTCATTAACAGCTGTACTAAAATCATAACCAGTTGTTGCTTTTAACTCTCCTGTAGCTCGGTAACGTAAGGATCCGCCATTATCCATGCGATAAATTTCACCACCACTAAACCGTAAATTTTTACCGCCGCTAACTACCAAGTCCCAATTGGCCATAAACGCATCAACCACAAAGCCTCTGGCAATGTTTACGCTTTGTAGACGCAATGCATCTGTGTTTGCAATACCTAAATCATCACCTGGTAAGTATTCCGTAATACGGCTCAGCTTACCTTGATCAAGACGAATTTGAAACTTAGGCACAAGAATTCCAAAACTCGGTTCAGCTTTGCCAATTGCTTGATAAATTGCGTCAGCGAGTACTTCTTCTTTAAACTGATCAATCTTGGCACCATTTTCTGCCACTTTCTTTAAAACAAACTTGGGGGTATTTCCTTCCTTTAAAATAAATGTAGATTCTGTGCCACCCTTATCGGTTTGCTGCTGGGTAAACTGATTAATTGTTTCTGGAAAACCATTAACATCTGTAGGGAAAACGCCATTTGTAGTAGAACTACCTGCCGCAGCTCCGCCTTCTGCTAACAATACTGGTTTTGTTGCATTACTTTCTCTGTCTCCGCCCAAGATTTGAATTTTTGCTGGATCATCCTGAGGTTGTGGCAGTACTACTGAATGCGAATGTACCTCTTTGGAAACTTTAATTGGTAAACCAGCTGGTGTACTAGAAAATAATACGTTAAGTGACGCAACTATAAATAATAAACTACGCATGTATAAAAATACTATATTTGATAATATCAGTATGGTTTACTTTAGTTAAATTATAGTTAAAATAATCGTAGTAATTTGATTTTATCAACATATGTGGCCTTGTGCACCCAAAACCGCTTTGTCCCGACAAAGTATTTATGATGTAATTTTACAATTAAACTAAGTTAAAAAAGTTTTTTAATTTAAAGTAAAGAAAATCTACATTTCATATAGACAAACATCATTATCAATTCTGAAGATGAACAAAAGAACTTAAATTTTGGCAGCAATTCTCCTGAAATTTTTAACAGCATCTATTCCTCTTTCGCTGAAAAATTTATCACATTTTTTTCATCTTCTACAGATGCGACAGAACCAAATAAAACAAGTTTAGCTAGCCTTCACAGAACTGAATGGCTGTTACTAACTATAGGCTTTTACATTTTTTTATTCTTCACTTTTGCAATTTGCCAAAGAACATACTATCTTCATAGTAGGTAGTAATTTTGGCCTGAATATTACAGGAGAGTTTTTTCGTGTCATTTCAATTTAGGCGTCGTGGCGACGTGCATGAGCAATCACCACAACAAGAACCATTTTTTCAAAATTCCGTTCCCCAGCAACCTTTTGCTGAACAGGGATTTTACCCACAAATGGAACAGCAAAATCAGGGGTTCAACCCAAATTTTGGCATGAACAATGGGCAAATGCAGCAGCAACCTTTTATACCTCAAAATAATTTTGGAAATTTTTACGGGCAACAAAACCCTCAGCCTCAAATGACGAATCAACCGCAAGGCTACGGGTTTGGCGCTACGCAACCAGTACCACCGCAAGTTCACGGGCAAATGCAGCAACAAGAATCTTACCTGCACCCAGTCCAAGCATCACAACTGAATGCCCAAAGGGCAGCTAATTACCAAGGAAATAATTTTCAAAACCAAAACTTTCAACAGCAAAGTTATCAGCAACCTAACAATTATGCCAATCCAACGCAGAATCAAGGACAAAACTACCAAGCTAATCCAAATTCTTTTGTACCGGATGAACCATTTCAAAATGTAGGTAACCAAGCAGCCATCACAAACCCGATGGCATATTGGAACGACCCACAACCCCTACAAAGACCTGATGATAGCGATAGCGAATCTAACAACTCGCCTGTAAAATTATTGGTGGTCGTAGCTGGTGTTGCTTTGATAGCTGCATTTTCATGGTTTGCTTACAAGTGGGCCAAGGCTCCATCATCCGATACCCCAACACTAATTCATGCAGATCCGGGGCCACACAAGGTTTCCCCAGATCACCGGGGTGGAATAAATATCCCTTACCAAGATAAGTTAATCTACAATCGTATTGGTGATAGCACATCTGATGATCCTGCGGAAAGACTGTTACCACCACCTGAGCAACCATCTATGGCACAAAACAATCAGGGTTTAGCTGTTGAAAATGCGCAAAATGCACCTCAGCAACAAATGCACCCTGAGCAATTTCAGCAAAATACAAACCCTCAACAACCTATACAGCAGCAATATGTTGGACCACAGCAAAATATGCAGCAACAGCCTCAGCCTACGCAAAATCAAGCAGTTCAAAATCAGCCAATGCAACAACAAAACCTACAGCAACAAGCTATTCAGCCACCAACTGGGCAAGTAGTAGCAAAAAAGCAAAAAATTGAAGAAACAGAAGCCGACGCTGAGCCAACCGTTGTTAAGGCCAAGCCTGCAGAAGCCATCAGTGGAAACTATTTTGTACAACTTGCAACCGTTAAATCTGAAGCTGCTGCGTTAAAAGAATGGAAGCGCCTAAAAACTAAACACAACCTAAAAGGTTTAAAATCCCAAATTAAAGAATCAGAACGCCCTGACGGAGAAACTGTTTTTAGATTATTAATGGGGCCATTTAGTGAAAAGGTGAAAGCCCTAAAATACGCAGTAAAAATAGATGGCACTAAAGTTGTGCATGTGACGGATTAGTATGCGCTGCGCCTCTTATTGTACGGGTACTGCCTACGACATCAAAAGAATTTTTGAAACCTGGCAGGCTAGCGCTGTAACATCGCATCTTTACAGTGAAGTAGTTTTTATCTCTTTAGAAAAAGAGCGAACCATGTGTTTTTTTGCTTATGGTTCTGTCGTATTTTGGAACCACACCACAGAAGAGGAAAAAGGCGTACTGGCTAAAATTGCAAATTTTGTAACTTCTCCTCTTTCCAACATTCAAGAGGACGTATTCACCTACAACTACGGTAATGAAACGCTCATTGAAGAAGAAGAAGACCACATTATTTTGCAATCAAATGATCCTCTGCTTAAGATCTCTCTTTCCTATGGACTGTCACAATCGGTAAAGCTTTCAAACTTTGAATATGAAATCGATCAAACCATTCAGCGCACTCGCCATCTACCGGCCGAATTAGCAGAAAAAGGAAAAATCAGCCTCTCTCGAAAAAAGATTTCTCAACACCTTGGTAAACTATTTAGTCAAAAAAACTCAATTAACCTAGATTCATACGCACTTGATACCCCTGAATTTTTTTGGAAACGCCCTCGCTACGAACCATTTTACCAACAAGCCGTGGATTTTTTAGACATTGAAGTACGTTTGAACATTTTAAATGGCAAGTTAAACCTTGTGCACGAATTATATCAAATACTAAGCGATGAATTAAAACACGCCCATTCTTCATTTTTGGAGTGGATTATTATTGTTTTAATTTTATTTGAAGTAATTATTTCGTTGAGATGATAATACGGATTTTAACTTGCTTAACCTAACCTTATTAATGGATGCACTTTTTGCCGTAATGGCGTGCATACTACTTAAAAATATTTTTTCACAAAAAAAGTTAACCTTAATAATTCCATTTATTATATGCATAATGGCAGTCGCCACCCTGTTGTTATTCTATATTAGTAATACAACCGAAATTGCCAATGTATGGCTAAACTCACACAGCAGTACCCCCTTAATTTATAAAATATGCGGAGTTTGGGGAAATCATGAAGGGTCAATGCTGCTATTTTTTACCTGTTTAACAGCTTGGTCTGCCCTATTGCTCCGTGAAAATAATGCAATCTGCTTAGCTTCATTTGTTTTATTATCACTTGGTTGCTATCTTTATTTTCAGGCAAATCCATTTGTTGTTTTAGCAATCAAAGCAACTTCTGGACAAGATCTTAACCCCGCATTACAAAACTTATACCTCTCTATTCACCCACCGATTTTATACCTTGGACAAAGCTTATGCTTGGTTTTATGGGTATGGGCTTGCTTTTCCCCTGAACATCCTACAATACAGTTATATACTAGAGTATGCCTTGGCTTGATAACTACCGGACTAATTCTTGGAGCACGCTGGGCCTACGGTGAGCTAGGCTGGGGAGGCTTTTGGTTTTGGGACCCAGTAGAAACCGTCTCTCTATTTCCATGGCTAGCCATTATGGCAGCGGTACACTCGGAAAAATCAAATAGAAAATGCCTTTTACTGAGCTTTCCAATGGTAATGCTAGGCCTTTCCCTAGTGCGCAGTGGAATATTAGTATCAGTACACAGTTTTGGGTTTGATTTACAAAATGGAATTTGGCTAGGGTTATGTGCAATCCTATTTTGCATTGCTACAGTTATAATACTTTTCAAAAGCACAACAGCCAAAATAACATTAGTTTCGACTGGATTTATTAGCTGTTTAGCTTTGCTAGTAGCACTTATTTTCATTCCAATAATTTTGAATTACTGTCTAGGTATAAATGCGGTGATCGATGAAAAATTTTTCCATGACTTTATCAATCCGCTTACTTTATTTTTACTTATTTTTTGCGGGTTCGCCCCACATATGAAGTTTAGGCAATATGAATGGAGCATAGCCTGCTCCATACTATCTACCATACTTTGGGTTTGGAAATTCCAGCCTTACTTTAATTACTTCGCAGCCTTTGCTGCAGTAATAAGTTTTTGGCTTATTTTTAGTGCGCTAAAGTACTGCAAACAGCTATTTAGCAAAGGCTTTGTAGCAGCTCACCTTGGGGTTGGACTATGTATACTAGGCGCCAGCCACGGAGAAATCTTTACCGAAAAACTTGAATTAAAAATCAGTGAATTGCCTGTAAAGTTAGGTAGTTACGTTATCAACTACAAATCACACTTAGTTATAGACAATCAACAAATCCACAAAGAAATTTTAAATTTTTCAGTAAACTCTACCGAAATTTCCCCTGAAATATTATATTTTTACACCAATAAAGTTATAAAAAACCAATCAGCATGGGTTAGAATTAACCTTGACCACGTGCATTCAACAATATTTACCGACAGTAATAACACTTGGGTAACTGAATTAATGCTTAAGCCAATGATAACATTATTTTGGTTAGGTTTATTATTTGTTTTGTTTGGCATTTTTATAAGTATATTGCAAAATTTCAAAAAAACTTCCAGGGCCTACGCATGAAAATAAAGTAAGGGACATAAGTTAAGATTTTAGATAAGTTTTGTTTAAACTTATTAAAATATGTAGGGGCTGTACCAGATAACTAAAAAAGAACAGCCTTAATCCATTGCTTTAACTGGCTTAATTGAGCTTTTGGATTAGGGTTATTAAATCGCCACTCAGATTCCTTTAGAAATAGAGGAAAATTTTCTTTTGGTACACCAT
>JAPLON010000016.1 GCA_026400695.1 Pseudomonadota bacterium
CCATGATGTAGTAATTGCAGCAATTACTAGTTGCACCAATACCTCTAACCCTTCAGTTATGATTGCTGCAGGATTACTTGCCAAAAAAGCTAACCAATTAGGATTAAAATCTAAACCATGGGTAAAGACTAGTCTAGCCCCAGGCTCTCAAGTGGTTACAGAATACTTGGAACGCAGCCAATTGATGCCAGAATTAGAAAAACTAGGATTTCATGTTGTAGGTTACGGCTGTACAACCTGCATTGGCAATTCAGGGCCGCTAAGCGCGCAAATCACTAAAGCAATTGAAGAAAATGATCTAACAGTTTCAGGTGTACTTTCAGGCAATCGCAATTTCGAAGGAAGGATTAACCATCATGTTAAAGCTAATTATTTAGCGTCTCCGCCATTAGTTATAGCTTTTGCATTAGCGGGAACAACGGCAATTGATCTTACCACAGAACCCATTGGCAAAAGTACAGATGGCAAAGATATTTTCTTAAAAGATATCTGGCCAACATCTTTAGAAATTAATGAAATTATTTCTAAAATTATCACCCCTGAAATCTTTGCCAAAAGATACAATACAGTTTTTGATGGTGATAGCCTTTGGGCAAATATCAGCAGCGATGAATCGCCAACCTATAATTGGGATGACAGCACCTATATCAAGCACCCTCCGTATTTTGATACAAAAACAGATAAAGTAGCAGACATACAAAATGCACGTATTTTAGCCCTACTAGGAGACAGCGTCACTACCGATCACATTTCCCCAGCCGGCAACATTAGAACCAGTAGTCCAGCAGGACAATACCTTTTAGAAAACAAAGTGAATACTGAAGATTTTAATTCTTATGGTGCCAGAAGAGGGAATCATGAAGTAATGATGCGAGGCACCTTTGCCAATATCAGATTACAAAATGAAATGGTACCAGGAATAAGTGGCGGACAAACAATTTTAGCAACAACCAGTCAGCAAGCTAGTATTTATGATGCCGCCCAACATTACATGCAAAGAAAAACCCCATTGGTAGTAATAGCAGGTAAAGAATATGGCACTGGCTCTTCACGTGACTGGGCCGCAAAAGGGACTCGGCTATTGGGTGTTAAAGCTGTTATTGCCGAAAGCTTTGAACGAATACACCGGTCTAATCTTATTGGTATGGGAGTACTACCTATTGAATTCATGCCAGGTACTTCAAGAAAAACGTTAAATTTAAATGGTAGTGAAACCGTTAGTATTCAAGGATTAAACGCTGAGTTAAAAACAAAAATGACCGTTAACGTAACCTTTACAGGAACAATTGTGCAACAGGTTCCTATGCTTGTCAGGATTGATACTGAAGATGAAATGCAGTACTTTTTAAGTGGTGGGATTTTGCCCTTTGTTTTAAATATGTTGGCAGCCTAATGGTAAACGATCTAGTTTTTTTAAGCATATTCCAGGGTATAGCTGAATTTTTGCCAATTAGTTCTAATGGCCACATGGTAGTTTTAGAACAACTGTTTGGCATTAATTCTAGTGGCTTTAATATGCATGTAGTATTGCACTTTGGTTCATTACTAGCTCTATTAATTTATTTTTCTAAAGACATCTGTTTAATGATTTTTGGAATTTGGATTTACGATATCAAAAAGCTAAAAAAACACCCGGCCAAACGCTACAGAGACTTAGCTTTTATTTTGTTACTATCTTCGATCCCAGTAATAGTAGTTGGATTTTTGGTCAAAAAATACTTCGGAACGACTGCAGAAAGCTTAAAAATAATTGGTATTGCTAGCGTCCTTTTTGGAGTTTTGCTAATTGTGGCAGATTCTAATCCCGTTAAAGATAATTTTCCAACCTATAAAAATGGCGCTCTGATCGGTATTTTTCAGTGTATGGCATTTATACCTGGCGCTAGCCGCTCAGGAACATGTATAACTGCGGCTAGGTTTTGTGGTTTAGGTAGAACAGAAGCAACACGCTTTGCTTTTTTAATGGCAATTCCCACAATTTTAGGAGCATGTACTCTAGTAGCGTTAGATACTCCAAATTTTAAAGAATTATTCACGAATAACCAACTAATCTTAATGGGAGTAGTTGCAGGACTTGGTATCCTGACAATTCAATCCCTATTATGGTTCTTAAAAAAGTTCAGTTTTGTTTCTTTTGGAATATACAGAATTATCTTTGGAATCTTCCTATTGTTCTTTTTGTAGATGTTTGCATTAAAACTCCACGAGTAAAATAACCGTGGAGTTACAATAAATTCAATGAACTAAAGAATAAATCTTGAAAGGTCCTGATTTTTTATCAAATTCGCCACCTTTTCCTCAACATATTCTTTGGTAATTAAAAAGCTTTCCCCCTTACGTTCCGGGCTTGTAAAACTAATATCTTCCAGCAATTTTTCAATAATAGTATGCAAACGACGTGCCCCTATATTTTCAACCTCTTCATTACATTTTGCTGCCAAATTTGCAATTGCCTGAATTGACTCTTCGTTAAATTTAATTTCAAAATCTTCTGTTTTAAGCAAAGCAATTGATTGAACAATCAAATTAGCTTCTGGCTCATTCAAAATGCGCACAAAATCATCTGTTGTTAATGCCTGTAGCTCAACCCTAATAGGCAAGCGCCCCTGTAATTCAGGAAGCAAATCAGATGGCTTAGAAACATGAAAAGCACCACTGGTAATAAACAAAATATGATCCGTTTTAATAGGGCCATGTTTCGTTGAAACAACAGTTCCTTCAATCAAAGGTAATAAATCTCGCTGCACACCTTCCCGGCTAACATCACCGCCACGATTTTCAGAACGCGCACAAACCTTATCAATCTCATCGA
>JAPLON010000039.1 GCA_026400695.1 Pseudomonadota bacterium
AATTTCATATTAACAATCCATATCAAGTTTTTATGAGTATAATAATATTACTTGATAGTTAATTATTTATTAAATTATCTGTTCTTTTTAAATACAAAAAATGTATAAGACAAAGTTATTTCTTTTATATCTTTTAATAAAGGGTCTTTGGCAAAATCTGGGTCAATAAAAAATTGCACTGGCATTTCCATTTCTTCGCCAGCATCAAGCCGTTGTTGTTCAAAACAAAAGCAAAAAACTTTATTAAAATATTGCCCCGCAGCATCTGGTGATACATTGTAAGTGGCCATGCCAACTATAGGTTTATCTGAATTGTTTTTCGCTTTATAAAAAGCCAGGCCATTTTCACCTATTTTTAAGCGCATGGTATGCTGTAATGGTGTAAAGCTCCACGGTAAGTCTCGGTGAGTATTAGAGATAAAGCGTACGGTAATCTCACGGTTTATAACATTGGTTGAGCTGTCACGGCTTATTTTGGGGGTTCCGCCAAAGCCAGTTTTTTGGCAAAAAACTCGGTATAACGGGACTGATGCAAATGCCAAACCCAGCATTGTTAAAAAACCTATGGTAAGTAAAATTGCAATGGTATTATCGCTTTTTTTCATTTATTTGCAGAGATCACAATTATTGTCTCATCACTTCCATAGTTTGGTAGTAGCTTAAGGTAAAAAGTAGTTACTTTAAACATATTAACCTATCGCCTGTAAAACCTAGGAAAAATTTCTGGTAATTAGATCTAGGTTTTAGCTCACAAATTGCTGTTATCTTTAAATTTAATTAGACAAAATAGTGTAAAGATGATACTATGTAATCCTTTCTGCATGTAGTACTAAATATTTACATACGAGATTATCCAAGTGAAAGATAAAGGTTATGATAAAAAAATTCTGCTACTTTGCATTATTCCTAGTGGTAATTTCTATAATTAATGGGGCAGCTGTTTCCACATCAAATGCCTATATAATGCGTGAAAAAGCTGATGTTAATGATGATGACAACATGCGCGAAGTAAGTTTCTCTGAAAGTACTAATTATCCAATTCATTCGCCTATTCAAACATCTCCAGATTCTGAAAAAAGGAAGTGTGAACTTTACAAAGTTCTAGAAAATGTCTTTTCAGATGAAATGAAGGTGCGTATGTCTTGTGAAAGAATTCCCGCATCATCAGGCATAATGGATGAGTTAATAGTCAGGTTTCAAAAATTTCCCGTAGCAGCGACGGAAAGTGAATTAAGGCAAGTTTCTATTGATACACTCCTTTACTTAGAGTCATTTTGTTCCGGGTACCAAACTGTTCCTGTGTTATTCAAAGAAAAAGTAGGGCACGGTAGATCGTATTTGAGCGCTGTGGATGTTGATTTTGTGCTTTCAATTCCAATGGATCTCAACAACGAAAAGCAAAAACTGTCATGTTCGACAAAGCAAGCTCTGCAAAGGGTCATTAAGCATCCATTTATTGATAGCTGGTTTGGAAATCTCGTGGCTGCGCATCCAATAAAATCAATAGGGCCAATTACAAAGCAAGGGTTATTTGAAGGAGTTAACGCTGCGGCTGAAGAACTTTCATGCCCAACGGTACGTTATTCTCTAGAAGAGGGAGTGTGGTATTGGCAGGCCCAAATATTTTCTGTAAGAAGTCGTAATCTTGAATTTCTTCGGCCATTTTTGGTGAAAACAGAGGAGCCATCAAATTATGACGACGCTGATACTGCTGCAGCAATGACTATACTAAGCGCTCTTAAATTAACACCAAAGGTGACAATACCTCCGACTATCGTAAAACCTTCATGTTGTGGTTTTTGGGGATTATTTAAGTGTGGCAAAGTGTGCTCTTAAAAACTATAAGATTACATGTGAAGTGCAATAACGCTATGTCTACTTTTCTCAAAGCCCTTTAGTTATCTAGTGAATTTTGTTTACAATTATAGTGTAAAAACTAGCTGAGATTCGAATGGTAAGACTAATTAAGAAACTGACCCTATTTGTTTTGCTATCAATTATCTTCAATACAGTTAATGCTATTACCTGTCCTAGTTTTGATTGTGCTAAAGCTAAAACACTTGTAGAAAAACTAATATGCAAGACTCCAGAAATTGCTCAATTAGATGGGGTGATGGCATTTGTGTATCACAGCATAAATTCGGATATTAAAAGAACCCAACTCAACTGGCTTAAGGGCCGACCTAAGAATGCAGAACGTTTAAAAGAATACTATATTCAGCGAACTAAAGCATTTCTTGCAGATTCTAAGAATATTGATTTAGTTGCAGATAAGGTTTTTAAGCTTATCAATAGCTTGAATAGTGAGGCAGGTGACACTCATCAGCCAATCTTAATATTGCTAGGATTGATTGTTGAGCAGTACACAAAAAGTAATGCTGATATATTCAAATCACTGTCTGAGCAGAAAATTGAAACAACACAAGATTTTTTAATTCCAGGTGCCTCAGCTTGCTATAAAGTTGGAGATCAGAAATATTTGTTTAAATGGTGTCACGCTAGAGGTAACCACAACTCCGGGTATTATCTTTGGCTTATGTCGCTTGATAATGGTGTATTTTCGGCTAAGTTGCTAGATATGCAGGAGTACGATGATAAAACCCAAGAGCTCAAAAGTAGGAAAGATGTAACAGCCCACTCAATATACTATGATGGCGAAAACCAAACACTTGTAGTGACTGTAAATTGCAGTGACGTTAGTCAATTTTATGGTAAAAAGCTCTTATTTAAAATTGATAATGACAATCTTATTTTGGAAAAACAATATGGCACACATGATTATAAAAGTTTTGTGGAAGATGTGCAGGCCGTTGTTAAGTAACTGTCAAGTAGTGGTGTAGTATAAAGATAAGATAATATAGAAAATCAAAGCTTTTTCCTAACACTTTTTATGAGGTGAAATATTTACAGAATTAATCGTTGTGGGCATAAACTGTTGTGGCTATAGCTAAGTCAGATTCAGGTTGTGGTGCTTGAATCTGTTTAATTCTTTAATTATGGGGGATTGTTATGAAGAAGGTTTTAATTTTAGGGGTGGTGGTTGCTGCTTCCGT
>JAPLON010000117.1 GCA_026400695.1 Pseudomonadota bacterium
AAAATATATCCGTTTAGTGATAAACAACAGGCAGAAATTGTTTTGGCGGGTATGAAATGATTAAGTTATTGGTATGTCTTCTTTTTGGCCAATTATTGTACGGTGAGGCTTCTAAAGCACCAGTCAGTAAAGAATTATGTGATAAACATACGCATAAAGATGATCACAAAATTAGCAAAATTGTTGTCTATAGAGATCGTTGTATGGCAACCACTTGGATTAAGGTTGGAGAAAAAATTCAAAAAATTAGTGTTCCTGGTTCTATTGATCCTCAGTCAATTTTATTTGCTCAAAAAGATGTAGAAAACCCGAAGTATGAAATTGATAAAGAATCTGATAAGTCGACTGAGGCAGAGTTAGTTTTATATCCACAAGGTTCATTCGCCGGTGAATTTACCTATGGTTTTACCGGTATTAATTGGCATGCACATTATGTTGTAGAGCTGAGTGAAACCTTTGGTAAGATTTTAAATTTTAGTGGATTTATTAGTGTAGATAATCAATCAGGTGCTTCATTTGAAGATTCTTGTCTGCATTTGGTTGATGGTCAGACGGATAACCTAGCTAAGAATCAAACTTTTAACGAGTATGCTGTTAGCGTAGGTCAGACACTACAAAAGGGCCGAGTGATTAGAATTCCTTGGATAAATATATGTGACCAAGATACAGAGCAAGATTACCGTTTTGATGTTGGCGGAGAGTGTTTACTAAATCTTCAAGGTGTTGAAAAGCATCTACCTTTGCAGGTTTATTTAAGCTTCAAACAGGGCGAAAATTCAAAGAAAGATTTGTCTGGGGGGGGCCTAGCTTTGTATGTTCGTGATGAAGGCGGTCACCTGAGATTTTTAGGAATTAATCAGCTTAAGACTACAAAGTCTAGCGAAGCTATTCAATTTGCGATTCCTTTACACTTGCTAACCCAGCTTAAGTCTAGCCAGGATTCTCCATTGTCTCAAATTCAGGGAGTTTTGGAACAAACAGAATTTAAAACCTTAATTACAGAAAAACTGGAAGAAGCTGCTTACCGTTTTACTATTCGTAATTTTGGTGACAAAGAAGTTGCTGTTAAGGTCATGTTACCGCGTGGTGATAACCTTGTTAAAGTTGTTCGTGAAAGTAACGAACATAAGAGCGAGAGCGATCGAAGTGTTTATTGGCACATTAGGGTTGCCCCTAAAACTGAAGTGATACTTCGTTATCGCGTGCAATTAATGAAAGAGTAAGTTTGTGCAGCAGGGTTTGTTGCCTTTGAGTTACCCTCAAAGTTCTGAGTTATGTGATTTTGTGGTGGCTAATTGTAACCAATTGGCTTTTGAGTTGTTACATAGATCTATTAGCGGTGTTACCAAAGACAAATATATTTGTATTTATGGCGAATCTGGATGTGGTAAAACCCATCTTTTGCAAGGTTTTGCTAAGGAAAATCAAATTATTTATTTAAATGCAAAACAGGCGGTTGATGCTAGTCCGCGAGATTGGGTTTATGGTGATGAAAAAATAGTTATTTTAGATGATGCTGACAAAGTTGAAGATGAGGTTTGGTGGTTCCATCTTTATAATTTAATTAAAGAGCAAAATAAAACTTTAATTATAAGTTCACGTAAAGCACCATCTATGTGGCCAGTAAAACTTGCAGATTTACGTTCTAGGCTTGCAACTTTTGTGAGTGCTGAGATGCGTAACCCCGACGACGATACTTTAAAACGTGTGCTTGAAAAAATTTGGAAAGACAAAGGTATAGTCGTGGATAACGCAATTTTAGAGTATTTATCTAGGAGAATTGATCGCAATTTTCCAGCTATTTGCTATTGGGCTCATAAAATTGACCAAATATCTGCTCAAAGGCGTCGTCCAATTACTGTTAACATGTTGCATTCGCTTTTTGCGGAATAACAATAGTGTTACAAAAAATAGAAGTTGCTGTTCCTTCGATTCTTGATAAGCCGTTAACTTATATTTGGCCGTTTGCAGAATTGCCAAAGGTGGGGCAATTAGTTGAAGTGCCATTGAAAAGTAAAGTTACTTTGGGAGTGGTTTGGAATACGGAAGTTGAACAAGTCGACACTAACTATGCCATTAAGGAAGTGGTTAATAGTTACCAAGTATATTTACCTGAAGCATTTGTTAATTTTTTAAAAAAGTTTGCAGACTATACATGCACTGCCTTGGGGGTGCTCGTTAAGCATATACTACCTAAGGAATTAGCATTACCTGAAATTGTTAGCGCCAAGTATGTTTACAACGCATCTAAGCTTACTACTGAACAAGCTGCTGCTAGCGATGCAATTTTAAAGACATTTGGTAATTTTCACATAAGCTTGCTTGATGGCGTTACCGGTAGTGGTAAGACAGAGATTTACTTAGAAGCTAGTGCCAAAGCATATGAAAAGGGGCAGCAGGTCTTAATTTTGTTACCGGAAATTGCTTTGACCGCGCAGTTTTGCCAGCGTTTTATTGAAAGGTTTGGTCAAAAGCCTTTAATTTGGCATTCACAAATTACCCCAAAGCAAAGAAGTCAGATTTGGCATCAGGCTCACAAGGGAACTCCTTGTATTGTTTTTGGAGCAAGATCTGCCTTGTTGTTACCGTTTAGCAATTTGGGATTGTTAGTGGTTGATGAAGAGCATGATTCATCATATAAGCAGGATGAGGTTATACTTTACCATGCCCGTGATATGGCAATTTTAAGAGCTCACGTTGAAAATATTCCAGCTATTTTGGTTTCAGCTACTCCAAGTTTGGAAACCATATATAACGCAATGCAAGGTAAATATACTCACTTAAAAGTGGAAAGCCGATATGGCAATGCATCTATGCCAACGGTTAATATTCTTTCTATGCGTGGTCTTAAAAAAGCTACATTAGCTAGCCAGTGGTTGCATCCAATTTTATTTAAAGAAATTCAAAATAGACTTAATTGTGGTGAGCAAACTCTTTTATTTTTAAACCGCCGGGGGTTTGCGCCTTTGACTGTGTGCGGTAGTTGTGGTTTTAAAATTACTTGTAAGTCATGTGATGTGGCATTGGTTCAGCATCGTAATCAACCACGATTACATTGCCATTATTGTAATTTTGTGCAGCCTATCCCCGAAACTTGTCCAGAATGTAATCAACATGATTTAACCGCATGTGGTCCTGGGGTTGAAAGGCTTAGTGAAGATCTGACAAAGGTTTTGCCTAATGCACGTATTTTGAGTGTTACAAGTGATTTGGTGAATACACCAAAACGTACTCAAGAAATGGTTGATGGCATTTTGAATAATCAATACGACATTATCGTAGGGACACAAATGCTTAGTAAGGGTTACCACTTTCCTAATATCACATTGGTTGGGGTGGTTGATGCCGATATGGGGCTTAGTGGTCCAGATTTGCGTTGTGCAGAGCGTACCTATCAACAGTTGCATCAGGTTTCTGGACGTTGTGGTCGTGAGCAAAAACCTGGCACGGTTTATCTACAGACCTTTGATCCAGAGCATTTGGTTATTCAGGCTGTGGCAAGTTGGGATCAAGAAAATTTTGTAAAATTAGAGCTGGAAGATAGAGAAATTCATGGTATGCCACCGTTTGGAAGACTTTCTTCTTTAGTGCTTAGTGGCAGTGACAATACAGAAGTTTTAAGTTTTTGCCGCAGATTGCTTAACAGTGCGCCAAAGCACTCAAGTATTATGATTATGGGGCCGGTTCCAGCACCTCTTGCTCGCATAAAGAATCAATTTCGTTGGCGGTTTTTGTTGAAGTACCCAAAAGGATTCGCTATTCAGCAGTTTATTCGTTGTTGGTTTAGCGGTATAAGTAAGCCTTCAAATATTCGTTTGATAGTTGATATTGATCCTTTGGCATTTCATTAGTTGGTAACCATGTGTGGGTCCTGAAGTGTTCGTTCTGAGTTAAGCTGTTTTCCAAAAGTGTTATTTTAAGCGTTTTTCAAGCGCACCAACCATCGCATCTAGACAGGGCCTACGCATGAAAATAAAGTAAGGGACATAAGTTAAGATTTTAGATAAGTTTTGTTTAAACTTATTAAAATATGTAACTTATGAAAGAGACACTTTCTACCTACTTTGAAAACCTAGAAGACCCACGGTCCCTAC
>JAPLON010000103.1 GCA_026400695.1 Pseudomonadota bacterium
ATGCTTTTAGCAATTGCTTCTGCTTGCCCACGCTCTTCAGCTTCAATACCTGGATAAGCACCTGGAGTATCAATAAAGGTAATCACTGGCAACTTGAAGTTGTTAGCAATATCCATCAAACGTTGAGCCTTGCGGTAACCTTCAGGCTTTGGCATGCCAAAGTTATGACGAACACGAGATTCTGTGTCATTACCTTTTTCTTGACCAATTACCATAACAGACTGACCGTTTAAGCTGGCAAGACCACCGACAATACTTTGATCGTCACTAAATAACCTATCGCCTGCCAATGGAACAAAGTCTGTAAAAACAGCCTCAACATATTGCAAAAAACGAGGACGATCTGGATGTCGCGCTATCAGAACTTTTTGCCAAGGTGAAAGATTTGCATAAGTAGAGCGCATCATCTTATCAGCCTTAGACTGAAGTTTAGAAACTTCATCAGCTATATTGATGTCTTTATTGTTGGCAAGATGCTTAAGCTCTTCAATTTTTCCAACAAGCTCAGCTATCGGTTTTTCAAATTCTAAAAATTTATTCATGGACCAGAGTCATGAGTCTATAGGTAGGGTATAGGATGTTTTTAAAATTTTTTCAAGTTCTATGTGCATGAAATCCTTTTTGAGATACCTTAGTTTGTGTGAAAATTTTCTGCTTAGGCTCTTGTAAGCTTATCTTTAAAATTTTTATCAAAAACCTAACCTACTTTTTCACCATCATCATTTTAATATTCCCAATGGCCTTTGCTGGATTCAATCCCTTAGGGCATGTTTTTGTGCAGTTCATAATACTATGACAACGATACAAGCTAAACGGATCATCCAAATCCTCTAGCCTTTGTTTTGTTTTTGTATCACGAGTATCCGAAATAAAGCGATACGCCTGCAAAAGTGTAGCTGGACCTAAATATTTATCGCCATTCCACCAATAACTAGGACACCCTGTAGAACAACTAAAACATAATACACATTCCCAAAGTCCTTCTAATTTTGCTCTATCTTCTATGCTTTGTTTACGCTCGCGTTTTGGTTTTTCACTATTTTCAACCCATGGTTTTATTGAAGCATGCTGTTTAAAAGCAGACCGTAGGTCTGGAACTAAATCCTTCATAACTTCCATATGGGGCAATGGCATAATTTTTATTGGACCATTCACCTCATCAATATGCTTAATACACGCCAAAGAATTTGTGCCATCAATGTTCATAGCACAACTACCACATACACCCTCGCGGCAAGAACGACGAAACGTCAATGTACTATCAATGTTATCCTTAATATATAACAAGGCATCTAACACCATTTGCCCAGAATCTTTCACATCAATAGTAAATTCATCTATGCGTGGGTTATTACCGTCTTCAGGATTCCACCGATAAATATGAAAAGTTCGCAAAGTCGCGGAATTACCTGCAACCTTAAACACTTTTCCTTTTTGAACCTGAGAGTGTTTAGGTAATCGAAATTGCACCATTTAATATACCCTCTTTTGCAAATGAATGACCTTAACTTCATCTGTCATTGTGTACATATGCACAGGTCGCTTATCAAGCCTTACTGCAAGATTATCACCACACCATGAAAGTGTATGCACTAACCAATGTTGATCATCACGCTCTGGAAAATCATCACGCGCATGTCCACCTCGGCTTTCCGTACGATACGCCGCTGAACCCATTGTAACCACGGCCTGTAGCATTAGATTCTGCAATTCAAGCGCTTCTACCAGATCTGTATTCCAAACTAATGAGCGGTCACTTATCCCTAAATCACATAAAGATTCAGCACATTGATTCAGTTTTTCTTGCCCCAAATCCATAATTTCTTGATTTCTAAACACACCACAGTGGGCTTGCATTATCTGCTGCATTTCGCTGCGAATTTTTGAAGTTGGTAAATCACCATTTGCAAAACGTGTTTTATCAAAGCGCTCGATAATTTTTTCAGTAATAGCTTCAGCTAACTTAGGATGAGCTGCTCCAGGAGTTACAACTTCTTTAGCACGCAAAGCCGCAGCCCTTCCAAACACTACCAAATCTAATAACGAATTAGTACCTAAGCGATTTGCTCCATGTACAGAAACACACGCCGCTTCACCAATTGCCATTAAACCTGGCACCATATTTTCTTTTGAATCTTTTGTCACTTCAGCATGACAGTTAGTGGGAATACCACCCATGTTGTAATGCACAGTAGGCTGCACTGGAATAGGCTCTTTGCATGTATCAATTCCAGCGAATATACGAGCTGTCTCTGAAATACCAGGTAATCGCTCAGAGATAACTTTAGGGTCCAAGTGCTCTAGGTGCAAATAAACCAAATCCTTATTAGGCCCACAACCTCTTCCTTCTTTAATTTCAATTGCAATTGCCCTGCTTACAACATCGCGAGAAGCCAAATCCTTGGCATTAGGAGCATACTTTGCCATAAAGCGGTCACCTAAACTATTGGTTAGGTAACCACCCTCGCCACGCACAGCTTCTGAAATTAAGCATCCAGCACCATAAATTCCGGTAGGGTGAAATTGAATAAACTCCATATCAGCAAGTGGCAAACCAGCGCGCAGCACCATAGCATTGCCATCTCCAGTACAAGTATGAGCGCCTGTACAAGTAAAAAATGTCCTTCCATGGCCACCTGTTGCTAACACAACCATATGTGCACGAAACCTGTGAATCGTTCCATCATCAAGGCTCCAGGCAATTACACCACGACATACACCTTGCTCATCCATTATCAAATCAAGCGTAAAGTATTCAATAAAAAATTCCGTGTTATAACGTAAACACTGCTGATACAGAGTATGCAAAATGGCATGACCAGTGCGATCAGCTGCAGCACATGCGCGTCTTGCCATACTTTTACCATGATCAATAGTATGCCCACCAAATTGCCTTTGATAGATATTACCATTTTCATCCCTAGAAAAAGGAACCCCCATATGTTCAAGTTCTACAACGGCATCAATCGCATTTTTACACATGTATTCGATAGCATCTTGATCACCTAGCCAATCAGATCCTTTAACCGTATCGTAAAAATGATATCTCCAATCATCACCATCACCCGTATTACCAAGAGCAGCAGAAATACCACCTTGGGCTGCCACAGTATGACTACGAGTTGGAAAAACTTTGGTGATACATGCTGTTTTTAAACCAGCCGCACTCATGCCAAGACTAGCCCTAAGACCAGCTCCTCCTGCACCAACCACTACAACATCGTATTCGTGATCAATTATTTGATAAGTCATGCGAACCCTAACTTAAATAAACTAAATGTAGTTAATAAGCTCAAAAATATAAATAATCCACCAACAAAAAATAATACCAAAAAACGCACTTTGGCATTTGGCAAGTAATCAAGACAAATGGTATTCACCCCTAAATATCCATGGTAAAAACTACTAACTAGCATCGAAAATATTAGTAGCGAATTAATTGGTTTATTAATGATTTGTATAACTTCAAAAGAATTCATGGCCTTAGTTTTAAACAAAATCCATAAAAACCAAGGTACTAAAAACAACAAAATTATTGCTGTAATACGTTGCCAAATATAGTGACGCGTGTACGATTTCATACTAAATATACCGTTAAAATAATTAACACAAAAACCATGAATGTTACTAGCCAACCGCTATTGTAAACACAACTTAGTTCATAACCTCTGCCAAGTGACCACATCAGGTAACGTATTCCATTTAGTAAATGATAATAGACACAAGCCAAAACTCCATACACCATCAATTTTACTAATGGGTAAGCTAAAAAATTACAAAAATCTAAGTAGACCGCTTCCCCTTGGCATAAAACGTAAATCCATATGCAAACCAAGCACATAGCGGCAATAAAACCAACTCCGGAGAATCTGTGAAAAACTGACATTATGGAAGTAAGCTGAGGCGTATAAATCTGTAAATGAGGCGATAAAGGTCTCTGATTGTCTGGCATGTCAGTGGAAAAATAAAGCAGTTGATAATTCTTGTTAAAATTTACGGATTTTGTCAATTGTGTAACTTGCAGATGTTTTAACTGCCCTCAACTTTATGTGAGATTTTCAGCATATGCTCAATAATGTACTTTTATACTTCTTTTGTTAAAAATATCACTATGCATACATAATTCGACTCTTATGTTAGTTTTAAAAGCCTTTAACGCTTATTATGGCTAAAGATAACAAGCACATTGACACGCCGCAATTTGTGACTCACGTTATATAAAGAGAACTAAAAATCTATAATATAATTATGAAATTCTTTGTGCGTATTTTATTTTGTTTCTTTGTACCTATCTCGATATCAGCTTTTGCTGCAGAAATGGAGATATCACCTTCAGTTTATTCATCTGATTCCTCAACATCCAGACAATCAGCAAAACCAATAGTTGATTCTATTCTATATAAAGATGACGCTTTTGTGCATGCAAAGATTATAGATGTAAGAAATGGCTCAATAATAGAAAACGTTATTATGCGTTTTACTATTCATGAAGTATGTGGGGCGCTACAAGAAACTTTTGATGGTTGCATGCCTTCGGAGCTTTCTAAAATTATCGCTGAATATGCTACCCATACTAATATGTATGTTGTAGTGGAAGGTGATGATAAAGAAACATATGAATATGATGTAGAGTATTATCCAGTTATTCTAGATATGGTAAACAAAGCAACCAGAAATATTACTGCAAGCCAAGGCCATTTTAAGTTTGCAAAGCCCATTGACGCATACTCATATGCTCAAAGTAGAGCAGATACATTTGAAACACTTTTTCGTACAAATTTATATACTGATCTGGGTTCGAATATTATTTCAGTGTTTGATATGACCAGTAATACTGAAATAGTAGATGTTCCAAGTGTAGAGGCAAACATTATTCCATTTAGTATTAATGGCAAATTCTATATTTTTAAAGACAATACTTTTTCAATATTTGATGATTTTAATGATCTTCTAGCAGCGGATATCACTATTAGAAGCTTTTTTAAAGATAAAAAGTTGATCGGTACATATTTATACACTTTAAACAAAGATCCAAAAAGCAAAGACTTAAGTATCATTTTAGTAAGGGATACAAGAACCAACACTACAATTATGATTCTTGAAATTGGAAGAGAACCTTTTCAAGCTGATTTAGTAGATAGCAATCTATTAGTAACTTGTAAGGATAGCGTGTATATGATTCGCTTGGATCGCTTGCAAGCATTGTTATACCAAAAAGCCAGTACTGCTGCCGCAGCAACAGCTTCTTCCGCTTCTGCAGCTGGCGATTGAGTATCGAGGACAGAAATGTACCTTTTTGTACATGAGGATAATCCAGATGGAAACCAAACGGTCGCATAGTTTTTCAACCACTTAAGCGTGAATTAGTGGTTTACGAAGGAAATGCGGTAGACTATAGGTGAGTGCTTTTTTAAATTGATTCTTGCGGAGATTAACAGATATAATATCCGCATTATGAGCGGATTTACTTTATGATTTATATCCACCAACAACCTAACTGGCCTAATTTTAAATGGAAAGATGAGCTCATTCAAACTAAGCTCGACCGGGTACGTTATTTACAAGGATGGTTACTTGGAACCGTAGAATCTATTGGTTTTGATAGTGCACAAGAAGCATTATTTACCAACATAACAGAGGATGTGATTAACACATCTGCAATTGAAGGTGAGATTTTAGCAGTTGATCAGGTAAGATCATCTATTGCCAAAAAATTAGGAATTAATATAGCTGGTTTTGTCGCCAGCGAAAGATCCGTTGAAGGTATCGTAAATGTTTTATTGGATGCAACACTAAATTATGATCAAGAGCTTTCTAAAGAATTACTTTTTAAATGGCACAATGAACTTTTCCCATCTGGTTATAGCGGATTTAGCAAAATCATCGTTGCACAGTGGCGCCTAGATAAAAATGGTCCAATGCAAGTTGTTTCAGGGCCAATTGGAAGAGGAAAGGTTCATTTTCAAGCACCTGATGCAAAACTCTTATCGCAAGAAATGGATAAATTTATTACTTGGTTTAATCAGGAAAACTATTTAAACCCAATTTTAAAAGCCGCAATTACTGGGTTTTGGTTTGTTACAATTCATCCTTTTGAAGATGGTAATGGACGAATTGCCCGTGCCTTGACAGATATGCTTTTAGCACGCGCAGAAATGAAGAAACAACGCTTTTACAGTATGTCTACTGAAATAAAAGAACGACGCAAAAGTTACTACGGCATTCTTGAAAAAACCCAGAAAGGATCAATGGATATTACTGATTGGTTATTATGGTTTTTAGATTGTTTGGAATCTTCAATTCATAAAAGCAAAATCATTTTAGAAAAAACTCTTAAAAAAGCTGATTTTTGGCGTTCAGTTCACCTAATAGTATTAAATGAGCGCCAGATAAAAATTCTAAACCTTTTATTGGATAGTTTTGATGGAGCTTTAACATCAACAAAATGGGCTAAAATCAACAAGTGCTCCCAAGACACAGCGTACCGTGATATATGCGATTTAATAGAAAAAGGAATTCTTGAAAAGAGCACAAGTGCAGGAAGAAGTACACACTATCGGTTAACTGGATTTTCAGACAACATCTAAGTAGATATAAAGCTGAATCTGCCTATCAGAATGTCTCTATGTAGATGTACAAGATAAACAAATAGATAAGCAAAAATTAACTCAGATA
>JAPLON010000064.1 GCA_026400695.1 Pseudomonadota bacterium
AAAGCAGATCAAATCAATGTACAGCTTTTAGTCTATCAGGATGAGCCAGATTTACGTCCATTTTATAATGTGGCTGATGTTGTGATTGTGCCAACTACAAAACCAGAGGCTTTTGGTAGAGTCACTGTTGAGGCGATGAGCATGGAAAAAATAGTTATTGGTAATAATCTTGGGGCATCATCTGAAATTATTAACGATCCCACCTGGATTTTTGATAGTTCTAGTACAGAGTCCCTTTCTAGTACTATAAACAAGGCTTTGAGTTTGTCAGTATTTGAGATCCAAGAAATAGGCAAAAAGAACAGAGAGAGAGCTCAAAATTTATATGACGTTTCAAAATTAGTTGAAGGTCACATGAAAATTTATAATAGTTTGCTTAAAGCTGAGCTGGCTTAATTTTTACCCTAGCATCACCATCAACAATGCGTTTGCCTGAGGTAACTAAGCTTTGGTTTGCCCGAATTTTTGTTGGTTTTTTGCAATCTTTGAGTTCAAGTTCTACGATGTGCTGAGTTACCTTGGTTAACTTTAAAAACTCATCTTCATCATTATCATCAGTATAAATTTTGTCGTTAATCCATACAGTCCAATGGGTTGGCTGAAAATATAAGATTGCACTTAAGAAAAATATATCGGGCACTAATGAGGTAGCCAAACTGATATCATCGACCTCGTCTGCTTCATCAAGTAGTGATTCAGCACTAGGTGCTATTGAATTAAGAATACTGACTTCCTCAGTTGTCATCATCATAGATGGATAAACTAAAGAAATAAGCAATCCTACCGTAAGGCTTCTATTTATTAACCTAATACAACTTGTAAATTTTAATATGCGCAATTTAATCATTTTTTAATCTATACCGAGGTATGTTTATATTTAAGAACAGTTCTTCAGATATCATTTCAAGGCATCCACTTAAAGCCCAAAAGGATGCTAATGGCGAAGCTATATCTGCTACAAGGTTGGAGCCAAGGCGGGTGGCCCACCCTTTATTTGGGCGGGGGTGGGGGATGGGTCCGTATACCGTCAAAAGATTAATCATTCGTTAATCCTTGTGAAAAAACTTGCATAGTGCTGAGCATATTATTTTTTTTCAACAAATTGAGCATATTCAATTTCAAGTTCTATTGTTCCTTCGAAAAGGCTAATTTTTTCTCCTTGGCTTACTTTTTGGGCAAGCTGTGAATTTAATTCACGTACTCGTTTTAATTCAAAATGCTTAATAGCCACAACACCTGGTAACTCTGATTCAAGTTTTTGCAAAAAGTTAAAAAAACTTTGATCTCGTAAAACTTTTACAATTAAGGTGAGTGTCGTTTTTTGAGTGTTGCTTTGATCTGCTGAGGTCTTATTTACACCAGTTTTTGGTTGGATAAACAGAAATTCTACATTGGTTTGCTTTTGTATGGCATATAAAGATTGATTAAGTAATTCTTGCGTTAGTGGCTTGTCCCATTTTTTCTTTTTAAAGGTGCTAAATTTTTGCGATTCCTGCTGCTGTAATTTTTCATAGTCCTCGACAGATTTAATTTGATTAGAGAATATTTTTGTTTTAGTAGATGTGTTTGCCATTTCCGTTTGGGTAATTTCAAAATGTACTAAGGTTCTTATGAAAAGAAATAAGCAAAGTACAATGAAACATGTAAGAGAAATTAAAACTCCACCAGTTTCAGGTTTTTTCCATAGCTGCCAGTTAATTGCCATTTTTATTCACCGTTTTAGCTGTATGTTGCTGAATTAGAAGAACTGTTTCGTTATCTCGCTCATTCCAAGAAATGCTCGAATCTCCTAAAACTCGTTCACTATTTTGATCAATGTATTTTTTAAAATTTGGTTTTTTGCCTTTAACGACAGTGGGAAAATTTAAACGTAATTCATTTTCTTTGTCATTTTGCGACCAAGTAATGCTAAGTACTTGAAACTTACCTTTGAGCATCTTATTAACGTTAGCTACCAAGCTTGATGGATTGTTATTAGCACTAGAGACATAGTTTTTAAACATTTTGCTAAAGTGTACTTGTTCAGAAAAGTTACCTGATGTTTTTTTTGAAATTTCTTCGAAATTACTATTAATCCATTTGGATTCATAGTCTTGAAAAAATGATTTTATTTGTATGGTAGCCCAAAGAATTAATACAATCATGCTTATAGGAAGTAAAAATTTAATGGCTAAACGCGGTAAATGGTATGCTAAATTTGCTTGCTTTAAAATTTCAGGAATAAATTTTAAAAAGCTTTTCCTTGGTTTGTAAGATTCCTTTTCAAATAGGCGTTTTGAAACTGCAACTATTTCAAATTCTTCATGAGAAAATTCAGTAATTTCAATTGTATCTTCAGGTACTAAAATTGAAACATGTTGCCCTTCTGTATAGCCTTGCCTTTGTAAAAATCGCAACGTAGATCTAAGTTCTTTTTCAATGTCTTTTGTTGTTTTGCTATGTACTACCCTTTGCAGCAATATGGCATCTTGACGCAACACAAGCATGGTAAATTTATGATTTTCCATTGGTATCAGGGTTACTACCCACTGCTGTAAAGCACGGGTAATACTAGCTTGTTTTTTCATTGCTAGACTTTGTTCAATATCCCAGGAGATTACCCCACCTATAGGGTTTTTGAATGACTCTAAAGTCTCGTAGATTTTTCTTAAAAAATCGTTACTGCGAATAGCTATAAGAATATCAACTTTTTCAAAAGATTGTTTTGGCGGATAATGCTCTATTAAATCATTCGGATGAAACTCATTGATTTTCAATTGGTTAAATAGAAAAAAACGATCCCAAATATTAATTTCGAAATAGGCAAGCTATAATTTTGATAAATGTACTCATGCCATTCTGTGTCGTTTAATGATACTTCTTGGCTACGAACAAGTAAGTTATTTTTGTAGTGGCAAAGGGTAATCTTCCCCTGCGCTTCGTATAGATTGAAATAATCTTTGGGGTAATTTTTCCAATTAATAATTCTTTGCCAAATTTCATTAAGATAATATTGAGACGCTACTAAACGATTAGATCCAATATTATTTGGAGTTTCTGGTGCATGGCTAATATCACTTTTTTTAATCCATTCGGGTAATTTGATCATAGAGCGGTACGACAATGGCAACAACCATCCAAATCATCACTATGCCCATGATAGAAACTAAAAACGGCCCCGTCCAGGCTAATATCGTCTGTAGTTTTTGTCGAGACTGGTTTTTTAACGCTTTTGCACAAATATCACTATAAACGGCTAATTGTGCAGTTTTTTCACCTGTGTGTAATAGGTTGGACAAAGGTTCAGAGAGCTTTAAAAAGTTTGTTATGGACTTGCTGATATTACCTTCCTGTTGGATAGATTTCTCTATACACATAGCTTGCTGTCTTAAATATTGGTTTTGTAATATTTCACCGCTATAGTTTGCTGCTAATAGTACATGGTGCCCACGTGATAACATTGCAGAAAAGCTTTTTAAGTAAAGTGCTTGTATGATTTGTAAATAAATTATACCAAAAAATGGCAGCTTAATAATGATCCAGTCTAAATAATATTTAGCCCTGGGAATTTTAAAAAGAGAGTAAATGGTTGCGCAAAGCAAAATTAAAAATTGCCAATTTGTGAACAGGGTAAGAAAAATCTTTAAATAGTTAGAAAAATGTATAAATAATTTCGTAGCCAAATGTTGTTCAAAATTATTTTGCTCAAAAAATTGCATTGCTGATGGTAGTAAAAACTCATTAAATCCCAATAGCATACCAAAAATAACTACCACTAAAACTATCGGGTATTGCAAGCTGGTACGCAATTGCTTGAAAAATTGTAGCTCTTCTTCTCGAAGTGTTGCATAGTCTTCAAATGCTTGCGCGTATTGCCCTGTAGCTTCAGCAACCTGTAGAAGTCCTAAAAATAATTTAGGGAATATTCCAAATTCTTGCAGTATTTGCGAAAGTGACATGCCTGAATAAAGGCTTTCGACAATTAAATCTATTTGCTGTTTTTGTGTGGAGTTTAATCTGAGTTTGCTAGCATGAAGACTTTCAATTAATGCCAAACCTTGACTTAGAAAAAAACTTACATCTTTTGCCCATTCTATAGTCCAAGTGTTGGAGTTATTTTTTTTAAGCCAGGAAAATTTTTGAGGTTGCAAATAAATAGGGTGCATTCCCCTTAATTTTAAGTATTGCAGGGCCTGATCGCGATTTTCTGAGGGAATTGTCCCTTTTACTTTTTGCCCTTGTGGATTCAAGGCTTGATATTGAAATGTACGCATAAAAAATAGGTAAGTTGATAATAAATTTTTGAATGTAACACAATGTTAATCAATAAATTACCGTAAGCACAATACCATATTAGTTTCAGTTAAATGGAAACTTTCTATGCTTGTCTGCATTTAAGCCTAATATTATGAATATATTTTTTTCTTGATTTTTAATTTTAACTAATATAGTTTATGTGCAGAAAAGTTTAACTTTAGCGAGAAAATATGAATTGTTTTAATATTACAGTTTTAATCATAGTATTATTTTTGGGGCTGACACCTAATAATATTCTTTAAGGACCAACTTAAGGTCCTTAAGGAGCTCTCTAGGTGATCCCATATTAAAGCGCCACTCACACTCTTTCAAGAAGAGATTGAAGTTGTTTTTAGGCACACCATTGTATTT
>JAPLON010000140.1:0-1640 GCA_026400695.1 Pseudomonadota bacterium
GAATGTCATTAGCAATTTTCATTAGACTTACGGCAATCACATTTAACACGCCTGAAATTTCAACCATGGTATCGTGGCTGGCTAAGGCTTCAAATTTATTTGGGGCAGTAACAAATGGAAGTTTAGTATAGTCTGAAACTTTCTTTGCAAAAATTTCTGCAAAACCTTTTGGACAGTTAAGTCCTGTGCCTACGGCAGTGCCCCCCTGGGCTAGCTGATAAAGCCTTGGCATTGCTGCATTAAGGCGATCAATATTATTGTTAAGTTGCATAACATAAGCTGAAAACTCTTGCCCAAGTCTGATTGGGGTAGCGTCTTGCAAATGAGTTCTACCAATTTTTATGTACTTATTGAATTGTTTGGTTTTTTCTTCAAAAGCATGTGTTAAGTTTTTTAAAGAAGGTAATAGTTGTTGGGTTATCCCTAGGCATGTTGCTATATGCATAGCAGTTGGAAAGCTATCATTTGATGACTGTCCATAATTGACGTGATCATTAGGGTGGACTGGCTTTGCATTCTCTAATATGGCATTGGCACGATTAGCAATAACTTCGTTTAGGTTCATGTTGGTTTGGGTGCCTGAACCAGTTTGCCAAACACTCAAAGGAAAATGATCGTTAAGGCTACCATCGATAACTTGGTCGCAAGCAGCAATAATTGCTTTTGCAATGTCATTATCAATTTTGCCAAGTTCGCAGTTAGTTTGAGCAGCGCATCGTTTTAAAATTCCAAAGGCTTTTATTAAAAGTTCTGGCATTTTGTGGCCGCCTATTTTGAAATTTTGGCGTGACCTTTCTGTTTGTGCTCCCCAATATGCGTTTTCAGGAACTTCAACGCTTCCCATGGAGTCATGCTCTGTGCGTGTCATGAAAGGTTTTCTTGTAGCACTTTCAGCACATCATTTGTATGATTTTTAACACTTACTTTTTCCCATACATTGGCAATCTGACCATCAGCATTAATTAAAAAAGTTGCCCGTTGGATGCCAAAATATTTTTTGCCATACATACTTTTTTCAACCCACACGCCGAATTTTTCGCAAAGTTCGCCAGTAGTATCGCTAAGCAAATCAAATGGTAGTTCATATTTGCGCATGAAATTGGCGTGGCTTTGTGACGAATCTTTAGAGACACCTAAAACTTTACAGCCTAATTTTTTCAAGGTCTGATTAGCATCACGAAAGTCGCATGCTTCTTGGGTGCATCCGGGGGTGTTATCTTTAGGGTAAAAGTATAACACTGCCCAGTGTCCTTTTAAATTAGCGGAACTAACTACCTCACCATTTTGGTTAGGAATAGAAAATGTAGGTAATGTGTCACCAATTTTTAGCATGTTATTCCATCATCTGCGCAAGCATTTCTTGGTTAATTTCAATTTTATGGAGTTCTTGCATGGCGTTAATTGTTGATGCTGCAACGTCTTCTTGAATCATATTATTGATATCTGTTTTTAGATTTTGCTTTTCTTCGTTAGTTGATTTCGATTCATGAGTTTTTTGTAGCATCACTACAGTAAACCCACCTTTCTCATTTTGTCCTGCTGTAGCTGTTTCTTTAGCTAGCATGAATGCTTTTTCGGCCAATTGTGTTGGGAAAATGTCTTTAGATTTATATTCATTTTTACGTAACTCTAATTTTGTG
>JAPLON010000140.1:1652-3964 GCA_026400695.1 Pseudomonadota bacterium
ATGGTTAGTTGAAAGTGGTAAGTTGTGTTTAGTTGCAAAGCTTACCAATGCATTCATTGACTTGGCATCGGAAGCAATTGATGACGCGAGTTTTGATGCTTCTTCTTGTTTTTGTTCTGCTTCCCAGTCTTTGTTAATTTTTTCGGCAATATCATTAAATGCTGGTGCGTTTGCTGGGTTGACTTTATTTACGCAAAGTACGAAAGCTCCTTCTCCAGCAATGTCAACAAAGCCGCTATCTAGGCCTTGTTCTGTTGTGAATGCTTTTTCAATTATTGCTTGCTGTAGAGCATTTGGTTTTTTGAATACAGGATGACCATTGGCAGATTTACCTTGCTGATCAATGCTTTCAATATTCTGCACGCTCAAATTCATGCTTTTAGCAATTGCTTCTAGGTTTTGCCCTGCTGCTAAAGAGTCATCTATTTTGCTGCGAATTTCGTCAATTCTTGAGGATTTTTGTTCTTGTATAAGTATGTTTTCTAGTTCTTCTTTTGCTTCCTCGAAAGTTGCAATGCGTGATTGCTCAATTTTTGAAACTTGGAAAATATGGAAACCAAATCCTGTTGGAATTACGTCAGTTGCCTTGCCAGATTTAAGTTCAAAAATTTTATCGGCAGCAAATTCTGCTAGTTGTTCTTTAGCGATTAGGCCCATATCTTCTAATTCGCTACCACTAATGTCTTTTGCAACTTTGGCAAAAGATGCGCCCTTATCAATCATTTTTTGAGCTTTTGCTGCTTTTTCTTGATCTTTAAAAGTTAGACGTTTTATGTTGCGTCTTTCAGGATACCGTAAGTTTTCTTTGCGTTCATTGTAAAATTTACGAACATCATCCTCTGAAATACCAAGGAGGTGACGCATTGCTTGGTTATCAAGGATCATTACTGTAATATTCCTGTATTCTGGAACCATGTAGCGGTTCTTGTATTGTTCGTAAAAGCTTTCTAGTTGTTCTTTGCTTGGCTTCTTATCAATTTTCATTTTCGAAGCGTCAATTTCTACAAAGGCAAAAACTTTTTCTTGGGTTAAAGAGCCTATCAAAGTGTCTATATAAAAAGCTGGTAATCTTGCACCCATAGCAATGCTTGTGACTAATTGTTGGGTTAGCATGCTATTGCGGGCTTCCTTTAAAAATGCACGTTCACTCATACTTTGGTCATGTAATGCTGAGATAAATTTATTTTCATCAAACTTACCTTCTGATTGAAATGTTTGCATTGCATGGATTTGATCTTTTAACACTTCATCAGAAATGCCTAAGTTCATTCTTTCAAGTTCTTCACCAACCACTAATTGGCTAACTAAGCGGTCAATTACGCTTTTGTGTAGACCTAGAGATTTTAACTGCTGGTTCGTAAGTTTACCTTTGGTTAAATTGTTGATGCGAGCTGTTTCTTTTTGCATATGCTGCGCCAATTCTTCATGGCTTATGCTGTGCTTACCAACAGTTACAATGGAAAAAAAAAAAAAAAATTTGTAGATAACGTCAGTAATACCCCATAAGCCAAAGCTTACTACGATGATAGAAAGTAAAACTTTAATAAACCACTTGTGTGCATGATCACGAAAAACTTGTAGCATATACCTATAACATTTATATAATTTATCATATTAACCTTAATGAAAAACCAAGGTTTCGGCAAGATAGGCTTGATAAGGAGAGATCATGAAAAAATGGGTTGTGGCAAATTGGAAGATGAATGGTTCACAAGATCTTTTGAATGCCTATAAAAATGTATTCAGCACTTTAGACAATCTTATTGTTTGTCCTCCATTCGTTTATATGGATAAGTTTGGCATTAATTTGGGTGCGCAAAATGTGCACCATTTGTCAAATGGCGCTTATACAGGGGAAATAAGCGCACAAATGTTGAAAGATGTGGGTGTTAATTATTGTTTAGTTGGTCATTCCGAGCGTCGTCAATTTTTTAATGAATCTGATGATTTAGTAAAAGCTAAAGCTGTACAGTGCCAAGAGGTTGATGCTACGCCGATTATTTGTATTGGTGAAAGCTTGAATGATTATTTAAATGGACAAACAAACCAAGTGTTGTCTCAACAACTTAATAATTGTTTGCCTTCTGCTTCAAAATTTTGGATAGCTTATGAGCCTTTATGGGCAATTGGCACTGGAAAAACGCCGACTATGTCAGAGATAGCAGCGGTGCATGACATGCTAAGAAGTCATTTGCCTAACGTTGTGTTGTTATATGGTGGATCGGTTAGCAATGCAAATGCCTCAGAAATATTCACTATCAGCAATGTTGACGGGGTGCTTGTAGGGGGAGCTAGTTTGGACATAGAAACAA
>JAPLON010000140.1:3987-4311 GCA_026400695.1 Pseudomonadota bacterium
GAAACAATTACAAAAATTTATGATTTGGCTTGATGTGAAATTTATGAGACTAACACAGTTCATTTATATAGCTAGTTCCTCATCGGTTTTGAATGCTATTTCCACTACCCCTTGTGGCTCAAACTGGGCAACAAAGTGTTTATATGATTCAATTCTGTCTTGGCCTCCTGTCGTCGTTAAGAGTAATTGCTGACTATAGATGGCTATATCTTCTACGATTCGTTCATGCCGGTAATATGACAAAATTTCCATATTAACTTCACTTTTTCCATAACCTTTATAAAAAAGATCTTCCTCATGCGGTTGATTCCAAACATTTGCAAC
>JAPLON010000012.1 GCA_026400695.1 Pseudomonadota bacterium
ACTTGAAGCCGCTAAACGCATTGGTGTCGATTTACCAGCCTCAGGTGCTACCGATGCTAAGCTGATGGGATTAGCCAATCAAATGGTCGCAGCAACACCTGTGATGGGAGATGTGGTGAGAGAAAAGGTTAAAACCGCATCAAAACAGTTTCAAACCGCGTTTAAAGAATTAGCAGACTCGGTAGGTCCACTTAAAAATGAGGCCACAGAGCATGAAATCAATCGTCTCTATGGAAAAGCTAGAGATACCCTTCCTAAAGACGCTGCAATAATCCCTACCCACACGGTTGAATCGATCAATTCTGTTAAAGCCAAGGTCAAGACTGCCATCTTATCTCCATCAGAAAAAGAATTACTTGCAACCCTTGATACGCTTAGTAACAACCTAATGTTTAATAACAGTCTTGCGGTACCAATGCCAGTAGAAATGTTAGTGGGTACCAAACGCAGTCTCAACAGTATTATCAAATGGGATAAGGACGAAGGTACTAAAAACCTGCTAAGAACCGTACAGCAAGCAACCCTTAAGGACATTGAAGCCTATGGCGAGACTAACCCACAATGGAAAAAGAGCTTTGATCAAGCAGAACGTCAGTTTGAAAAAGTTGCCAAACGTGAAAAACTCGACAATCTTTTAGCCGGCAAAATTGAAGATCCGATTACTAAAGAGGTTGCCTATCTTCCTCTCGCTAAGCTTTTAAACGACAAAAAATATGCCAAGCAACTCGAAACTACCTTAGGTGAGCAAAACTTCAAAAAGCTTAAGGATTTTACTAAAGTTGCAGAAAGTATGGCGGTTGCCAATAAAAATACGCCTAACCCATCTGGTTCGGCCATCGTTGGTTCGGTGGCAGCCCTGGTCACCTCAATCGTTGTGGGTGATTTTACCACCCCGCTTAAGGTGATTGGTGGTGGGGCTGTGCTCACCCAGTTGCTGACCAACAAACGCTTTTTAAATCTCGCCACTGAGTTTGCCAAACAGCCATTAGTACCACTTGCCCAGAAACTCAATAGCTTTATCAAAGAAAATACCGGCATGACTTCTCAGGCGTTGATGACGGGGTTAAAAGATCAAGGTAATAAATGAAGCACTCAATAAAAATTACTCACCCAAACACAGCAGCCCCTTTATTAGTTGCTTTCTTTAATTGCTCTAATTCTAAGTGGGCATAGCGGGTAGTTGTCGCAATATTTTTGTGTCCTAACAGCTTTGAGACCGTATAAAGATCAACCCCTTGTGAAAGATAGAGGCTTGCAAAGGAATGGCGCAGATCATGAATGCGGAAGTCCTTAATTTCTGCTCGTTTTAAAACCTTTCCCCAAGCTGTCTTGATTTCTGCAAGTGGTTTGCCCGGAAGTTTGCCATAAAAAACATAAGGGTTATCTTCTTTAGGTGTCATAGAGCTTAACAGATCAAGTGCTTTTTGATTTAAAGGACGCGCAGTTTCTCCCACCTTGGTGTCTGGCAAATGAATATAACCATCTTTGAGATGAACATTATCCCACTTAAGATCAAGAATTTCCCTCTTTCTGCAGCCTGTATATAAAATTAAAAGGATAGCATTTACCGTACAGTAAGAAGCCTTTTGCTGATTTTTTTGCTGAAGCAAGGATTCCTCTAATTTTTTAAGTTCCACATGACTTAAAAAGCGTTGCTTCTTATTCTCCTTGTATTTGCGTACCCCTGTACAAGGATTGCTCTTAGGCGGTAGATATTCCCAATCTTCTGCCTTTCTAAAAGCCATACTTAATAAGGCAAAACAGCGATTGGCTGTTGTCGTAATATGCGATAACGATTCAAGAAATTGTCTGATGTCTTTTGCAGAAATTTCTTCTAGCTTTTTTTGAGCGAAATAGGGAAGGATATGAAGCTTCGCAAGGCTCATGTTATCCCTACCCTTATCTTTGTATTCAACAATGACATATTTAGTCTTGAATACCTCGAAAAACTCACAAAAAAGCATTGATTGTTTTTCTTCAATTATTTTCTCTTTTTTTGCTACTTTGGGGTCAATTCCTAATGCTATATCAGCAGAAAATTTTTTAGCAGCATTTCTTGCTAGATCCACAGTGATATTGCCATGGCAGCCAATTTTAATGTAGCCCTTTTTTCTTTTTATAGGTGAATAATAATAAAACACATAGGTTTTGCTTCTGCCACCTTTGGAAATCTGACATCCGAATCCTTTTATCTCGGTATCCCAAACAATATAGTTCTTTTCTTTTGGAACGCTGCAGTCTATAACGGATTTAGTAAGTTTTGGCATCGATGTTCCTCATGATAAGTTTCTACCGTATTTCTACCATTGAACTCGATACAAAAGCAACTTTAATCGTTAAAATACGCGTATGAGATTTTTGAAATGACCTTGGTATGCCTATATATCCTTGACTTTTTTAAGTATGCTTTTGATTTCGAAAACATACAAACATCTGACTTTTAATCATGGGGTCATTAGTTCGAATCCTTCGTGGCCCACCACATTGATTTTTCTAATATAATGCAACGTTTTCGATTTATTCTTGAATATGATGGCTCCAGGTTTTTTGGATGGCAACGCCAGAAGTCTGTGCTAACAGTACAACAGGTTTTAGAGAATCAATTATCTTTTTTTTGTAAGCATAATGTCACGGTTTATGGAGCTGGTCGCACCGATACCGGCGTGCATGCTACTGGACAGGTTGCGCATGCTGATTTGATCTACCCTAGAGGAGCTTTTAGTTTGCAAGCGGCCCTAAATCATTTTTTAGTTCCTAAAGGGTTAAGTGTTATTGATTGTACCTTAGCTGAGCCAGATTTTCATGCGCGTTATAGCGCCATTTACAGAGCTTACCAATATAGAATACTTAATCGTTGTTCCCCTGCTGTTTATGATGCAAAGGTTTGGCATGTTAGAAGACCATTGGATGTCTCTGCTATGCATGCTGCCGCTCAAGAATTAGTTGGTGTTTATGATTTTTCTTCTTTTCGTGATAGTAATTGCCAAAGCAAAAGTCCAATTAAGAAAATTTCTAAGTTTGATATAGTTCGTTGTGGTGAGTATATTTTGGCAGATTTGCAGGCACCATCCTTTCTGCATCATCAAGTAAGAATTATGATGGGCACCATAAAGAGCGTTGGCACAGGTGTAATTAGTTTGGATGACTTTATTCGTATTCGCGATGCCAAGGATAGAACCAAGGCCGGGATAACAGCACCACCACAAGGCCTAGCTCTTACTAGAGTGGGTTACCCGGGTGAATAGTATTAATGGCCAGGTATGCCTTTGGTTGTGGAATATTCAAAATGAACGATTTCATCAGGAAATAAATGATGGCGAATTGCATGAGCTGCTTGGGCTGCTTCAGCAAATCCAGTTAAAATTAGCTTTAGCTTATGTGGGTAAGTTGCTATATCACCAATGGCATAAACGCCTTGACGACTAGTTGAGCTTGTTGCCTGGTCAATTGCAATGTGGCTTTTTTCTAAATTTAGATCCCATTCATTAATTGGCCCCAGACTCATAGAAAGTCCGAAAAAAGGTAACAAATAATCTGCTTGTAGGAGTTTTTTTTCACCATCAAGGGTTGATACTTCTACTGCTTCTAATATTCCGCCTGAACCCTTAAGGCTGCTTAATTGGTAAGGCACAATAAGCTGTATCTCGCCATTTTTGGCTGCTGCATTTAATTTAGCTTCACTATCTGGCGCTGCCCTAAATTTTGCCCTGCGGTGCACAACACTTACAGATTTTGCAACATCCTTTAAGATTAGAGCCCAATCAACCGCGGAATCCCCTCCTCCAGCAATTACCACATGCTTGTTGCGGTAGGTTTCTTTTTGGCGCACTGCATAATGAATGCTAGTTCCTTCAAAATTTTCAATGTTTTCTAAAGGTGGGCGATTGGGGCCAAATGCCCCCACTCCGGCTGCAATAATAATGCTTTTAGCTTTGATCTCAGTTCCTGTTGAAGTTTTTATTAACCAATCAGTTCCGTGTTCATTTAATTGAGTGATGGCTATGACTTGTTGATTGAGATGGTAAATGGGATTAAATGGTTCAGCTTGTTTTTCAAGTTGATCAATTAGATCTTGTGCTGCAATTGATGGGTAAGCAGCGATGTCATAGATTGGTTTTTCTGGGTACAAAGCCGAGCATTGACCGCCGATTTTTTCAAAAGCATCAACCACATGGCAACTTAATTTTGCCATGCCACACTCAAAAACAGCAAACAAGCCCACCGGCCCGGCGCCAATAATAATAACGTCGGTTTGGTGAAGCATTTATATTACCTAGCCTTGGCGCGCCTTGTAGCGAGGTTTTTTCTTATTAATAACGTAGACGCGACCCTTACGACGTACCAATTTACAGTCCTTGTCACGGCTTCTTAGGGTTTTTAAAGAGTTTGCAATTTTCATAATTTCACCTTCTAAACTTGGCTCACATAGTATGTTGTTCTTAACAGTTTGTCAATGAAATTCAATTTTATTGAATTTGGAGCATCATCGTTTTTGTTTGAAAAATTGGCTGGCTTTTGAGAGAATCTTTTATTAATTAGGTTTGTTGGAAAAAATTATGAAGCGAATTGCCATAGGTTCTGATCACGGTGGGTATATTCTTAAGCAAGAAATAATGGAAAGGGTATCTGCAGATTGGATTAATGTTGGGACGTTTAACCAGGAAAGCTCTAGTTATGTTGAATTTGCCAAAGCGGTTTCCTCTAAAATACAAAATCATGAAGTTGATTTTGGTATTATTATCTGTCGCAGTGGTATAGGTGTATCTATTGTTGCGAATCGCTACAAGCAAGTTTACGCAGCTTTATGCCTTAATAATTCCATGGCGAAAAGTGCGCGAACTCATAACAATGCTAATGTTTTATGTATTGCTGCTGACTACACTACCGTAGAAGAAGCTGTAGAAATGATAAAAATATTTTTATCTACAGATTTTGAGGCAGGTACCAGACACGAAGATCGCTTTAATAGCATCAATGTAGATAATTGAATTTATCTTAACTCCTTGCTTTTTTCACAAGCCTTTCCTACATTGGATACAGTATAAAGTATGTTGTTAAGTTTTTATGAATAAAGTACTTGGTTTGATTGCATTTTCCTTGCTTTTAACTGCTTGTGATAGCGTTAAAGACAGTTTAGGTATGAGCCATTATCAAGCAGATGAATTTAATCTGCAGCAAAATCCCCCTCTTAGTATGCCGCCAAATTACAGTCTTATGCCGCCACGCGTTAAGAATGCGGAAGGCAAGAGTGTTCCCTTAAACGCATCTGCGGAAAAAGCGCTTCAGGTTGTTGGTGGTGGCGAGTCTGCTGGTCAAATTTCTGGAGAAAGCTCTGCTGATTTGAAAGATAAAGCTGGCGCAGCTGATGATTCCATTCGTGAAAAAGTTGATAAAGAAGCAGAAAGTGGAGATGGAAAGTTAAGCAAATGGAAAGAGGAATTTATTAAGAATGCTCGTTCCATAAGTGGTCCTGAAAACGTTAAAGAAGCAGCTACGGAAGCTGTTTCAAAACCAATAACTGAATAGCGGTATATGTTAAAAATTTTATCGGTATGTTCTTTGCTTGTGTGCACCTCTCTGCTTGTGTGGTGGTTTCGTTCTGGAGAATCCCCCCTTGATAGCATGGAGGGAGTAGTTGATGTGGATGACGAAATTGAAGCTGAAACTAAAAAAATAGATAGTGATAAAAACAAACCAGAGGAAGAAAAAATTGAGAAAGTCTCCGACGATTTGAATAAGCCAAGTAAAGTTAAAAATATTGAAGATGAGAAAAACAAGCAAAAAGAGATTGAAACTAAAAAAAGCGATAACGAAGTAAAGAAATCAGAAGATCCTGTTGATGATACGGCTGCCAAGACGTCACCTGATGGGTTTAATGTTACAGTCAAAGACTTAACCATAAATGGTAAGAATGTACGCGTTTCTCCGTTTGCAGGTGTTGGAGTTGTAACTGTCAATTTTTGCTTTAAGCATGCAGGAAAAAAGATGTCTCCTAAGCAAAAGGAGGCCTTGGTGGATTTGTTGTCAAAATCACTTGGAGAATCAACAGAATCTAAAAATAACGATCAAGTAGAAAATTACAAGCGTGAAAAAAATATTCAAGTAGGTTTTTCTGGTGTAGA
>JAPLON010000070.1 GCA_026400695.1 Pseudomonadota bacterium
TTTTGACAGATAAGGTAGTCTGTATAAATATCGCACAATCTTGTATCCATAAATACTCAACTCATGTGAATACGTTAGATAACTTCTATCTACTGCTTTTCCTCAAATATCGCAACTCACTGCGTAAGGTGAGTTAATAATAAAGATGGCTGATACCTTAAAAGACAATCTATATGTTAATGAGCCAATTGAAAAAATTAAAAACACACAAGATAAAGTGAATATCACTTTTAAAGAAGGTATTTCAAAATCTTATGATTTTGTAGTTCTTACTGCTCCAGCATCAACCTATAAAAATATTGATTTATCAGGTGCTGGCATAGAACAAGAGAAATTATCTCTTATGCAACAAATTGGATATGGCCAAAATTACAAAGTCGCCCTACCCATGGATTTAAGTACACTTAAGGATTACACGTCTATTATAACGGATAGTTCAGTTTCTTTTTTTAACCATGATGAAACCATTGCCTTGCTTTATATAAGCTCTAATATCAAAAATATATCGAATATAGAGAAAATTTGTAGAAAAGGCCTGAATCTTCCGTATGGTAATCTTTGCGCAAAACTAGAAATCGCAAAAAATCAACTCTATGAGACTTACACAACCCCTGTAATGCATTCCTGGATGGATGATATTTATACGTTGGGTTCATATTCTGGTTATTCAACGACTTTATCTGAAGAGTTAGATAAAAAATCTTATCAAGGAGGGATTGAATACAAAAAACTATTTGAACCTATTCAAGGTAAGTTATTTTTTGCAGGAGAACACACAACAATTTTAGATTGTATTGGTACTATGGAAGCTGCAGTAGAGTCTGGGGAACGAGCAGCCAAAGCAATTTTAAAAACAATCCATCAATAATATATGATAAATCTAAAAAACTGTTTTAAGAAATTTAGTAGTCACGGCCTTATAAATCGTCATTTATTCGCCTCAAAAATTCAATAATAAATGAGTCGATTATGATGATGTGATTTAGCTCATTCTTTTGATAGTCTTCGCTGCAATCAACTGTTACTTTAAATTGGTAGTAAAAAAATTATTGACAAGCTCTTATTACAAGTGAATACAGTAGATATTACAGGCAATTATTAAATGTATAGATTTTTATGTATAAGTTTTTATACCTGATACCTTTTTTGTTAATAGGGGTATGGCTTCCGCCTGAAATTAATCAAGCAAGACTAATTCTTTCAGAATTGCGTGGTGGTGATTTTGCTCACGCAGGTGATAAAGAAGCCATTGATATGGTGCTTGCTAAGATAAAATGTGGTTTTCCTGAAGTTCTAGAAGGTAATTGTCTAGATGTTGGGTGCGGCTTTGGTGGCACTGCAGATTATCTTAAGAAGTGCGGTTTTAAAAATATTTGGGGAGTGGATATTGATAAATCAGTTATCGACTATGCAAAGTCTAAGTATAAAGGAATTGAGTTTTTAACCAGCGACGCTGCTTCGTTGAATTTGAGATTTAATAGAGATTTTTTTTCATTTGTCTACTTATTTAATGTTCTGTACGCGATTGAAGATAAATCTTTAGTGTTGTGGCAATTGGCTAATGTCTCTCAGTCAGGGGCTATCTTAATGATCTTTGATTTTAGTTCTACAGAAAGTAGTGAACCAATTCTTGACTTGGCTGGAAAGCCGATGTGCCCTATTTATACGAAAAACATAAAACAGCAATTGCATGAAGCTGGTTGGGAAGTTTTAGAAGTGCGCGATCTTAGTGGAAATTTTATTGTGTGGTATGAACAGCTTCTGAAAAAACTTGATGAGAAAAAGCAGGAACTAAAAGGGCACTTTTTAGAAAAAGATATTGCGAAATTTTCTGCTACCTATGTGCATATTTTGCACCAATTGCGTCGAAAAACCCTTGGCGGGATATTGATCTATGCAAAACGTATTTGATGCTTTTGCAATGGGTTAAATTAAATTGTTGACAAACATGTCTTACAAATGGATACATCTGTACAATAGGATCTTCTCCAATGAGAGTAAATTTTATGCGCAAATTTTTGTATTCATTGCCTTTTTTGTTAATAGGTGGGTGGGTTTTGTTTACATCTTTAAGAACAGCTCCAGTGAAACTTAATCAAGCAAGGCTAATACTTTCAGAACTGCGCGGTGGTGATTTTACCCACGCAGGTGATAAAGAAGCTATTGATATGGTGCTTGCGAAGCTAAAGCAAGATTTTCCTGAGGCTTTGAAAGGGAATTGTCTGGACGTTGGGTGTGGTTTTGGTGGAACTGCTGATTACCTTATGAAGCAAGGATTTAAACATGTTTGGGGAGTGGATGTTGATAAATCAGCTATTGATTATGCCGAATCTAAATATAAAAAAGTTAAGTTTTTAAATGTAGATGCACTCTCATTGAGTTCGCAATTTGATAAGGATTTCTTTTCTTTTGTGTATTTGTTCAATGTTTTATACGCAATAGAAGACAAAGTTGCGGCCCTAGAGCAATTGGCTAAAGTTTCCGCCCAAGGAGCCATTTTAATGATCTTTGATTATAGTGTTGCAGATAGTAGTGAGCCAATGCTTGATTTAGCTGGAAAGCCGATGCGCCCTATTTGTATGAAAAAAATAAAACAACAGCTGCAAGAATCCGGTTGGGAAGTTCTAGAGATGAACGATATTAGCAAAAACTTTACTGTGTGGTATGAGCATCTTATTAAAAAACTAGAAGAGAAAAATCAAAGCTTAAAAGGGCACTTTTTGGAAGAAGATATTGCTAAAGTTTCATCAACATATGTACATATTTTGCATCACTTGCGCCGAAAAACCCTTGGTGGGGTGTTGATCTATGCAAAACGCATTTGAGCTTTTTCTTATAACCGATTGCATATTAACAATGCTGCCCGGCATTGTATCCTGATGACCAAGCCCACTGAAAATTATAGCCACCAAGCCATCCGGTAACATCGACTACTTCGCCAATGAAAAATAATTGGGGAATTTTCAGGCTCATTAACGTTTTTGATGATAATTCATCAGTATCAATTCCACCAACTGTAACCTCGGCTTTTTGGTAACCTTCACTGCCATCAATTACTACTTTGAATTGATGAAAAGAATCAGCTACTTCAAATAATTTGCTGTTCTTAAGTTCAGTGATGCGTCCACCATAATCAGGCGTTGCCATTGCTTCAATAAGACGATTGGGAAAATAATTTTTCAAAAAATTGGCAACGGTTTGTTTACTATTTCTATTAATTTTAAATTCGTTTTTCAAATCAAAATCTGGCAGTAAGTTCAGGATAATTTCTTCTTTAGCAAATTTTTCCATATATGACGAAATTTGCAAAATTGCAGGGCCGCTTAAGCCGCGATGGGTAAATAAAATATTTTCACGAAATTGCACATTACGGTATGAAACTACCGCATCAACAGAAACACCGCTAAGGCTAGAAAACATAGCAAGGGTAGGGAGCACAACTTTTAAAGGCACCAAAGCAGGCTGAGTTGCCAAAACTTTAAGGCCAAATTGTCGTGCAATTTTATACCCGAAATCTGTAGCTCCCATTAGGGGAATTGATAAACCACCCGTGGCAATAATTACTGATTCAGCTGAAATTGCGCCGTCTGATGTGTTAACTTCAAAACGTTCACCTTTACCAATATTTGTGACTGTACAGTTAAGCCGAACTTCAACTCGGCCTTTTTGGCATTCACTTAGCAGCATGTTAACAATTTGCTTTGAAGATCCATCACAAAACAATTGGCCCAAGGTCTTTTCATGGTAGGCAATGTTGTACGATTCAACAAGTTTAATAAAGTCATGTTGGGTGTAGCTTGCTAAAGCTGATTTTGCGAAGTGTTGGTTGTGGCATATATAGTTTTTAGGGCTTGCAAATAGGTTGGTAAAATTACTTCGTCCACCACCAGAAATGCGGATTTTTTCACCAACTTTACCTGTGTGTTCAATTAATAAAACGCGCCGGCCACGTTTGCCAGCGGTTGCTGCTGCCATAAGTCCAGCAGCACCAGCACCAATAACGATAACGTCGTACGTATGTGTTTTCACAACTGAAATCCTAAGCCTGGTTTTTCTCCGCCAGAATAATAAAAAGACGTGCGCTGGAGCATTTAAACATATTGTGCCCTAGCTAGATTTTTAATTTAATTTATTGATGTGAGCACAGCTTTAACGAAAATAAAAGATATAATTTTGCAGAATGTGATTCCCTAACATAGCTAACCTCATATATTTATGTCAAAGGTAGTTATGCTCCAGCACTACGTAGGCTTTTAAGTCTTTCCTCGTGTCTGCAAGCTTCTTCAGCTAACTCAGTTCCTTTTTCACTAATTTGCTCTTCTATCTCTGTGGTTAACACATTACCAACTAAACGATAAAGGGTTGTTAACTCTGTGCCCCTCAACGGTGCCTCAAGCTTTACCTCAGAGAACAGGCCTTTTAGGGGCCCCTTTGTGGTACCAATTCTAGCAAGTTGATAAGTCTTTGTGTCTATAGAAATAGTATCTGGTGGAGTGGCTGACTGCAATCTGGCAGCTATATTGACCGTTTTACCTATAACATCAACATCTGTTAAATGTTCAGTTCTACCAACCACAGCAACGACAAAGTTACCAGTACTAACTCCAATTCTGCTAGAGAAGAAATCACCCTCGCCTGGTCTAGGTGGCATAGGGGGTTTTTGGCTCAATTCTTTCGCTTTGACCAAGCATGATGAAGCACAAAGCACAGCAAATTTTGCGAAGTCTTTTTCTTTGTATATAGGATCAAAAATTGCCAACAAGCCATCTCCGGTATGTTTTATGGTCACACCTTGATAGGTTGATATAATTTTATCTAACTCAGAGAGAAAAAAGTTCATGATCCTAAAATGTTCCTCAGCAGAACATTCTGAAAATTTTGCCGTTGAGTCTACAAGATCAATGGACATAACTGCTTTTTCAGTAATTGAAACTCGTAACCCTTCCTTAGAATCAGGGATTGCGCTGGAAAAATACTTCCTGACAAGCTTCGGAGGAAAGCTATTTTTGATTTGCGCTTGACGATATTCCTCTCCAAGAACCAAAGTATTGCGGTCACGTATATAAGCAACAAGAGTTTCATCGATAACTCTTACGCCTAAAGTAATTGAGAGCGTTCTTCCATCCCAAGTATCTGTTGTTAAAATACGTTCACCAAATGCTCTATCATTATTAACAATTGGTGAATTATAACTAGGTTTAACCTTAATTTTTTCGCGAAAAGCAGCCAAAAAATGGTGATGGCTCGCGCGCAGAGCTTGGGGCATAAATATAGTAACATTTTGGCCAATAGTACGTTCTTTTGCTAAGTTGAACATGACCAACGCGGCGTGATTGAGATCTTGAATAACGCCGTAAAAATCCGCACGCACAATCGCTAAAGG
>JAPLON010000026.1 GCA_026400695.1 Pseudomonadota bacterium
TTTCAATGGCTTCAAATTCCGCTTCAGTAATTTTAGCATCACTAAGACCCAGATTCCGCACAAAATCTATAGCATCACGCTGAGTTTTAACTTCTTCAACTTCTTCTTTCGTACGGTATTTTGCAGGGTCTGACATTGAATGTCCACGGTACCTATAGGTTTTAAAATGCAGTAAAGCAGGACCATTACCAGAACGAGCAGTCTCTAAAGCCCAATCAGCAGCCTCTCTCACTTTAATAAGATCCATGCCATCAACAAGCTTTCCAGGAATTCCCCACGGTTCGCCGCGATTTTCAAAATTAGGGTTTGAAGTTCCTCTAGCCGTAGAAGTACCCATAGCATATTCATTGTTTTCAATTACAAAAACTACAGGCAATTTCCATAGGGCTGCCATGTTAAATGCTTCATAAACTTGCCCTTGGTTGGCAGCGCCATCACCCAGATAAGCAACGCATACGCCGTTATCACCTTTATATTTATGGGCAAATGCCAAACCAGTACCAATTGGTACTTGTGCCCCTACGATACCATGACCGCCGTAAAAACCTTTTTCACGACTAAACATGTGCATTGAACCACCCTTGCCTTTTGAATAACCACCCGCACGTCCTGTTAATTCGGCCATTACTCCACGTGGATCCATATCGCAAGCTAACATATGCCCATGATCACGGTATGATGTAATTACAGTATCTTGCGGTTGCATAGCTGATTGTATACCAACAACAACTGCCTCTTGGCCAATGTACAAATGGCAAAAACCACCAATCAATCCCATGCCGTAAAGCTGAGCCGCACGCTCTTCAAAGCGACGAATTAGCACCATTTGGGTATAGGCTTTTAAGAATGAATTTTTATCAAAAGCTCCAAGAGAGTTAGCCTTTGCCCCTAAAGAACTGGCCTGAACGACGCGCTGCATGCACACCTAAATGTTATATTCCATTCGCATAGTATTACAAAATTTGCTTCGTTTTGGCAAGATTTGTGAAACAGTTAGTAAAAGCGTAGCCAAATTTCATAGGCTAATTCAACTGTCAAAATAATCCAAACTATCAGACTATTTGTTCCGCTGTTTAACATTCCTGTAGTAATTTTTTTATTGGAATAACACAAGTAAATGTAGTTTAAGTATAGTCCAAAAGCGATACGACACCCCCAAACAAACAAAACAAAAGCTATTATATGCATATTATACGGATTGGTTTTTAAGAAATTAACGGGATATTTAAATGCAAAACCACCAAGTACTACCAAAAAACCATATAAATACATTTTTCTATACAAAAACCAAAAACTGCCACAGCAAAATGCCGCCCAATTCCAGCCAATTTTTTTACCCGTTGCCATGTGATTATCAAAATAAGCTAAATAATGTTGGGTTGATTTTGATATTTGGTTGGCAGTTTCACCATCCTTTTTAACAAATTCAAAAAATTGTTCACGGGTTATGGTTATTTCTTTTTTCACGCTCTGCACTCAAACGTTGAATTGTATGGAAGCAGTATTACAAAATTTGCTTCGTTTTGGCAAGATTCGTGAAAATTGGACATTTCTAAATTGCGTTAACCATTGGATTTATTCTCTATTTCTATATAAAAGTACGAACGGTATTACAATTAGGTAAAAACATATATAAATAAAAAATGCAGTATTGGTATTTATTTCGATTGGGCACAAAATAATTGCAATAAGAGCCGCCCAAATATTTGTCCCTTTATTTAAATATCCATTGGAAATTTTTTGATTAGCATATCTTAAATAAAAATAATTTGCATACATCATACAAACAATTGAAATAACTATATCAACGCATGTAAATAAATTTATAATTATTGCATCATCTAGATGAAAGCGTTTGACTAAAAAAGCAGGAGTTAATAAAAGTAAAAACACCACAAGACCATAAAAATACATCCCCCTGTAAAAAAACCATGCAAATAACCAAAGTAAGGCCGCCAAATTCCAGCTTGCCATTTTGCCAGTTTTTTCATAATTGTCAAAATATTTCAAAAAATATTTGGGAGATACATGTTCTTCGTTCTCATATTCATTTTTAACAAATTCAAAAAATTGCTCACGGGTTATAGTCATTTCGTTTTTCACGCTCTACACTCAAACTTTGAATTGTATGGGGGCAGTATTACAAAATTTGCTTCATTTTGGCAAGGTTAGCGAAAATTAAGCAAGATTCAATGTGTCTAACAACTTACCTTTAATTACTAAAAAAATTGGTTCTGGAATGCAGATTTTAATTAAAAATACCAACACAAGAACCCAAACTACCCACATATTTGTACCCCTGTTAAGAGTTCCACCCCTAATTTTTTTATTAGCATATCGCAAATAAATATAGTTCGAATACCTAAGTAGAAATATGTGAAGTGAAACAGAGATCACCATAAAGACAACACTGGGGGTTATTTTTAGTACTCTATCAACCCCGAGATTGGATAAAAAACTACCAATACCCACATCAAAAACCAGCACTGCATCGTATAAAAGAATTAAAGCCCAGTAAAAATACATTTTTCTATGTAAAAACCACAAACCATTAAAGAAAAATGCCGCCCAATTCCAGCTCGTTTTTTTGCCGGTTTTTTGATAGCTGTCAAAATAATCTAAAAAGTATTTTGGAGAAGAGTTTTCTTCAGTTTCTTCCTTACTTTTAATAAATTCAAAAAATTGTTCACGAGTTATAGTTACTTCATTTTTCATAAAAATATATATTAGATAAATATATTTTTTAGTATAGATTAAGTATAAAACAAAAGCAACAATATATGAATATAGAGTTTAGTGTTACAAAAATTTGACAAAAGGACTTTCTCTGGTATACAGTCTAGTCATGACAGATACAAAATTATTATTTTTCTCTCTTAATCTGCGCAGCTAGTGCTGTGCTCAATTTTCTATACCCAAAATCACAATTAAATATTTTAAAAAACTCATAAAGAGGAAAGATTTTTAGTATGACTATTTCACCTTACCAAGCTTGGTCAATGTGGGCTGTTGCTTCATTGTTTTATGCATACCAATATGTTTTGCGCGTATTGCCAAACATAATTATGCCTGACTTGCTTATCCACTTTAATACTAACGCTGTAGAATTTGGCCAATTTGCAGGACTTTACTATCTTGGTTATGTAGGAGCGCACATTCCACTTGGCATTTGGCTTGACCGTAAGGGCCCAAAGGTAGTAATCCCCATCTGCATTCTATTAACTGTTGCCGGTATTGTCCCATTAATAATTAGTGACACCATCGCTGCTGCGAACATTGGTCGTTTTATTATGGGTATTGGCTCATCCGGGGCAATTTTGGGTGCCTTTAAAGTAATTCGCCTAGGCTTTCCAGAAACTCACTTTAACCGCATGCTTGGGTTATGCGTTAGCGTTGGCTTAATCGGTGCGTTATACGGCGGATTACCAGTCAAACACCTAATTGAAACCACTCACTGGCAAACTATTGTTTTGTATTTTTGCTGGATTGGCGGAGCGTTTGCCTTATTAGCCAAAATAGTTATTCCGGCACAACACAAACCAACTGTTGCCTCAACTCACGCACTTGCTGATGTTATCCAAGTACTTAAAAACAAACAAGTTATTATAGTGTGCATATGCTCTGGATTGATGTTGGGACCACTTGAAGGCTTTGCTGATGTTTGGGGAGCAGGATTCTTACAGAGTCTTTACCACATACCATTGGCAACTGCTGCTGGTATTACATCGTTAATGTATTTAGGTATGCTTTTGGGCGCCCCTGGTTTAACCTACTTGGCAGATCGTTCAGGTGCACACGTTAAAGTAATCATCGCTTCGGGCATATTCATGATGGTAGTCTTTGTGGCCATGTTAATTGGAATTACTAGCCCACAAGTTTTATCGATATTACTAACAGCAGTTGGTGTGTTTTGTGCTTACCAAATTATTGCTATATACGTTGCAAGTACTTTTGTGCGCGAGCGCCTTGTTGGACTTACAACGGCTGTAGCCAATATGATTATTATGATGTTTGGCTATGTCTTCCACAGCTCAATTGGCTTATTAATGGGTGATCACCAAAAAGATGGTAACTTTAGTCTTGAGCAATATCAAGTTGGGCTAAGTGTTATCCCAATAGCATTGGCAATTGGGGTAGTTGGATTTACTATTCATCAATGCCGCAAAAATTCCCAGGAGTAATCCTGGGAATTTTTAAACTAACACCAACTTAAGTAGGTTAGCTGCGATAGTGTTCCCTCACCCATGTTCCGTTCCTCCAATATCCGTGCACATAAACTTTTTTGCGGTTTCCAGTTTTTTCACTTATTTCATTTATCTTATCTCTTTTCATTTGTTTGATAGGTGTATATGAGCTAGGAGGTGCTATTGGTGAAAAAGAACGCCCCCAATCTGTATCTTTAATATTCTCTAATGCTTGCATTAAAGGATTTTCTTCTTTACTTTTGTTCTCATATATTTTAGCAAGCTGTGGCAGAACTTTATGAAAAATATCCCTAAGATTTTCCTCTTCATTTGTTATTTGATATACCTTTTTTAGTATATCTTCTTGAGTAATTCCCCCCACGGACGCTGTTAAATCTGTTTCACGTTCTTTCAGATTCTTTTGTCTAGATTCATCTCTATATGTACTCAGCCTTTGTATGTATTCACTATTTTTTCGACATCTCCTTATCCAATCTGCAATTTTGCCCTTAAACGAAACATTTTTAGCTATAGATCTCTCTTTTAGTAAAGGAATATTGACTGCTTTTTCCATAAGTGCATCAAAACAAAATAATACGCAATGAACTCTTGTTTTTTGAGAACCATGGTCTGTAACAACCTCTTGGCAAAAAGCGCGTTCATTATCAATAAGAACAAGCTGCCACTTATCGCTATCTTTACATTTTCTAACAATACAATTTTGAGGCCGACAATCTTCAGGATTGATTAAAAAGCAAAAAAAGGCTAGCTTTTGAAATCTTTCAACATCAAATTTATATTCAAGATATTCATTATTACCTTTTTGCACTTCTAGCAGAACTTTTTCTAAAGTTTCCCCTTCCACAAATTGTGAAACTAAAAAAACCCGACCATTCATTATGAGTACTTCTGATAGTGGTATTGGCATATCATCTGCATCTTCTGGAAAAAGAGCTTGGTATAATTCACGAACAGCTAATTCATATGCCGGGATTTCTGGAGCTTGTTTAAAACAAAGACGCTTTTCTCCATCAATGGAATAAAATCCTACTTTGCTAGTGCCACCTTTAGCTTTGTTTTCAGGATTAAATTCTACCCCATTCATTAACTTGTGATTGGGATCATATACCTGTATTTCTTCAGGTATGCCCTTTTTATTTCTAAAATATACAGTAACTAAATTTTCTTTTTCACACTTTTCTTCTGCAATAAAAGAATCTGAAACATATTCACGGTTTGCCAAACGCGCATCACATTGACGTAAATAAGTATCAACATCAACTATTTCTCCAAAAATTGAAAAAATGGTTAAAAATATAAGCAAAAAAATACCACGAAACATATGCTATTTTTCTAAATATCAAAACAGCGTCAATCTAAACTTTGAGCATAAATTAATCAAGCTTAATTTTTAACGTATGTTTCATTACTTAAGTTAACAAATTACCAAAACGAGTATATTTTCCATCGAAATAAAGCTTCACTGTACCAACCGGGCCGTGACGTTGCTTAGCAACAATCACTTCGGCTTGGTTCATAATTTTTGACATGCGCTGTTGCCATTCCATGTGCTTATCGGTACCTATTGGTGGCTCCTTGCGAGCTTCGTAATACTCATCACGATAAACAAACATAACAACGTCAGCGTCTTGCTCAATCGAACCTGATTCACGCAAATCAGAAAGCTGCGGACGCTTATCTTCACGTTGTTCTACCGCACGAGAAAGTTGTGAAAGCGCTAAAACAGGAACATTAAGCTCCTTAGCCAGCGCCTTTAAACCACGTGAAATATCTGAGATTTCTTGAACACGGTTATCGCCACTACGACTTTTCCCAGAGCTTTCAAGTAACTGTAAGTAATCAACCACTATCAAACTTATGCCATGTTGCCTTTGTAAACGTCGGGCACGATTACGCACCGCAGTTATTGAAAGAGCTGGGGTATCATCTATATACAAGCCTAGATTTTCAATCAGCCGGCTCGCTGTAACAATTTTTGGAAAATCTTCAGTTCTTATTTCACCGCGGCGAATTTTGTCAGAAGAAATTTGTGCTTGAGTTGACAAAATACGAGTGGCCAACTGCTCGGCTGACATTTCTAATGAAAAGAAAGCCACATTACCGCCATCTTTAGGGTCATCAAAATGTGCCTTAGCTGCGTTGAATGCAATGTTTGTAGCAAGTGCCGTCTTACCCATTGAAGGGCGTCCGGCCAAAATTAACAAGTCTGATGGGTGCAAACCACCAAGCCACTTATCCACATCTAGTAAACCAGTGGTTACCCCAACTACAGAACTTTCACGCCTATAAGCAATCTCAGCCATTTTTACAGCCTCGGTTAAGGCAACCTTAAAAGCTACTGCACCACGTGATGTATCGCCACTACTCGCCAAATCATAAAGTTGCTTTTCAGCCCCTTCAATTTTTTCCATAGCTGTGCCTTCATCTTTCATGTCGTGAGCATCACGCATGATATTATCGCCAATTGACGAAAGACTCCTTCTTAAAAAGAAATCATGAATCATTTTAGCGTAATCGCGCACGCTTACGGTACTAGAAACACCGGAAACTAGATCTACTAAGTATCCAATGCCACCAGCCTCAATAATTAGTGGGTCATTATCTAGTAGTGGTTTTAAGGTAATTGGGTCAGCCACTTGTGAGCGATCAACCAATCTTGTCATCGCCTCAAAAATAAGCTTGTGCAATGGGTGTGAAAAGTGCTCAGGGCGCAAATATTCAGCAACAATTTCGAATGCTTGGTTATTAAGCATTAAAGCACCAAGTAAAGATTGTTCTGCCTCTAAATTGTGAAGAGGTTGAATCGATTCCTGCTTTTCAAATGCTAAAACTTGCGCCATAAAATTCCCCTAAAGATTATTTGTTGTACCATAAGAAGCATCATTTACCAACTATTAACCTTTGCTAGCCTATACTGACAAAAATAGGATTATTTGTCTGGTATGTATCTTTTAGTCATTATCTGTTTGTTTTTAAATAGCGCCTTTCAAGAATGCTATGGAAGCTATAACGAAGGTATGATATTACGATCAGAACGCATAGATACACGCATTACTAAGTTTATGCCCGCCCCAAAGCCTATGAAAAAAAAAGATTATTGGTATAGAAGAGATAGAAACGGTGATGATCTTGGCGATGAAGCAAATTTTACTGATAACATACTTAGGGTATTGATTGAAAAATTAGTTGGACAATTTAAAAAAAACAAAGATGATCGTGTCGAGACAATCAAAGAAATATTAAGGTCCATCAATAAATTCATTAAAGATAATTTTATTCCAGATGATCACCAAAATTCAATTATTGAAATTTTTGAACACATTGAAAAATTGCAGCATAGGCCAATAATGCAACTTAAAAATTTAGTTTTTGATAAATTATCAGATCAAGCCCAAAAAGATTATAGAGATGGTGTACGCGTACAAACCAGCGACCTACATCGTGATATACGAAACATGAATGAGTTTGAAAAAGTTGATCCAACAAAGCTTGAAATTTTGTTTATGCAATTAATTTGCGATGCTGAAGCGCGTGGAGGAACACGCCAAGAACTACTACAACGCATTGAAAAAGACATGGCAAAGATAGAAAGAATTTTTGGACAAGATGCTACATATAAAATAGTCGGGAATTTCAACAGCTTACGGGCAGAAATTGTTGCTTATACACAAAACGAATCACCCCTTCCAGAGGTCATAAGATTTATTATTTCTTTAATAAGTATTGAAAATAAACACAATATCCAAAAGGAATATAAAGACTTTTTAGAGCATAAAGATCAAGACGAATGGAAAGATATTACCAAAATCAAAGCTCAATCACCCGTTTCTATGTGGATAAAGAAACCAGAAATTAAAAAACCAACCGCAGCAGAAATAGCAGAAGAGCAAAAAGAAAAAAAGGAAAAAGAAGAAAAAGGAAGGTTTAAAAACGAAGTAAAAGCTGCCAAAGAAAATGGAATAAAAAATTTGGAAAATGCTGGAATAGAGGCAACTAAGAAGCAATTTTCTGGAGCAATTGAAGGCTTTAAAGAATCGCTATCCAAGATGTTTCCGTTTAACTAATATTGTACTTGAATCAAACGCTCAAGCTTTGCATAATGCACCCAGTTACAAAAAGATACTAATACATATGTTTGATGAAGCTAAGCAAGATTCACCCCCAAAGCTATTAAGACTTGGTGATCCAAAATTATACGAAGTTTCAACGCCTTTTGATTTGCCAAACGAATTGCCCCTAGCAAAGAAAATTTTAAGATATATGGAGATGGCTGTAGAAAGTATTGGCGCTGTCGGCATTGCTGCCCCACAAATAGGCATTTTAAAACGCATTATTATGTTTGAAGTTCCTGCAACACATCCCAGATATAAGGTAGATGGCGACGCCATTCCTATGCATGCATTAATCAATCCAAGCTACCGCCCCTTAAACAATGAGAAAAATCTTGAATGGGAAGCCTGCCTTTCCGTACCGGGAATGATTGGTCAAGTACCCCGCTTTACCCACATTGAATATGAATACACTGACCTTTCAGGAAAACACCACGTTCTGCAAGTATCAAACTTTCATGCACGCGTAGTTCAACATGAGATTGATCACCTTGACGGAATCTTATATCCCCTACTTATTCCTGCAAATATTTTGTTGAATGAAAACAAAAAATATGCTATAAGGTTTCTATAAATTAGGTGTTTAATAGTTTTAGTTTCTATTATTGCAGTATGGTTGCTTAATAATTTGCGCCAAACCTTAAAGAAATTTTAATGCCTTGTTGTTTATAATTATCAGGAATGAATGATTATTCTCTGCTATTTTGGAAACTTTAATAATTTGGTGATTAACATGAGATTTAAAATACTTTTTCCGCTTTTTTTTTGTTGTTTTGGTAGTACAGCTGTAGGTATGACAGCTGAACAACAGCTTGTTCACGATAGAATAGTCCTTATGCGAATAAATAGAGATATATCAGGACTTGCTGATCTACATGGAGTTAGCGAGGAAGTTTCAGGATTTATGGATGCCATCATGGCGTTACAACCGCAAGAACGGGCCCCTATGCTTGATGATTTAGGAGCAAAAGTTGGCATGATAGTACCTAAGTTTGGACGTCATAATCCATTTATGTCTGCTCAAATAAAAGGTGCTTTTGATTTTTTAATTCGCAGTACTAGAGAAGACGTAGAAACAGCAAGAGATATGACCGCTCAAGAAATGGCCCCAAATCATGGAAGGGTATTAACCAGGGAAGAGAAAGAAATCTTAGGGATGATAGATGCCATACCATTAAAACCAGAAATAAAGGGGCAAATAGGTTTTATTAAATACATAAATTTGCCAACAAATATTAGTTTTATGGTTTTAAGGTGCGTACAAGAAATTAATAAGTTACCTGCAGGTGAAAGAGAAGCTTTATTCCAACATTTGGAAGCACATGTGACACACATGGATCCATTATTTAATTTTAAAGATGATGATCTTGAGTTTACTGCACAAAGGAATAAGCAGTCACAGGACGGTTTTGTACAAAGAGTTAAAGAAATTAGGGATGAACTAGCTAGAGAAATTGATATAGCTAAAAATCCTCCACCTCCAGTAGTAGAGGTAGATGATAGATTAGACCCAACACCTGTTGTTGTTCCATTAGTATCTGCGGATGCCGCAGATGGATTATTGGCAATAGATCATTATGTAAACCCTGCTGACCATGCATTAGGAACGGCTTTAGGATTGTCAGGAGCTTTCGTAGATGGAAAAAAAGTTGATTTTGAAACTAGACTAATCAATTATGCGATAGCGCATATGACTGCTTACTATAAGGAAGAAGCCGCTGTTTGGAATACAGCGCCGATCACAGCTAGACTCAGGACAACATTTCGTGACGTGATAGACGCAGCTAACTTATTAGATCCTGTGGCACAACGCAAAGAAAAGGTTACTTTGGTAGAAAATTTATTACATGATCTTTACGCAAACCAATTAGGCCTAGTACCAACAACCGTTGATAATGTAGAAACAATTATGGATTTACAAGGTGCAAGTCGTGTTTTTACAAGGATGGAAGCAATTAGAGAATTACCGTCGGTAGATTGGAATGAAGTAGTTGAAATGTATATTTTTGATGCAAATGCGGCGTTAAGGAAAGGTGGTGCTGAAAATGATGCTGCCTACTGGAGGCGTATTGGAAATCACGTTCTCGACATATATAGAGCTAAAGTTAAGCCTCATATATGCCCAGCAGGACTTTTGGCCGAATTAACAGCTAATAGAGGCGTTACCCTAGTGCCATTTCACCTAATGTATAGTGGTACTGGTGACGCTTCTTATGCATTCGAAGATCTTAACACCATTCGTCGCGCTGGTGATCCTGGATATGTAGATGGTGAAGCACCTTTAGCCTTTGTAGAGTTAGGAGTCCCTATGCCTTTGAGGGAAGAGATTTTAAACTTTGAAACTAGTGCTGTTAATTTGGCAACAAAAGATGCTGCATTCAAAAAAAATCTAGCTCAAAGCTATCAAAGAGTTGAAGACTATATTTACCAAACTCTGGCAAGACTTTTTGGAACTGCGGACCCTGTACGTGCAGGGCTTTCTTGGCATTGGGATTTTGGGGAAGACTTTTCGCCACAAAGGGTAGAATTATGCAGAAAAGCTTTGTTGACCTTTAATTACTTTAATCGTAATGGAGATCATTATCTTGACGATCTAGCAGATTTTGCAGCTATTGCTGGAAGGTTTACCCATTGTAGTGATGGAAAAAAGACGGCTATTGAGGCTACATCCAGCCGTGTACTTTGTGCATTATCAGGTAATGAAGCTGATATAGTAATAGAAGATTTTGATACATTTATAAAAAAAGTTGCTTTAAGTAATGTAAAACAAAAAACAATAGCTGAATTATCTGATCACCCTGGCTATTTTGAAAATGTTAGTACAGTAGCCATGATAAAAGATAGAAACAAAGCTTTTTGGGGAGATCCAACAGACATTGTTCCTGAATTAAGCCCCCAAGCCTACAAAAATTCTGATTATGGCTTAGGTACAGATGATGATCTTGCTTCTCCTAATACAGATAGAGTATTACAGTATTTTTACCAGCATGTTTATGTAGGGCCTCATGAATTGGTAAATGTTATCTACACTAACCTAAAATCAGCAGGTCCACATACGCGCGCAGGATTTTTTGGGTTTGCTTGCACTATGTTAGCTGGATGCAGCCCATTTAAAGATTTGCAGGAAAATCTTTATGATTTCAGGAATTGTGTTAAGGAAAGATACTGCGAATTAGTAGGTCATGAAGATTATATGTTTACAAGAAAAGGAATTGAAACACTACTGTTTTATGCCAAGTATTTAGCTTGGAATGGCCCTGCTGCACAGCATCCATTAAAAGTTGATTGGGAAGAAACTCTTGAGTGGGTGCAGGCAAAAAGTCCAGTTCAATACGCAAAGATATATAAGGATCGAGCCGCAGTTGATTAAATCAAGGCAAATTAGAAATGTCCTCCCTAGTTAAACTAGGGAGGTTACGTAGAACTAAAGAAATACTTAAAGAACACCACGCTTTTCTTGGTCACGCTCCATAGTTTCAAACAAAGCTGAAAAGTTACCCTCACCAAAACCCTGATGTCCCTCTCTTTGAATTAATTCAAAAAAGATTGGGCCAATTACAGTTTCTGTGAAAATTTGGAAAAGTATTTCTCTGCGATCACCATCTACCTCACCATCTATCAAAATTTTATATTTTGACAAAGTGTCATAGTCTAACTGCAAAGTTGGAAACTTTTCACGTACTACTTCATAGTAGGTTTCGCTAATATCCAA
>JAPLON010000128.1 GCA_026400695.1 Pseudomonadota bacterium
TTAACCAACGTCTGGCTCCTTTTACCTCGACACCAAAAATAAATGTCATTATAAGTAAAATAATACCTAATATATACATAAGTAAGCTTAGTCGTCTTATACTTATTGGTGAAAATAACGAGACACCAATCATAACTGCAACTGCAGGAATTATCATTATTATATGGCGTTTAACAAAGAAAAAGGTCCCCAAATTTAAGCGTTCAGCCACTGAAGGACTTGCTGCAAAACTTAAAAACACACCAATGACTATTAGTATTAAAAGCAAAGATATGGCCAGGCGATCAACTGTCCACCACCATCTTCCTAAAAGACTATTATCACGCCGTGAAAATGTGGTCGGAATCATGTAGTTGCTCTTTTACAAATTTAATAAATTCATCACCTCGGTGTTCAAAATCACGAAACTGGTCAAAACTAGCACAAGCAGGTGATAGTAATACTACAGCATTTGTTTCAGACTTTGAGTCCTCTATAGCATGCTTAACAGCTATATCAAGAGTGACACTTTTTTCGAAATCCACTTTACCATATAAATCTTTTGCAAAGCGATCTTTCGCATCTCCAATAAGGTATGCTTTTTTAATATGTGAAAAATATGGCTGTAGGCTTTCAATACCATCAGTTTTGTCCTTACCACCTAAAATCCAAAAAATTTTTTTTCCAAAAAAAGTTTTCAGAGCCTTTTCACAAGCGTTGGCGTTTGTGGCTTTGCTATCGTTAATAAATTCAATGTTTGGAGTTTTTGCTATTAATTGTTGGCGATGTGCTAATCCCGGAAATGTTTGTATTTCCTGCCAGATTTTTTGACAATCACCTATTATTTGTAATGTTGCTGCAAATGCTGCTGCAACGTTTTGCCAGTTGTGTATGCCTTTAATTGTAGTAAGTTCATTTAAATCAAATAATTGGCCATTAATGTGCAGTGTGCCGCCAGCATCAACCCACAAGTCTGCTGGATAATTTTTAAATTCACTAGCGATTGTAAGGTGTGGGAGAGATAATTTTGCTTCAACTGCTTTGGAGTAGCTGTCATCAATTACAATGCATGCTGATTTTGCTGAGCTAAAAATTCGTTCTTTTGCGTTTATGTAAGATTCCATAGTAAAATGGCGTTCAAGGTGGTCAGGGGTTATATTAAGCCATACGGCCACATCAAGATTAATGTCTTTGGATAATTCTAACTGATACGAAGATAACTCAAGTACATACCAACCACTTTCTTCTAAGCTTTCAAGGGCAAGCGCTGGAATTCCAATATTGCCACCTACTTCTACCTTTAATCCAGATTGACGCAAAATATGTCCAATTAAAGCAGTAGTGGTTGATTTTCCATTAGTGCCTGTAATGCCAATATATTTTGCAAAAGGATTGCTTTCTTGCAGCAAATTAATATCTGTACAAATCGGTACACCTTCATTATGTGCTGCTGCGGCAATAGGGTGATGTGGTGCAATACCTGGACTTTGTACTACTAGTTTAACTTTATGCCAATCTACGTCTGGTTTTTTATTTAGTGAGTCATCATATACAACTACTTTTTCGCCTTTGCCAAGAAGGTGTCGTTCACTTTCTTTGCCGCTGCGTCCATAGCCCACTATAAGGTATATATCTTTACCCACAAATTTTTTTTAAATAACTTATTTACTGGTACAATGCCGTTAAATATTCTAACAGGCAAGTTTTTTATATACAGATTTTTAGAAAACTAATCTGCTAACACAGCTCGCAAATTTTAGCATGAGCAGTTTAATCATTTTTTAATCTATATTGCTGTATATTGTACTTAAGAACAGTTCTTCGGATATTACTTCAAGGCATCCACTTAAAGCCCAAAAGGATGCTAATGGCGAGGCTATATCTGCTACAAGGTTGGAGCCAAGGCGGGTGGCCCACCCTTTATTTGGGCGAGGGTGGGGGAAGGCACCGTATACTACCAAAAGATTAATTATTCGTTAATTTTCATAAAAAAACTTACACACCGAATTCTCTACCTTTGGTCTAGCTTGAATTCAATACGACGATTGCGCTCAATATCTTTTTTATCAGTATTAAGGGGTTGAAATTCACCAAATCCGGCAGCAACAAGNNACAAGGTGTTTGCCATCAATTCCTTTGGCAATCATATACTGCACCACTGCAATAGCGCGGGCGGTTGAAAGCTCCCAATTGGATGGAAATTGTGTGCTTTTAATTGGGCGGTTGTCTGTATGGCCGTCTACCCTTAGTATCCAGTTAATTTCAGGAGGGATTTTACTGCCAATTTCTTTTAACGCGTTAACCAAACCATTTAATTGTTTTTTACCATCATCGCCAAGTTCAGCTGAACCAACGGTAAACAATACTTCAGATTGAAATACAAAGCGGTCATCAACTACCCTTACGTCACTGCGATCGCCTAAAATATTTTTTAATTGGGCAAAAAACTGGGAGCGAAATTGTCCAACTTTAATCGCATTTTTATGTTTTTCATTTTCTTTTTCTAAACCTTGCAAATTTAGCTGTAGTTTTTTAGCTTCTTCATCTTTTTTTGAAGATTCTTCTTGAGCTTGATCTAGTAAATTTTGCAGTTGTTTTAGACGTTCTTCAAGCTTTTCAAGATCTGTTTTAATACGTTCATTTAAGGTTTTTTGTTCACCGTGTTGTTGTTTTTCAAGGGTTATGTCTTGGGTTAGTTTTTCTAATTGTGAGTTTAAGTTTTTAATTAGCTCTTCAAGAGTTGAGACTTTCAAGGAAGCTGTTTGATATTGATCGTTTGCTTTAGTTAAATTTAGTTCAAGCTGGCGCAGTTGAGACTGCAATTTAGCTAATTCCGTGTCTCGATCATTGATAGTTTCCACTAAAAATACTTGTGCTACTAAAAAAGTCATTAGCACAAAAACAATTGCCATTAGTACAGTCGATAAGGCGTCAACAAACGTTGGCCAAACTTCAAGGCGGGTGGAATTACGTGGGCGTGCGAAAAACATACTAAAACTTATAAATACGGATAACTAAATTCTTACTTATTTTTAAGAAATCTCCAAAAGGTTTTTGCATATTGTGCTCCAGAAGTTATGGTAAATAGGCCGGTTACAACAATCATAGTTGTTTCGCTGAACAGTAACAATGAGCTTCTATTTATAGAATGCAGTCTATAAGTTACTAGCAAAATGCATAAAATTTGTAAAAATGTATTAATCTTACTGACTATGGTGGGAGATAAATCAATTTTTCTTTTTGAACCCAACATGCTAATGCCGCCAATAATAATTAACACATCACGTGTTAAGCATAAAATCACAAATGTTATGGGCATTGCATTTAGATAGCCAAGCGTGGCAAACATCCCAATCATTAAGGTTTTATCTGCTATTGGATCAAACATTTTACCAAACTGAGATTCTTGACTGAACTTACGGGCAAAAAAACCATCAAACCAATCGGTAATGCCCAAAAACAACATTAACCAAAAAGCAATTCCGTAATCATAATTTAGATAGTAGTAAATGAGTACCGGCGTACCAAGAAAGCGAACGCCGGTAAGAAAGTTTGCTAGATTAACCAACGATTTCCAGTTCACTAAAGAAAAAAGCAATTTCCTTAAGTGCATTTTCTGCTGAGTCTGATCCATGAACTGAGTTCGCTTCAATTGATTCAGCAAATTCACGGCGTATTGTGCCTTCAGCAGCATTAGTTGGATTAGTTGCCCCCATGATATCGCGGTAACTTGCAACGGCTTCTTCGCCTTCAAGAACTTGAACAACAACAGTACCACTGGTCATAAATTGGCAAAGTTCACCAAAAAAAGCGCGCTCTGCATGTACAGCATAAAATGCTTGAGCTTGAGCCATGCTCAATTGCAAACGTTTTTGTGCTATAATTCTCAAGTTAGATGATTCAATTTTTGCATTAATTTTACCGGTAATGTTACGACGAGTAGCATCTGGTTTTAGTATTGAAAGTGTTCTTTGAATTGCCATGTTAATTGGATGTTGTTATGTAATTGCTGCATTCTAGGCTATATTGTTAAGTTTTTCAAGAGTATGTACAGTCGTACCAAAGGTGGATCAGTTAAAATGGTTATGTAAATGGTAAAAATTTTAGGTTTAGATCCTGGATTACAACGCACTGGATGGGGTGTTATAAAATCTTGTGGTAACTCTATTAGCTATGTTGGCCATGGGGTTATTGAGACTAATCCCAAAGATTTTTTGCCAGAGCGCTTAAATGCTTTGCACCAAGGTATAATGCAAGTGTTACAGCAGTTCCAGCCTAATGAAGCGGCGGTTGAAGAAACTTTTGTGAACTCTAACCCAGTATCTACTCTTAAGTTGGGTATGGCTCGCGGCGTTGTATTATTTACTCCTGCATCTTTTGGATTGCCAGTTAGTGAATACTCTGCAAATAAGGTGAAAAAATCAGTAGTAGGAAGTGGTCATGCTGATAAACACCAGGTTTCGCAAATGGTTTTTTTACTTTTGCCGACAATGCCTAAAAATGTTAAAGCAGATGCGGCTGATGCTTTAGCCATAGCTATTTGTCACGCACATCACCGTGAGCTTAATCTTCGTTTTAAAATTTCTGTTGGATGAGTTGCTTGGTATAGGATTGGAAAAGCTTAACTAGGTTGTTCCCCTAAAGCTGCTAATATGCGTGATACGGTGCGAATTTCTTCACAGAGTTCTCGACTTAATTGAATGCGACCTGCGCTTACTTCGTCATGTATCCTAGTAATTTGGCCATCTAAACTGCGCCAATATTTAGTTGTGTCAGTGGCTAATTCTGATTGGCGTGTTAGTAAATTCTGCATACTAAAATTTCCCTGAACTATAGTCTGTAGAGCTGTTAATTGCTGGTTTTGTTGATCAATCAACAAATTTAGTTTTTCCGATAATTCAGAAAAGTTACGTAAATATATTTGGCGATTTTCTTCGCCGCGTTGTAATTGTTGTGCTAGCAATTGCATACTTTCTGCTGCTTGTTCAAAAACACTTTGTGAGTAGGTTTGCCCAATTACTTGGCCATCGATTCCTGCGCCGGCATTAATAGATCCTAGATGTACCCTTTCTTCAATAAAGTAAAATAGCCCTTGGATGCCTTTGCCGTATTGTACATCAAGAAATCCAATAATTAATGATCCTAGTAGTCCAAAAAGGGATGAGCTAAATGCTGTTCCCATTCCAACCAATGGCGCTTTTAGCCCTTCTTTTAGAGTTTTAAATGCATCTTGAATATCGCCTGTTTGCAAGTCGATACTTGAAATTACTCCGGAAATTGCTGTGACTGTATGCGAAAGTCCCCAAAATGTTCCAAGAAGTCCCATGAACACCAAGAGACCTGTAATGTAGCGATTGATATCTCTGGTTTCATCAAAGCGATTTTGGATACTACCATAAGTTGCCTGTAGCATAAAACTTGATGGTCTACCCTGAAAGAGTTGTTGCAAAGGCTTCAGAGTTTGAGGTTTTGGCACTCTACTTTCATGATCTCGTCCTTTTTCAAAAAATGAAAACCAAATGGCTTCTTTCCTTAATCTGAAAAACAAATAAGCGTTGTAGCTAACTCCAAAAAGAAATAAGGCAAAAATTGTTCCATTTAAGTAAATGTTAGTTAAAAAAGCAGATTTAACTTGCGGAAACATTACAGAAAATAATCCTGAAATTACGCACAGAAAAACAAGTGATATGAATATATAGCGGCGGATGGCTGTCATAAAAAACACTACTATTTTGTTGTCTATAGCTTAAATGATAAAAATTTAACAATAAAGGGATTCCGTAGTTTTCTTTAAATATCTTTGTGCAAAATCCTATAACCGAGAGTTTTTATTTTTGTTTCTTTGCCAGTTTTCAGCATATTTGCTAGTCTTACTCCATAGTTTTAAAGGATTTGCAAACAATGTGCGGTATTGCCGGTTTTTGGGATTCATTTCATAAATTTCCCGTTCACGAACAACTGGCTCAGGATATGGCGCACCAAATCCAGGAGCGTGGTCCAGATTCTTTTGGTGTGTGGATTGATGAGCAAAAAACAGTAGCGCTTGCTCACCGGCGCCTTGCAATTTTAGATTTATCTCCAGCCGGGCACCAACCGATGACTTCGGCTTCAGGGCGTTATGTGATGGTATATAATGGTGAAATTTTTAATAGTGATGAGTTAAAGTCAAATCTTGCCAACATACCTTTTAAGGGGCACAGCGATACTGAAGTTATGTTAGCTGCATTTGATGCTTGGGGCATTGAGGCTTCAGTTAAGTTATTTATTGGTATGTTTGCTTTTGCAGTTTGGGATAAGCATAATTGTACCCTTTCACTGGTAAGAGATCGTGTTGGTATAAAACCTCTTTATTTTGGGTACATGAACAATGTTTGGTTATTTGGATCGCAACCTAAAAGCTTAATGCCACACCCGGCTTTTGAAAAAAAACTTAATAACAACTCTGCTTGTGAATTTTTTCAGTTTGGTTATGTTCCTGAAGATGCTTGCATATTTGAAGGTTTGAAAAAAGTTAAACCAGGCACGATAGTCGAATTAAAGGCAGATGGAGAGTATTTAGCTAGCTCTTACTGGGATCTTGCCATTGAAATGTTAACTGCAGCAGGTGTGAAAGATGTGAAGGGCCATGATGGTGATGGTACGCCAGGAAAAGGAATCCATGAAATGGG
>JAPLON010000051.1 GCA_026400695.1 Pseudomonadota bacterium
AATTCCTGACATACTGCCAGTTTTGGCCCTAATGTGCGCTGGAAGAGTTAATCGTTTTGCAAGATTGCTTTTAGGTTGGGTTGGGAAGGGCAGGGCATTAACAAATTCTTTTACGGCGAATCCATTTTGGAGCAATTCAAAAAGTTGACGTGGTTGTACGCGATTGTAACGTGATAATCCTGAACCATCTATAAACAGTGCTTTTTCCATGGCAATGCCAAAATGCTGTTTGATAAGGGCCTTGATGATTTTATCGCCTTCTTCCCATTTTTTTATGGAAGCGGCATCTTGAGAGTGGATAATCGTTAAATACAAACTATCAAAAACAAAGTTGTCTGAGCACTGTAAGGCAGGTGGCAAAAATACGGCAATAGGTTGTGATTTATGGGTAGCAAGCAGTTCTGCTTTTTCTTTTAATTCTTTGACATTTGCAATAACAACTTTTCCAGTTATTTTTTTTGCCTTTAATATTTGCCTGATCTTATTTAAAACAAAGCCATCAATATCGATTGGAGATATAGTTAATTCCACAGGTTTATCTGTTATGTTAATTGTACCTTCGGCTTTTAATTTTTCACCTTCACAAACTAATTTTAGGTTTGATTTTTTAAAGTCAGTTGTAATGCCGCTTACTAAGAAGTATCCTGCATCATTAGTAATAACCGCTGGTTTAAATAAAGTGCTAGGTGTAACGGTTATTGATACCAAGTTTTCATCTAGGTTCATGGCGGATACTGGCTGGGCATACCATGTGCCAATATCATCGATCATACGGTTAGGTGATTGTGGTGGGGTATTAAATGCTGAGTTATCTAATATAATTTTTCCATTTATATGAATACTTTCTAATGGCTCTAAAAGCTTAAGCAGATCTTCTGATTTTAGAGTTGGGTCACCACTGAATTCGATTATAACATCTTCGATTTGGTTATTTTTTTTGATTACCCATAGTTTTGTTTGATAGCAAAAATCGTTGCCTAAGGTTTTATATGCAAGCAATGTAGTGACAATTTTTTGGCAACTGGCTGGTGCTATAAAAACATCAGCATCTTTTTCAATTTGGCTATTGGGGCTGTCAATATCACCTATAATGTAGGTATAAAAAGCTGGTTTTTTACTGTACAGCAAATCATCGTTGTTAGAGCTACAGCCAGCTAAAAATAAAATTATAAACAAACATAAATAAGTGGGTAGTTTTGCTTTCATACAAAGTATTGCTCTTAGGGATTACCGTTTTTATAACAGAAGATTAATTAATTAGCCACAAATCAGATTCACTGATCCAAAAATTTGCGTTACGATTAGCTAATTAAGTAGTTGGAAGGATCACTAGTGCGTATTTCAAGAAAAGTTCAAAAAATTTTAAGTTGTTATGAAACGGATAATCCTGGCACTAAATCAAATTTAGCTAAAATTTTGATGAATGGTCGCGTTGGTGGCACTGGAAAACTAGTAATTCTGGCTATGGATCAAGGCTTTGAACATGGACCTGATCGTTCGTTTTCGCCGTACACTCCTGCTTATGATCCGCATTATCCATATAAGTTAGCAATTGATGCTGGGCTTTCTGCCTATGCTGGTCCTCTGGGGTGGTTGGAAGCAGGGGCTGGTAAGTTTTTCGGCCAGATTCCTACTATCTTAAAAATCAATAGTTCTAATAGTTTGATTGGTGGTGGTACCGCACCTGATCAGGCAATTACAGCCAGTATTGATGATGCATTGCGTTTAGGTTGTAGTGCTATAGGTTTTACAATTTATCCTGGATCTGATGCCAGCCTTGACCAATTTGAAGAATTGCGTGACATAGCTGCAGAAGCGAAAGCTGTTGGGCTTGGAGTTGTTGTCTGGTCTTATCCACGTGGAAATTTATCCAAAAATGGTGAGCGTGCTATTGATGTAATTTCATACGGGGCACATATGGCCGCACTTTTAGGAGCACACATCATTAAGGTGAAATTACCTACTGATCACTTAGAACATTCGGAAATCAAAAAATCATTTGAAACTAATGCAATAGCCATAAAAACTATGGAAGACCGCGTAAGAGTTGTTGTGCGTAGCTGTTTTAATGGAAAACGTATGGTCATATTTTCTGGCATGGAAATGAAGGACGCTAAGGAAATAATCAGGGACGCTGAGGTCATAAGCAATGGTGGCGGCTTTGGTTCAATCATTGGGCGTAATTGTTTTCAACGCCCTTATGATGAAGCTCTTAGTATGTTGCGTTCTGTAATAGATGTTTATCAAAAAGCATGAGCTAATTTAACGTCAATTTCCCTAATTGAGGTAGAGTTTTCCGTTGTGCCATTCTTTTTGTATTGCTGCATTGTGGCAATGGTGTTTGTTAAACCAAGTTTAAGTGCTGAAACTATTAGGGCAGCTTCAGCATGACTTAAGTAAAGTTTGGTTTGGTCGTCTTTTGTTTTTGTCATGCTAAAGATTCGTTCTTCATCAATCTTTTCTAAACCAACATTTTCAACTATTTTTTCCAGTTTTTTTGCCAAAGATGGATTATCAAGAAAACAGGTAATTGTTTCATCACAAAGTTCTTTGGTTTTTTTTCTAATAGGGGTGGTTGTAAGTGTTTCACTCTGATCTAAAATTGTGGTGGGTGTGAGGTTTGTTAAGGTGCAAAAAAATACAAACACTATCATTGTTGATTTTAACATATATAACTCCATTCTTAACTATGCTGCCAGTGATATCATAAGTTAAAACTAGCACGAATCAGTTAACAAGGGGTTAATATGTAGCGTTTTTTAACAATTTACTATGTGGTCTGAGTAACAAAAATTAGAACATATTCCCTCCATCACTATGTTGTAGTGAGGAGGGGATTTTATGAATTAGACTTATTTATTAAGATTTACCTTCATCTTCAGGTTGTTCAGGAGTGATGGTAGACGTATCTTTATTATCTTCAGGCTCTTTTGTGTTTTCCGTACTTTCAATTACTTCAGTTTTCACACTATCATCATCACTATCACTATCATCTGCACGTAAAAATTGATATTCTCGATTTAGATATCCATATTTATTTATATCCAACTCGCTCTCATTTATGTTTATTCTAGTTTCAATCGCGCCTTTTTCACGTAAAAACTGTGCTACGTCCATTTGGTCATGATCAATCGCTTCACCTAATGGAGTGTAGCTTGAGTTATTACAATTTAATGCCTCTGGATTACTTTCAATAATTGCAGACACTATATTTGTATGACCAACTCGGCAAGCTAAAGCTATTATGTGTGCTTGATGAGAGTCTGAATAAGGGTTTGAATTTCCAGGATTACTTTTAATTAAGTCTATAACTCGTTGCTCAGTTATACCATTTGTGCCCACATAACGAACCATAGTTATTAGTTTCCACTTTAAGGTATGATTGTTTATGACATAATCTATGGTTTCTGGATCAAGCTCTCTTGTTTGTCTGCGTAATGGTGGTGGCCTTAAAAAAAATTCAGGCACATTATCCAACGTAGTTGAAGGTACTGGCCCTAACAAAGGAGCAGCTGGCGTATCCTCCAACATAGCTGAAGTTAAATCGCCTGCTTCTTTTGATGCTTCGCTTCCAAAGGCACTAAGTGCACTGCATAGCAGTATAATAAGTTTTGACATATTCTATCTCCAAATATAAATACATTAATAAGATGAAACTTACATTCTTTATTCTGTATTTAAAGTATTAATATCCAGTTAATTTTGGATAATAATTACATAGCTAATCTGTTGCCAAAACTTTTGTTGCAAGCTATAAATAAATAATCGCCGTTGTGGCTCAGTGGTAGAGCACACCCTTGGTAAGGGTGAGGTCGTGAGTTCGATTCTCCCCAACGGCACCATCAATTTTTTTTAAGAGGTGCTGCTTTCAATCAATTTCAAGATTCTTTAATTTTTAGTGCAATTCAAAAAGAGCTGCTGCGTCAGCAAACTCAGATTGAATTAATTGCTTCTGAAAACATTGTTAGTAGTGCTGTTTTAGCGGCACAAGGGTCTATTCTTACAAACAAATACGCTGAAGGTTACGCTGGGCGTAGGTATTACGGCGGTTGTGAGTACGTTGATGAAGTTGAAGTAGTAGCAATAGATCGATTAAATTCGCTTTTTGGTAGC
>JAPLON010000077.1:0-1291 GCA_026400695.1 Pseudomonadota bacterium
GAAGGGGTGGTTCCCAACTTTAATGGAATAAAGGAGGCGATTGAGGCGGCTGAAAGTGAAAAAAAAGAAGATGTTGTAAGGTACTTGTCTAAAACAATTTCGAAAGAATTAGTGCTGGCACTAGAAGAATGTGGCGCTACAGATTCAGAAGATTCAGATGATGATGAAAGTATATGTACCATACAGTAATTGAATTAAACAAGCATATTCAAAAAAGCTAAGATCATATTAGCTAAAAATAAAATTGCCCCATGAACTTGAGTTTTAAATAGTACTAAAGAGCCAATGATAATGATCATACCAAAGCGCTCGAAGAAAAGAAAAATAGGATGATTTTGCGGTAAAAAGCAAGTAATCATGCGTCCGCCATCAAGTGGTAAAATAGGCAACATATTAAATGCTGCTAAGATCACATTTATTTGTACAGCCATGGTTGCAATATTTGCTGGTAAGATTCCTATTTTCCATAGGATGCTAGCGATGATGGCTAGAAAAATATTCATCATTGGTCCAGCAAATGCCACTAAGAATGTTCCCAAAGTTTTGGGGTGAAGCCTTGAAAAATTCACAGGAACTGGTTTTGCCCAACCAATTAGAAATGGTGCATTTGTTATAAAAAGTAAAAATGGCAAAATAATAGAACCAAGTGGGTCAATATGTTTGATGGGATTTAAACTTAAACGTCCCATTTGTTTTGCTGTGGTGTCGCCAAAGCTGTATGCAGCTAGGCCATGACTCAATTCGTGTAATACAACAGCCAAAACAAGGCATAAAATTTTAATAAATATTTCCATAATTAACTGTCCTTGGTTGCTTTGATTTTTTAATGCGTATTTTTGTTACCCCATCAAGTTTGCTTACACATCTTTTTTGTGAAATTCAAGTCTTGAAATTCAACTATTTTTGCATAGTATTGAGAAGAGTTATAGATAGTTATCTATGCTCGTTTCATTTTGCAGTTTAAGGGGTTTTTAATGAAAATACACCGTCGTTTTACGGTTGCAGGCCTTTCTCCGTATGAAGGCATTGAATTTAGGTTTACAGCTAGCGAGATTAAAAACCCTGATGGATCAGTGGTATTTCGCCAGGAAAATATTGAGATGCCAGCGCATTGGTCGCAGGTTGCTTGTGATGTGATCGCTCAAAAATATTTCCGTAAAGCAGGTGTGCCAGATGAGCAAGTGCCAGTTAAGGAAGATGGTGTACCTTTGTGGCTACAAAGGCGTAAGGCTAAAACTGGTACAACTATCCGTGGTGAAAAATCAGCTAAAGAAGTATTTAGCCGTCTAGC
>JAPLON010000077.1:1305-5818 GCA_026400695.1 Pseudomonadota bacterium
CTACTGGGGTTGGAAAAATGGTTATTTTGATTCAGAGGTTGATGCATTAGCGTTTTATGATGAAATGCAATACATGTTGTGCAACCAGGTTGCAGCACCCAATTCTCCCCAATGGTTTAACACAGGTCTTTACTGGGCATACGGCATTGATGGTCCTGCCCAAGGACACTTTTTTGTGGATGAGAAAACAGGACAATTAAAGCAATCGACTTCTGCATACGAACGTCCACAACCACATGCGTGCTTCATTCAGTCTGTAAAGGATGATTTGGTAGGTGATGGTGGAATTATGGACCTTTGGGTGCGTGAAGCACGCCTATTTAAATACGGTTCAGGTACTGGTTCTAACTTTTCAAATTTACGCGGATTTGGTGAAAAATTATCAGGTGGTGGAGTATCATCAGGATTGATGAGCTTTTTGCGCATAGGTGACCGTTCTGCTGGTGCTATAAAATCAGGCGGTACAACACGCCGTGCTGCTAAAATGGTGGTGCTTGATATTGATCATCCAGATGTGATTAATTTCATTGATTGGAAAGTTGTTGAAGAACAAAAAGTTGCAGCACTAGTAACTGGCTCAAAGCTAAACCAAAAACACCTTAATGAAATTATTTCAGCATGTGTTAATAATGACCTGAAAGAAGCTGATCGTTTTGATCCAAAAACTAATCCAGGCTTAAAATCTGCTGTACGTGCAGCTCGTAATTCCTTGGTTCCAGAAAATTATATTAAGCGCGCTATGCAAATGGCAGAGCTTGGTTATACAGATTTTCCATTTAAATCTTATGATACTGATTGGGATAGTGAAGCTTACGGAACCGTATCTGGCCAAAATTCCAATAACACTGTGCGCGTAACGAATGAATTTTTAGAAAGTGTTTTAGAAGATAAAGAATGGAACTTAACTTCTAGAACTACAGGAAAATCTCTACAGAAAATTCCAGCTAAGGAATTGTGGGATAAAGTAGGTTATGCTGCTTGGGCTTGCGCTGATCCAGGTATTCAGTTTGATACAACCATTAATGAATGGCATACATGTCCTAATAGTGGTCGTATTAACGCTTCAAACCCATGTTCAGAGTACATGTTTTTAGATGATACGGCATGTAACCTAGCATCTATTAACTTGGCCACATTGTATAAAAATGGCGTATTTGATATTGCTGCTTATGAGCACAGCATTACCCTTTGGACTATCGTTTTGGAAATTGCAGTACTTATGGCACAATTTCCATCACGCTCTATTGCGCAACTATCATACGATTTCCGTACATTAGGTTTGGGCTATGCTAACCTTGGCGGTCTATTGATGGCCATGGGAATTGCCTATGATAGCCCTGAAGGGCGTTGTATAGGTGGTGCTCTTGCAGCAGTTTTAACTGGGGTGAGTTACCGGACATCGGCACTTATGGCTAAAGAGCTTGGTGCTTTTCCAGGTTATGCACGCAATAAAGAGCCTATGCTTAAGGTTATGCGTAACCACCGTCGTGCTGCCTATGGCGATACTGGCGGTTATGAAGAGTTATCAATTTTACCAGTGCCATTGCGAGCTAGTGATTGTAGAATTCCTGGTTTGATTGAGGCTTCGTGCCAAGCATGGGATGATGCCGTAACTTATGGTGAACAGTTTGGTTACCGTAATGCTCAAACCACTGTGATTGCACCGACAGGTACAATTGGCTTAGTAATGGATTGCGATACAACTGGGGTTGAGCCAGATTTTGCTTTGGTGAAATTTAAAAAACTTGCTGGTGGTGGGTACTTTAAAATTATCAATCAAATGGTGCCAAAAGCTTTAGAGGGACTTGGTTATACTCCCTCTCAAATGGAAGAAATTGTTAATTACGCAGTAGGGCATGGATCCCTTGAAAATGCACCTGGTATTAATGCTTTAACTTTAAAAGCTAAAGGTTTTACCGATAAAGAATTAACTGCTCTAGCTGGAGTATTAAAGGCGGCTTTTGATATTAAGTTTGTATTTAACCGGTACACACTTGGTGAAGATTTTTGCAAAAATATTCTTGGTTTAACTGATGCGCAGTTATCAGATCCAGCTTTTGATATGCTAATTCACCTTGGCTTTAGTGTTCAAGAAATTGAATTAGCTAACAACTATTGCTGTGGGTTAATGACCTTAGAGGGAGCTCCACACTTAAAAATTGAGCATTTGCCAATTTTCGATTGTGCTAATCCTTGCGGGCGTATTGGCAAGCGCTTCCTTTCATTTGATAGCCATATCGAAATGATGGCAGCGGTGCAACCGTTTATTAGTGGAGCCATATCTAAGACTATTAACATGCCTAACCAAGCAAATATTGAAGATTGCTTGAAGGCGTATATGAAGTCATGGCGATTGTGTTTGAAGGCGAATGCTTTGTACCGTGATGGTTCTAAGCTTTCACAACCACTTAGTAGCTTGAATATTGATACTGAAGAAGCTGAAGAAATTTCTGAAATGCCGCAACAGCAAAAAGCCCAAGTGGTTGCTGAAAAAATTGTTGAGAGAATTATAGAAAAAGTAATCTATGAATCGAAACGTCAAAAATTGCCGAACCGCCGTGGTGGGTATACTCAAAAAGCGGTTGTTGGTGGGCATAAAATTTATTTGCGTACAGGTGAATATGTTGATGGAAAACTTGGTGAGATTTTCATTGATATGCATAAAGAGGGCGCATCGTTCCGGTCGCTAATGCATAACTTTGCGATGGCAATCTCTATCGGTTTGCAATATGGCGTTCCATTAGAGGAATATGTTGAAGCCTTTACATTTACGCGTTTTGAACCATCTGGCATGGTTGAGGGTAATGATTGGGTAAAAATTGCTACTTCAATTTTGGATTATATTTTCCGTGATTTGGCAATTAATTACCTAAGCCGTAATGACCTGGCGCATGTTCAGCCAAGTGATTTGACCCCCGATACAATTGGTGATCGCAGCGACTACATGGTTAACCGTCATGAAGACCAACCTGAGACACTAATGGTAGAAGCAACATCAGTTTTTGATGAAACAACATCAATGCATGGGGTAGAACACCACGTGGAAAAGGCAACTGGCACTTATGGTGTAACTAATGTGGTTTCTTATTCATCAGCCTCGGCTTCAAAACAAGCTAAATTACAAGGCTACGCGGGTGATGCCTGTGGGGAATGCGGTAACTTTACCATGGTGCGTAACGGCACTTGCTTAAAGTGCGTTACCTGTGGTTCAACGAGCGGTTGTTCTTAAATGCATATGGTGAGCAAGTTACAAGCTTGCTCACCTTGTTTTCCTACTTTTCTCTTGATCGCATTTTTCTTCTTTTGCTAAGGTGCTTTTTTTTCTCTTTTTCTCTCTGCGCTTTTACTTCTAATACATTTTTTTGAATCCTCTCACGTCTTTCGACTGATATTTTCATTTTTTTTACTATATATGGCAGGCTTTCTGAAGGTATTCGCAGCAAACAGTCTACGATTTCATCAGATCTTGCTCGTTGTAATTGCGCTGGAGCTCCACTCGTTAATAACGATAAATTTATAGTAAGTAGTTCTGTGACTTGGATATTTGTTGATAGATCAAACAGAGTTAAATGTGGGTTTCGGCTCCAAAAATCACCCCCAGTTTTAAAGGGCTTATGAAAAAAAACCGTTACGTTTAATCCAGGATTTTCCTGAACGAGGTTATGATAAAACTGTAGACAGGGTATTTTTCCACTATCTTTTACTTTGTTGCAAGGGGCATATTGGCAATACACAAAAAGGTGACCCGTATTTTGTCTGCCATGTGCAAAAGTACTTAGTAATTTGCTGCTTAATTCTCTTTCAACATGTATATCTGGATCATCACCTTCGGCAGCCAATCCTTTACGTCCCAATGCAGCGTTAATGGTATACCCATCATAATACAGAGCGACCCCTCCTAAACGCCCAGTTGAATATTTGCTTAAATTTTCAACTTCTTTGTAAAGAATGGGAGCATTAGCTTTGAAAAAATCACGTAGTATTTGTGGTACACAATAGGCGGTTAATTCTTTGCACAAAAGTGAACATTTTTCGTTTATGTTTATAATGCGTTCTTCACGTTGAGTTGCGCTTATTCTCTTTATTGTGTGCCCGTCTAGCTTATAAATAATGCAAGATTGTTCATGGTCTACAGTAGCATAATGATCAATTAATTCAAAATTTAGTAATTTATTTCCATAAATACTTAAACTTAATTCGTATAATTCTTCTCTGTGGTTTTCTGCGCTCCTTAGATAGGAAGGATAAAAAAAGGTGGTTAAAAAGCGAGGTAAATATATTGTTATATCGTAATTTTCTGGACAACCGTTACCGCTTCTTGATTCTAGTATTTTTTTGAAATAGAGAAGGGACATAGCGTTTAACGTTGCTGCGTGCAGGCATTGTTCAGTGTACGCCAACTCTTCCTTTAATTTATTAACAGTGCTAGCTGCATCTGTACTACGAATTTCTCCTAGAGAAAATATTTCAGCGGGAACTTGCTCACGTTTGTCCTTGGTGCTAGAGGATGAGG
>JAPLON010000085.1:0-3384 GCA_026400695.1 Pseudomonadota bacterium
GCTGTGAAGAAGAAACAACAACTGGAACATTATCTTCCCCATCCGATGCTGCTGCAGCCGGTACAGTTTCGCCATCGTCACTTTCTGAAGCTTGATCGTCTTCTGTAGTTGCAACTGCTGCAAGAGTAGCTGCAACCATTTTAGCGGCACAAACCTCATCAACTCCATCACCAGATCCAGATGCAGCTTTGGCAACCTTAGCATCAGCCAATCTCTTAGACCTTCTTTTTCTATATTTTTTGCGTTCCTCCGCCCTTTTTGCTCTTGCTCTTGCTTTTTTTTCACCATCTTTTGAAACTGCCGGTGAAACCTCAGGAACGCTAGCAGCAGCTGCTGCTGCTGAAGGTGCTGGCGCTGTTCTTAATAACACATCAACTAAACTCTCTGCTAGTAAAAGTGTTAAAAGGTCATCAACCAATCCCCTAGGTCTACAAGACTGCAAAAAGATTTCACGTTCATACAATCCAAAAACACTACTCGTTTTTACTCTATCCCTATGCTCGGCAATAGAATGAGAACACCCTACCCCTTTAACAAATCTATGCTTTTCATTTTCTAGCCAATGAGCCATAAGTAGTTTAATACGACGTACTGATATTCTTTGTTGTGCAATAGCTTTGGCTACATCAGTTACTTTATAGCTAGAACGTTCTGCCAACCCCATATGTCCCAGAATGTACTCTTTAAGTAAGGCCTCTGAAGTACACTCTACAACAGATGTTCCATTCAAAAAAATGTACCTCTCTTTAAATGGAAGCAATTGAGCATTATCACCAGGTATTTTACGAAGATCTAAATATGCAAGCTCTCCCGGATCTTTTGGTCCTATTGCCGCTTTTAACTTATCTAAGTAATCATCCACAGGAGCTGGACTGGCCTCTGTAGAACCATAAACGAAACCACACAAATATGTAAAAATAAGGAATACAGCTATTTTCATAAGGTACTAGTTGTAAGTTTTAGATACTTACAATGTACTGACTTATTTTTAATAAAAGATTAACTTTGAATTATAGCCCTCGTAAAGCTATGCGCAAACTCTTTCACAAAGTCCAGTAATTAAATCCTGACAGCGGCTGAATCTATTTTCGCACTATATCTTCTTCATGAATAAATTCTTGGTTGATCAATCACCCGCCCTTTTGATTACATTGATCTAGCGCTTTACGAATTTTTTTTCTTTCGTTTTCCGATATCCTTGATAGATTTGATAGCATTGTTAGAGTGTCTTGTGCATCTTTATTACCAGCAGTTGCGTGTCCAATAATATAGTCTATTCCTGTCTCTTCGGTAAATCCAAGTTTGTCATGCATAGCAGCATGATAAAGCTGACTTTGTGCTTCTTTGTCACCAGCAGCGGCATGTTCTTCCAGATATTTGCGCCCTGTATTATTATCAAATCCAAGCTTGCCCTCTACTGCCGCAGTATAGAGACACTCTTGTGCATCTTGGTCACCAGCAGCGGCATGTTTTTCCAGAAAAGCGCGTCCTGTCTTATCATCGTATCCAACTCTGCCATTCAACACCGCAATATAAAAGCTAATTTTATCTAGCCCACTAACTGTAGTATTAGGTGGTGAATCTTGTTTAGTAGCAAACTGCGAAGCCGCTTCCAAACAAGATGAGGCTAAAAGAAGAGCCAATGTGAATGACCAAGATTTGAAAGAATTGTTATGCATATTAAAGGTACTCGTTGTAAGCTTTGCATACTTACAATGTACTTACTTATTGTTAATAAAAGATTAATTTTGAACTATATACCCTTCATATTTCAAGCCTTTGGGTTCGTTGATCATCTCAATCTTTGGTCCTCATGTACAAAAGGTACATTCCGGGCCACAGATTTCGATCGCCTGCCCAACTCTTGAAATCTTTTGGGTATAGCGCCCGTAAAGCTGTGCGCAAATTCTTTCACAAAGTCCAGTAATTGAACCCTGCTGGTGGCTGCTTGCGCCAAACCGCTTTCAGGTCAAAAATCCAACCTTTTGGTTTTAAAAACCGTTGGAAATCTGCGTTAGAAAACTGACAGTAAGCATCGTGCATAACAGCACCAATAACCCCGTCATAGGTTTCTTTTATGGTTAAAGCTGGCACAAGATGGTAATTAAAAAATCGCTTTGCTTCTTCTGGGTCTGCGCATGAATCGTGTACATCAACCACATGGCCGCGCTTTTTTAAGGCCTCAATTAAATCCACTACCTTGGTATTACGTAAATCTGGCACATTCTCTTTGAAAGTTAGTCCTAGTACCAATAAACGTAATGGCTTACCAACTCTTTGGGTAATCAAATCAGCCAGTTCATTTGCCATTGATTCGTTAATCTCACGCCCCGCTAAAATTATTTGTGGGTTATGACCTAAAGACTTTGAGGCGGTTGCCAAGTAATAAGGATCAACCCCAATACAATGACCACCAACAAGACCAGGGCTAAACTTTAAAAAATTCCATTTAGTACTGGCAGCATCCAAAACATCATGAATTGAAATATTCATTTTCGCAAATATCATAGCTATTTCATTCATAAAAGCGATGTTAATATCGCGCTGAGTATTTTCAATTACCTTGGCTGCCTCAGCCGCTTTAATTGTTTTAGCAATGAATATATTGTTGTTGTTCATTTTGCCATAAATTTGCGCTAGTTTTTGCGCTACTTCAGGAGTTTGCGCTGCCACAACTTTGGTAATTTTATCAACCGTGTGAACCTTATCACCAGGGTTAATACGCTCAGGAGAATAACCTAGGAAAAAGTCATGGCCAGCCTTAAGGCCAGATACCTTTTCTAAAATTGGTCCACAAAAATCTTCCGTAACCCCTGGGTACACTGTGCTTTCAAAAACAACAATGCTTCCTTTATGAATGAATCCACCCAAAATTGTAGAAGCAGAACTTAAAGGCTCTAGGTCTGGTTGATTATTAGCATCTACTGGAGTTGGTACCGTTACAATGAAAACACCACAATCCATCAAAATATTAGGATCTGTAGATACCTGTAAGCTGCTCTTTTTTAAGACATCCGATTCAATTTCGTGTGTGCGATCATGGCCTTCTTTTAGCTCACGTACCCGGTGTTCAGAAATATCAAAACCAACAACAGAGTAACTACGTGACAAAGCTACCGCTAAGGGCAGCCCTACATAACCAAGACCAATAACCGCAATTTTAGGTTCCATAATATTCTTTGTACCAAATAACAAAATTCTTTAACCCTTCTTCTATGTTGGTTTTAGGTTCAAAACCAAAATTTTGGCGAGTTGCTGTGATATCAGCAATAGTTTCTTTCACGTCCCCAGGTTGCATCGGCATTAGACTTCGCACACCCTTTTTCCCTAAATTTGCTTCTAAAACATCTATAAAGTACATCAACTCTTCTGATTTATCGTTAC
>JAPLON010000085.1:3460-6473 GCA_026400695.1 Pseudomonadota bacterium
CAATGTTATATAAAGCATAAGGTTTTTCACCTTGAGGTGGCTTAACTAAGCATCCCAAAATTCCGCTGACAATGTCATCAATATATGTAAAATTACGCCGCATGTTACCATTGTTAAACACAGGCATTGGTTGATTATTTAAAATTGCATTAGCGAAAATAAAGGCTGACATATCTGGACGACCCCATGGCCCATAAACTGTAAAAAACCTCAGGCCGGTCGTTGGAATTTCAAACAAATGGCTGTAGGCATGGGTCATCAATTCGCAAGATTTTTTGGTAGCAGCATACAATGAAATTGGTTGGTCTGTACGATCCTCCACACTAAATGGCATTTTCGTATTCGCCCCATAAACCGATGAAGTACTAGCATAAACAAAGTGCTTCAAAGACGGTAAAGTTTTACAAAGCTCAAGCATGTTTAGTTGCCCAGTAACATTTGAATCAACATAGGCATGGGGATTTTCTAAAGAATAGCGCACCCCTGCCTGGGCCGCCAAATGAACTACATGGCTAATTTCAGAGTGGTCTTGGGCTAATTTTGAAACAGATGATCTATCGATAATATCAATTTTATAAAATTTGAATTTCTTGTTATTTTGTAACTGAGTCAAACGTGCTTGTTTTAAAGTTGGGTCATAGTATTCATTCAAATTATCAATACCAACAACGCTGTGGCCCCGCTTCAACAGCTCAGTAACAACATGAAAACCAATAAATCCCGCACAACCGGTAACTAATATCATTATAAATTCAGACTTTTTGTTTAAGGTATATTGTCATGAAAAACACCTAAAATCAATAATCTTGCGATATAATTGCATTGCAATGGGTAAATTTTTTCATAAAAATTAACGAATGATTCATCTTTTGATGGTATACAGTTCCATCCCTCACCCCCGCGGCCACCCGCCTTGGCTCCAACCTTGTAGCAGATAAAGCTTCGCCATTAGCATCCTTTTGGGCTTTAAGTGGATGCCTTGAAGTAATATCTGAAGAACTGTTCTTAAATATCAATATATCTCAATATACATTAAAAAATGATTAAATACATATATTAAAATTTATGTACTGCCTTGTATAACAGCTTGGCTAATTACGGCCTTATCTCAACTTTTGTACCAACTGAGGTTAGCTTATAAACCTCATCTATTTCAGCATCGGTAACAGCAACGCAACCAAGGGTCCAGTCTTTAAGCACATGCGCTTTTCCAAGCCAACTAAATGATTTTCCCAAACCATGAATCATAATAAAATCCCCTGGTGAAACCCCAAGCTTGCGCGCATTGGCTTGATCCTTTTTATTAGGGTACGAAACTTTAAGGGCTTTATGAAACTGCCCACCAGCATTTTTATAGGAAATTGAGTAAATGCCTTCCGGTGTTTTGCCATCTCCTTCTTGTTGTTTGTGGCCAAGTGGCTCAAACCCCAGGGCAACCTTATAGGTTTTGATAACCTTACCTTTGTACAAAAGGCTCATTTTTCGCTTTGCTTTTTCAATTAAAATTAAATCAATTGTTGATACTTTATTATTAGATTGAGCCTCAGGCTTGCTAGCACCGTCTACCGAAAAATTTAGGAATAACAAAAAAATCGTTAAGGTAAAAAGTTTAAAAATCATTTTATTCACAATCAGTATATTTTTATTGATAATATCAATTGTTTTATTTTACAACAATACACTATTTATCATTTTGATGTGGAATCATATTACCTATATTTAACTGTTTATTAACGAAACATAGTTACAATAAAATATATCCATTATTTTTATTGTTTTATGAAGAACAAATACCTAATAAAAAGACTGTCTATATTTATCACACTAGCAATGCAAATTTGTGCCACTGACCATGAGCAGTCAGAAGCAATTCTATTATCTGAGATTTTAGTAGCACCCCTTACGACAAAACCAGGCCCTGCTATTTATACAGCAACTAAAGAGGAAATATATGAAATAGAATGTTTAAGAAAAGATTCGACTATTAATTGGCAATTATTTAGCAAAAACACAGACAATCAAAAATCTAAAAAAGCTAAAAAAAAGATTATTCAAGATGTTATGCATAAATTGGAGGTTGCAGCTGCAAGTGGTAAGCAAGCTTTAGTTGCCTTCTTACTTACCCAAAAACTAAAGTATAGCCAAAATAGAGCATTACGATTTGCTGCTATGAATGAACAACTAACAATGGTTGAGTTTTTACTTAATCGCCCAATACAATTAAGACCTAGCCAAGAAGGTATCAATACAGCAATAAAAAGTGCAGCTTTTTATGGCAAAAAAAATATGGTTGAGTTCTTATTAAATTGGAAAGAGCAACCACAAGCATCTAAGCTCGTTATTAATTGGGCACTACTTAGCGCTTCTAGCAACAATCAGCTAGCCATGGTTGAGTTTTTACTTAACCGCACTGATGGGGAATTTAGACCAAACCAATATGGCATTATTGATGCGTATCGTGAAGCAGTTGCCAATAGTTATATGGAAATTATTCGCATTCTTACCCCACACGTACCAGAAGAAGAACGGCAAACTCAAGCTGGACCGCATAGAGGTATGGCATATGAAATTCATAATTACACGAACACACAAGTAACTGCTAACGAAGCATCAGATTCTTCTACTGAGACAGCAAAACCTGTTAAGTTAATCGATGCGGTATGGGACAATATTAATGTTAAACTTAAGGATGTAAATATAATAACTTACGATAATGCTAGGCTTACCATAGAACAAGCAATTGAGAAATTTATCCCTACTGAACAAAAAGAGTTAGCAACGCAAGCAGCACTACATCGTTTAGAAAGTGACGTTGATTACGAACATAAACTAAGTGTCGCTATAACTTTTATCCAAACATTTCATGAAGATAAAATGGAACACTGGGTTAATGGATTTGTTTTAGAATCCATTGAAGCTTATAAGAACAGTAGTAATTCCACCAGCTGTAGCAAAGGAATTTTGGAACGCATTGCAACAGGCTTTAGGGGAATTAACCCTGAACTCGATAAGC